>CAMDFP010000305.1 GCA_945897335.1 Asaia bogorensis | reverse complement strand
AAGCAGTATCAGCGCCTGTTCGAGATGGAAGACGTGCGTCTCGACTTCCACGAGGACGCGCTGCGCTCGATCGCCAAGAAGGCGCTTCAGCGCAAGACGGGTGCTCGCGGGCTTCGTTCGATCATGGAGAGCATCCTCCTCGACCCAATGTTCGACCTGCCGGGACTTTCGGACGTGGAGCGGATCGTCATCGGCAAGGACGTGGTCGATGTCGGCTCGAAGCCGCTCTACGTCCATTCGGAGCGTCGCGGCGACGCCACGACCTCGGCCTGACGCTAGGTTCAAAAGCCCTGTCTTCAAGGGGTTGAAAGGGGAGGGAAAACCGGCCACCTGACTACGCAGGGGCCCGGTCTGTCTGCGGCGTCTGCCGAGATGATGCCGGCCTGCCTATTTTAGAAAGCGAGCACCATGTCAGAATCCACCGTCGGCCTCTTCCCGGTCCTCCCCCTCCGGGACATCGTCGTCTTCCCGCACATGATTGTCCCGCTGTTCGTCGGGCGCGAGAAATCGGTCCGTGCGCTTGAGGACGTCATGAAGGACGATAAGCAGATTCTGCTGGTGACCCAGAAGAACGCCGCGCAGGACGATCCCTCGACCGACGACATCTACAAGGTCGGCACGGTCGGCACCGTTCTCCAGCTCCTCCGCCTGCCCGACAACACCGTCAAGGTCCTGGTCGAAGGCGTGAAGCGCGCCCGCGTCATGCGCTACACCGAGAACGAGGAGTTCTTCCAGGCCGAGGCCGAGGTGCTGCCCGAGGTCGAGGGCACCGGCCAGGAGCTGCAGGCGCTGTCGCGTGCCGTGGTCTCGCAGTTCGAGCAGTACATCAAGCTCAACAAGAAGATCCCGCCCGAGGTGCTGGTCTCGATCAACCAGATCGAAGACATCGGCAAGCTCGCCGACACGGTCGCCTCGCATCTAAATCTCAAGATCGCCGACAAGCAGGCGCTGCTCGAGGTGCCGACGATCTCCGAGCGGCTGGAGCGCGTCTATGCGTTCATGGAGAGCGAGATCGGCGTCCTCCAGGTCGAGAAGCGCATCCGCAACCGCGTCAAGCGGCAGATGGAGAAGACCCAGCGCGAGTACTATCTGAATGAGCAGCTGAAGGCGATCCAGAAGGAGCTCGGCGAGAACGAGGAAGGCCGCGACGAGGCCGCCGAGCTCGAGGAGCGCATCAACAAGACCAAGCTGTCGAAGGAGGCGCGCGAGCGGGCGCTGGCGGAAGTGAAGAAGCTCCGCACCATGAGCCCGATGTCGGCCGAGGCGACGGTGGTCCGCAACTACCTCGACTGGATCCTTTCGATCCCGTGGAAGCAGCGCTCGAAGACCAAGCGCGACATCGGCAGCGCCGAGCAGGTGCTGGATACCGACCACTTCGGCCTGGAGAAGGTGAAGGAGCGGATCCTCGAGCACCTTGCCGTGCAGATGCGCGTCGGCAAGGTGAAGGGCCCGATCCTCTGCCTCGTCGGTCCTCCCGGCGTCGGCAAGACCTCGCTCGGCAAGTCGGTCGCCAAGGCGACGGGGCGCAACTTCGTCCGCATGTCGCTGGGCGGCGTCCGCGACGAGGCCGAGATCCGTGGTCACCGGCGGACCTACATCGGCTCGATGCCCGGCAAGATCGTGCAGGGGATGAAGAAGGCGAAGACGTCCAATCCGCTCTTCCTCCTGGACGAGGTCGACAAGATGGGCGCCGACTGGCGGGGCGACCCGGCATCGGCCCTGCTGGAGGTGCTGGATCCCGAGCAGAACAGCTCGTTCAACGACCACTACCTCGAGGTTGACTACGACCTGTCGGACGTGATGTTCGTCACCACGGCGAACACGCTTCGTATGGCGCAGCCGTTGCTCGACCGCATGGAGATCATCCGCATCCCGGGCTACACCGAAGATGAGAAGGTCGAGATCGCCAAGCGCCACCTGGTGCCGAAGCAGATGAAGGAGCACGGCCTCAAGAAGGGCGAGTTCTCCATCTCCGACGACTCTCTTCGCGAGCTGATCCGCTACTACACGCGCGAGGCCGGCGTCCGCAATCTCGAGCGCGAAGTCGCCAATCTCGCCCGCAAGGCGGTGAAGGACATAGTCAAGGAGAAGGACAAGGCGAAGGCGATCAAGGTCACGCCGAAGGTCGTCGGCAAGTATGCCGGCGTCCGGCGCTTCCGCTACGGCGAGACCGAGGAAGCCGACATGGTCGGCGTCGTCACCGGCCTGGCGTGGACCGAGGTCGGCGGCGAGCTCCTCACCATCGAGGCGGTGACCGTGCCCGGCCGCGGCAAGGTGCTGGCCACCGGCAAGCTCGGCGACGTGATGAAGGAGTCGGTGCAGGCGGCAGAGAGCTACGTGAAGAGCCGCTCGCTCGAGTTTGGCATCAAGCCGACGCTGTTCGAGAAGAAGGACATCCACGTCCACGTGCCCGAGGGTGCGACGCCGAAGGATGGTCCCTCGGCGGGCGTGGCGATGGTCACCACCATCGTGTCCGTGCTCTCGGGCGTGCCGGTCAGGCGCGACGTGGCGATGACCGGCGAGGTCACGCTGCGCGGTCGCGTGCTGCCGATCGGCGGCCTGAAGGAGAAGCTGCTGGCCGCGCTCCGTGGCGGTTTGAAGACGGTGCTGATCCCGAAGGACAACGAGAAGGATCTCGCGGACATCCCGGACAACGTCAAGAAGGGCCTCGAGATCATCCCGGTCGCGACCGTGGACGAAGTCCTGAAGAAGGCGCTGACCCAGGTGCTCACGCCCATCAAGTGGGAAGAGCCCGAGGGGAAGCCGGCGCCAGCGAAGCCCGAGGAAGAAGAGCGCGAAGGCATCGTCACGCACTGAGCATTACGTTTCGACTGTGGACGGGCCGGCCGAGCACAGCGCTCGCCGGCCCGTTTCATTTGCGGATGCGTGGTTGCGAAACGCGAAGTCTTCGCTTCGTCGGTCGATTGCAAACAGTCGGAAAACCCTGGAAATACGCGGTTTTCTCACTGTTTTGCTCGTTGACGCGCGCTGAAATGGCTGTCTAGATTGCCCACCTTCCGCGGTCTTGCCGGCGTGTCGGATGACGGGACGGAAGCGAGCTTTCATTTTGGATTGGGGGGCAACCAGTGAACAAAAACGACCTCGTGGCGTCAGTCGCAGATGCCAGCGGCTTGAGCAGGGCGGACGCGACCAAGGCGGTCGATGCCGTGTTCGACTCGATCACCAACTCGTTGAAGAGCGGCACGGAAGTGCGCCTCGTCGGGTTCGGCACCTTCACCGTATCCAAGCGTGCAGCGACCACCGGTCGCAACCCGCGGACGGGCGAGGAGATCAAGATTCCTGCTTCCAAGCAGGCCAAGTTCAAGGCCGGCAAGGGCCTCAAGGACGCCATCAACTGAGGCGGTCGTTCCGCCGTGCGAAGCGCGCGGCTCACCCAAGAGTTTCGAAGGCCGGCACCTGAATGGTCGCCGGCCTTCGCGTTTCTGGCTATTGTGCGGGCATTGTCCGCTAACGGTTTCGGGCGATTAGCTCAGCGGTAGAGCGCCTCGCTTACACCGAGGATGTCGGCGGTTCGATCCCGTCATCGCCCACCAACTTTCCACCGCCCGCGCATGACCCGGCAGCAAGGAGACATGTCGAATGATCGACCGGCGGGTGACCCTCCTCCTGTTCCTTTGCCTCACGGTCGGCGGCGGCCTGGCCATCGGCTACCTGACGGCCCCTGGCGACTGGTATGCGCAGCTGCGCAAGCCCGTGTTCAATCCGCCGGGCTGGATCTTCGGGCCGGTCTGGACCGTGCTGTACGTCGTCATTGGTGTGGTCGGGTGGCGTCTTTGGCAGCGCGACCGCGGCGGTCGGCCCATGCAGCTATGGTGGCTGCAACTCGTTCTGAACTTCAGCTGGACCCCGATTTTCTTCGCCCTCCATCGTATCGACCTCGCGCTCGCCGTCGTCCTCCTCCTGCTCCTCGCCGTCGTTGCCGGCATCGCCGCCTCGTGGCGACAGGATCGCGTGGCGGCCTGGCTGTTTGTTCCCTATGCGGCGTGGGTCGGCTTCGCCTCGCTGCTGACGGCGTCGATCTACCTCCTGAACTGAGGGGCGCGTCTCGCGATCGGTGAACGCTAGGCCCGGCTCTCCTTCAGGCGCTTCACCATCTCCGGCATCACCTCGATCGGCACGTTGGCGAAGGCGAGCCTGAGATAGTCCTCCTGTCCCGGACCGAACATGGCACCGGGCACGCAGAGCAGGTTCTGCTTGTCGGCCAGCCGCTTCGCCACCTCGCGACCGGGCGTGCCGCGGAACGGGTGGCGGACATAGGCGAAATAGGCGCCGACGCTCACCAGCTCGTAGCCCACGTCATTGGCGCGGAAGGATGTCGCCAGCGCATCCGCACGCTCGCGCATCATCCGCGTGTTGGCGGCGACGAAGCCGTCGAGATGGCCGAGGCCGAACAGAGCCGCCTCCTGGCCGAGGCGGGGCGCGCAGATGGCGACGCAGTCCATCGCCTTGGCGATGCGGCCGATGAAATCCGGATGCGCGATGACCGAGCCGACCCGCCAGCCGGTCAGGCAGTAGACCTTGGAGAAGCTGTAGAGATGGATCACCGTCTCGGCCCAGGCCGGATCGGCAAAGAGGTCGTGCGGCGCGCCATCGCCCGGCAGGAAGTCCTTGTAGGTCTCGTCCAGCACCAGCGCGATGCGGCGCGAGCGGGCGAGATCGTAGAAGTGCCGCAAAGTCTCCGCCGGATAGACGGCGCCGGTCGGGTTGTTCGGCGTCACCAGCACGATCGCGCGGGTGCGAGGACCGATCAGCCGCGCCGCCTCGTCGGGATCGGGGACGCCCTGGCGGTCGGCGCGGAAGGGCAGGTGGACGGCCTTCACGCCGAGACCGTCGAGCCACATCTGATGATTGAAGTAGGCCGGCTGCGGCAGCAGCACCTCGTCGCCGGGGCCAGCCAGGATCTGTATGGCGAGGCAATAGGCCTGGTTGCAGCCCGCTGTGATGGCAACGGCGTCGGGCGGGATGGCGCCGCCGTAGAAGCCGCTCATGTGGCGTGCAAGCGCCTGGCGAAGCGCCGGCAGGCCCTCGATCTCGGTGTAGCGGTGCGAGCCCTCATCGGCGACCAGCCGGGCCAGGTGCTCGGTCAGCGCCTTCGGCGGCGGATAGCCCGGCACCGCCTGCGCCACGTCGATCAGGGGGCGGTCCTCGGGAAACCGGCGACCGGCGATCCACGCCCGCGTCTCGGCGATGGCCGGGGCGGCGACCGCCTCCCAGGCCGGGTTGGTGGCGTAGAGCATGGCGGTTTCAGAATCCTCGGAGCGGCAGGTGCGGCCCGCGGCGGAGCCAGTTGTCGTCGGGATAATGCGCAACCCCGTCGATGATGTGGAGCGAGTAGGCGACGCGCGAGAGTGCCGAGCGGTTGGCGGCGCTCCAGTGCGGCAACAGCCCATCAAGCACCACCAGCGTCCCCGTCTTCGCCTCCAGCGGCACGTAGCCGGCGGGCGGTTCGGGAAGGGGGCGGGGATCCAGCTCCTCGAACGCGACACCGTCCCCGGTCCGCCGGAAGCGCCGCTTGAGCCCGAGGCGGTGCCCGCCCGGAAGCGCCCAGAGGCAGCCATTGTCGAGCGTCGCATCCTCGAGCGCGAACCAGAAGCCGTGGACGCTGACCGGGTCGGTGTAGAGGAAGGTCGCGTCCTGATGCGCGCCGACCTCGCCGCCGATCCCCGGCGGCTTCAGGATGACCATGGACTGAAGCAGCTGCGGTCGCCACACGCCGATCGCGGCTGCGATCGCCGCCAGCCGCGGATCGCGCGAGAAGGCAGCGAAGTCGGGATCGAGGTCGTGCAGCGCATGGCCGATCTTGTTGATGGCGCGCCGCTTCGGCACCGTGAGCCGGCCGGCACCATCCACCGCCTCGGCTTCGAAGAAGCAGCGGATGCTGTCGCCAGAATCCAGGAAGTAGTGGTCGGTG
>CAMDFP010000304.1 GCA_945897335.1 Asaia bogorensis | reverse complement strand
CCAAGCAAGCATCGTGCCATCGACCGGCCTTCGCCCGACCGGAGACTCGGTTATAGTGGTCCCGTGTCCAGGAGCCTCGTTCCCCTAGATCCCAAAGGTCGCCCGATACCGGCGCCCGCCCCGGCCGGGCCGGAGCGAGTCGACATGGTCGAGGCCGCGGAGGCAAAGCCGCGGCTGCCGGCCCGCCGACGCCGGCAGGTCGCCATTGCCCTTAAGCACAAGCTGGGCCAAGAGACCGCCCCCCACGTGGTCGCCAAGGGCTATGGAGCGGTGGCCGACAAGATCATGAAGCTGGCCTTCGCCAACGATGTCAGGGTCCGCCACGACCCCGACCTGATCGAGGTGCTGGCCGCCGTCGAGGTCGATTGCCAGATCCCGATCGAGGCATTTGCCGCCGTGGCGGAAATTCTTTCCTACGTCTACCAGGCCAATGGGCAGCTCCCGTCAGGGGAGAAAGAATCGTGACTATGCTTGCGGAGGTCGAATTCAGGCTCGGCCGAACGCGCGACCGGCTGGTGGCGGCCCTCGAGGCGGCCGGGGCCGGCAAGCAGGTCGAGCTCGGCGACCTGGCGGAGGTGGTCGACGCCCTCTGCCGGGACATCGTCCGCCTTCCGCCCAAGGAGGCCCGCCCGCTCGCCGAGTCGCTGGCCGTGCTGATCCGCGGGCTTGACGAACTCGAGAACCGGCTCCGCCAGCTCAGGGCGCGGGAGTCGGGCCGGGGCGATGCCGTGCCGGTCCGGGCGGCGCGCGCCTATGGCCGCCCCCCCGGGAGCTGAGACGGGCTCATGGACCTCGCGACCTACTTCAAGTTCGTGGCCTCGCTGCTGCTGGTCCTCGGCCTTTTCGCCCTCGCCGCCTGGGCCGCCAAGCGCTATCTGCCTGCGACCCGGGTCGGCGCCCGCCCCGGCCGGAGGCTCGCGGTGATCGAGGTCGCCATGCTGGATACCCGCCGTCGCCTGGTGCTGGTCCGCCGCGACGATGTCGAGCACCTGATTCTGCTCGGCCAGTCGTCGGAGACCGTGATCGAAAGCGGCATCGACGGCCGGAAGAGCTTCGCCGAGCACCTCGCCCCACCGACGGAGTCGCCCCAGAGATGAGCCGACGTGCCATCATCCTTGCGGTGTCGCTCGGCGGCGCCGCGCTGTTCGCCGCCGGCACCGTCCTGGCGCAGAGCCTGACCCTGGACCTCGGCGGGCCATCCGCCGGCTCCTCGACGGCGCGCATCGTCCAGATTCTGGCGCTGATGACGGTGCTGACGCTGGCGCCAAGCATCATGGTGATGGTGACGTCCTTCACCCGCATCGTCATCGTCTTGAGCCTGCTCAGGACCGCGCTCGGAACCCAGTCCTCGCCTCCCAACGTGGTGATGATGAGCCTGGCGCTCTTCCTCACCGGCTTCGTCATGGCGCCTACCTTCACCGAGGCCTACAACAACGGCATCTCGCCCCTGATCGAGGAGCAGATCACCGAGGCGGAGGCCTTCGAGGCCACCAGCCGCCCGTTCCACAACTTCATGATGAGCCATGTCCGCCAACAGGACCTCGACCTGTTCATGGGCATGGCCAAGGCGACGCCCGAGCAGGCGGGCGCCAACACGCCGTTCCACGTCCTCATCCCCGCCTTCATGATTTCGGAGCTCCGGCGCGCCTTCGAGATCGGGTTCCTGCTCTACCTGCCCTTCCTCGTCATCGACATGGTCATCGCCTCGGTCCTGATGTCGATGGGCATGATGATGCTGCCGCCGGCGCTGATCTCGCTGCCGTTCAAGTTGATCTTCTTCGTCCTGGTCGACGGCTGGTATCTCGTCGCCGGCAGCCTGGTGAGAAGCTTCGGCACCTGATCGACGGTACGCCTCGGGCGTTCATCGCGTCGACCCTGCCGAAGATGGCGCCGGTCAATTGATGGCGCTGAGCAGAGTGGTCTTGAGCTTGTCCCGGTAGCTCGCCATGAACGACTGGAACCGGTCGATCTCCTGGTACCGCGCCGATAGCTTCGAATAGTCGTTGAGCGCTCCTTCCGACGGATTGGTGATCAGCCGGAAGGCCTCGCGGAACTGAGTTCGGTCCATGGCCGAGGCGAAGCGGGCGCGGACCTGGCCGAGACGGGTTGCATCGCCGGCAAGGGCCAGCGAGACCGCATAGTTGAGAACGAGCTGGGCGCGCCTCTCATCGACGGTGGCGGCATCGGCGTCGCCGGCGAGCCGGCCGAAGACGTCCGCCGCTTCCTTCCACTTGGCCGTCTTCCAGGTGATCTCCGCCCGGAGCAGGTCGGCGTCGCGGCTCGGATCGGAGGCGATCAGCCTGAGCGCCTCGTCGGGCCGCTCGAGTTCGAACACCGCCCGGGCCCTCAAGCGCGCCCGCTCGGCAGCGACATCGGCGGGAATGCCGCCCACCTCCGAGTCGGCGAGCGCCTTCACCGCTGCATCGGGCTTGCGGTCGAGCAGACGGATCACCGCCAGCCGCGCGCCGACGCGCGCCTTGTCGACCCCTTCGAGGCGGGACTTGACCTGGCGATCGAGGAGATTGGCGGCCCGCTCGAGGAGCTCGACGGCGACCAGCCGGTCGGCAAGGCGGTTGATGATTTCGTTGCCTTCGGGGCCTGGCGGGGTCAGCTCTCGAAAATCCTCGTAGAGCGCCAGCGCCGCCAGCGGCGGAAGCGCGTTGGCTCCGCCGCCCTGAAGATAGAGCTTGGAGAAAGCCTCGGTCATCGTGCGGGTGATGTCGCGGGTCGCGGCGCTGTCGGGGAAGGCCGATGCCGTCTGCTTCAGAACGGTGAGCCCGTTCCGGATGTCGCCTTCTTCGAGATAGAGCTGGCCGAGCCGCGACAGCATGTCGAGCTCGATGCGGTCACCGCGCCAGACGAAGCGCAGCGACTCGAGCTTCTGTATCGCCTCGCCCCGCGTCGTGGTCTTCCGCGCCAGATTCTCGTCAAGCAGCGCCAGCTCCGAACGGATCCTGGCCCACCGGTCCTCGCCCTGCACCAGTCGGGTCCAGATCTCAAGCGCCGATTCGTAATCGCCGGCGGCCGCAAAGATACGGCCACGATAATAGTCGACCCGCGCCTGCTCGGCCGGTCCCGGACGGGTGTCGTTGACGGCATCAAGATAGGCGCCGGCAGAGCGGAAGTCGCGGTTGCGAAGCGCAGTCTCGGCTCCGAGGAGCGCTATGTCGGCGACGAAGTTCGGCGGGTAACCGGGAGGTATGGTGCCGGCCCTGGAGAAATTCTGGATCGCAGCCCGGTAATCCCCCAGCGCGGTATTGGTGGCACCCCGCCAAAGCTCAACCTCCGACTTGCCGTTCAGCGAGTTGTCGAAGAGGGCGAGCCCCGCTTCGTCATAGCGGGTCAGCGCGAACTTGGTGGCGCCGCGAAGCGCGAGGACGTCCGGCCTGCCGGCGAGATCCGGATCCTCGACCTCGATGGTCCTGAGCAGCCCCATCGCCTCGGCGGCAAGGCCGTGGGCGAAGTAGAAGCCGGCCAGGTCGAGACGGGGCTGACTGCGCGTTACCCGGGTCGCCTCGGCGACCCGGCGCTGCAGGAGCTGCTTCTGGGCCTGGAAATCGCCGACGCCGCCGCGCCGCCAGGTAACCATGTCGAAGACCCGGCCTGGCGGCAGCGCCCCAAAGGCGTTGGGCGCACCCTCGGCGGCGATCTGTGCCAGTACGTCGGGATTGGTGAAGTTGAGTCCCTCGGGCGTCACGAAGGTGATGCCGTCCGGAATCGCCCGTACCGACAGACCGTCGGTCAAGATCTTGGCGACGATCCCCTGCGCCGTCGGCAGCAGATGGAAGTCGGCATATTGCCGCTCGCCGTCGATGCCTCGGCCGAGCTGCGCCAGCGGCACCACGGTCAACTCGTCGCCGACCTCGGGATCGCGAAAGCGCAACGGATCGGCGGGATCGGGGATTGCAATGTACATGCGCAGCCCCTGCTGCCCGGTCTTCTGTACTTCGGGCTGCAGCCCGATGTCAGGACGGAGTTCCGCCGCCCTTAACTCGAGCACCCAGGCGAGTCCGTCGCGCTCCACATGCGGGTTGACGCCGGGAAGGATCGCCATGCGGACGACCATCCCGGCCGAGGACGGTATCTGCTCGAGCCCGGCGACCACCTGGGGATTGGCGGCCTCGATCGCCGAGAAGTCCGCGGCACCAGGCTGGTCGAACACGACCCAGAGAAATCCGGCACGGCGGAACGCAGCTGCCGCGGACGCGGCCGGCCACTCGAAGCGGAGGGTCATCGCTTCGCCCCGCGGCACCGCCTTGACCGGGACCGTAGTGCCCGACACCGCCTGAGGGGTAACCGACGCCATCGGCGCGGCTTGCGGTACGCCCTCGGCCGCAGGCGGAGGCACGGCAGAAGCGGGCGGCGCGGCGGGAGGAGGCGTGAGGACGCCGTTGGTGGTCGGCACCGGAGGCCGCGCCGGCGCAGGTGGGGGCGGCGCAGCCGCCTGCTGACCGGGCGGTGGGTTGGCCGGCTGAGGCGCGGGCGAAGGTGCCGGAGCGGGCTGCGTAGGAATTGCCGCCGCCGGTCTCGCAGCCGCCGCAGGGGGGGGGTGTCGCAGGCGGTGACGCGACAGGAGGTGTCGGAGTGGCCGGGCGTGCCGAGGGTTGCGCCGCCGCGGCCGGGGGGGCCGCGGCTTGAGGGGCTGGCGGCGGCGGGACCGATGCGGGCAGCGCGGTTGCCTGAGGCGACGCGGCAGGAGGACGAGTCGCCGGCGGTGCGGCTGGCGATGCAACCGGCGGTGCGGCCGCCGCCTGTCGCGGCGAGGACGGCGACGTCGGATCGGTGAGTTCGAAGATGAGGGACCGGTCCCGCACTTCGGTCCCCATCCGCATCTGCTTTTCCATCTCGATGACGACCGTGCGTCCATCGGCGGCAATGCGCGCGCCCTTGACCACCCCCGGCAGGCTGCCCGCCAGCTTGGAAAGATCGCCTTCGAAAGACCGGGCGAAGGTGATGATCAGGCGGTTGTCGATGCGCTGGGCGGTATAGCGGACGGCCGACGGCCACTCGAAGGAGAGCCGCGCCCCACCGCCCATCGGCTCGGCGCGAACGGTGACGGCGTCCGCACGAGCAGCGCCGGTCGAGGCCAGGATCAGGAGGGCCGCGAGCCACATCCTCATCGTCCGTCCCCACGCGTGGGCAACAGGCTCAACGTCACGGACGGTCCGTCAATGCCGGCAACGACGACGGGCTCACCCGGGTAGCCTCCCTGCTTCAGCGCGCGCGAGACCTCTGCGGCCCGCGCCAGCGCCAGTTCCCATGCAATACCCGGGCCGACGGCGCCGCGCACCTCCAGCCGGTTCGGGACATGGGCCAGCAGGTCGCCTATGGCCGAGAGCATCGGCTGGGCCCCCGGCAAAGGGGCGGAGGCCCCTGGTACGAAGGCGACGTCGGTCGGTGGCGCCAGGACTAGGCGATCGGCCTTCCGCTCGAGGCCGAGGCCGGCGAGAGCAGGAATGCGCTCGATCCGTCCCTCGACCAGCGAGGTCACGTAGTCGAGGTTGAGCGCGAAATCGACCGCGAGCGTCGGCGCCTCCGTTCCTGGCGGCGCCGGGGGGGCCAGCGGACGCGTGCCCAGGACCGGCAGCTGCTTGGCGAGACTCGACGCGATCTCCCGGAACTTCTGCGTATCCGGCGTGCCCATCGAGAAGATGAGGATGAAGAAGCAGAGGAGCAGCGAGAAGGTGTCGATCAGGCTGACCATCCAGATCGGCTTGTCCTTCACCGGCAGGGGCGTCGCCGGCCAGGGCACGGGCCGTCTCATGGGGGCCCCGCGGCCGGGCGGAGGCCGAAGGCGAAGCGCGCGGCCTGGACCGTTGCCCGTTCGGTGCCGGCGGTGACGGTGGCGCCCGGGGCGCCGTAGTCGATCAAGGCCCGCGCGATTTGCGCCGCCCGGTCGACGGCCGCGCCGTCGGCGCCGGAGATCAGCGCGGTGACGACCACGCGGGT
>CAMDFP010000303.1 GCA_945897335.1 Asaia bogorensis | reverse complement strand
TTCACTCCCAAGATCGTGCTGGATGCGACCGAGCTTGGCGACCTGCTGCCGTTGGCCGACGCCGAGTATCGGAGCGGTGCGGAGACGATCGCGGAGACCGGCGAGGCGCATGCGCAGCCCGAAGAGCCGAAGGCGCATTGCGTGCAGAGCTTCACCTACACCTTCGGCATGGAGCGGCGGCCGGAGGGCGAGCGTCACGTGATCCCGGCGCCGGAACGCTACGCCTATTTCCGCGACCGCCAGCCCTACAGCCTCCGCATCCAGGTCCATGGCGGCGAGATCTACGGCGAGGAGAGCGGCTGGCTCGCCTACAAGGTCTTCGACACCATGCCCGGCACCAAGGGTGGCCTCTGGACTTATCGCCGCCTGGTCGATGCCGATCAGTTCGGCGCGGCCTATCCGGCCGACCTCACCATGTTCAACTGGCCCGGGAATGACTATCGCGACGGCGGCGTGATCGACCGGCCGCCGCTCGAGGTCGCCAAGGCGCTTCAGGATGCCAAGCGGGCCAGCCTCGGATTCCTCCACTGGCTGCAGACCGAGGCGCCGGCGAAGGGCGAGCGCCTGGGCGCGCCGGAGCTCAAGCTCCGCCCGGATATCATGGGCAGCGCCGACGGGCTCGCCAAGTTCCCCTATATCCGCGAGAGCCGGCGGATCCGCGCCATGAAGACGATCGTCGAGCAGGAGGTGTCGGCGGCATTCCAGCCCGGCCCGCGCGCCGCTCCTTTCCCCGACTCGGTCGGTGTCGGCTGGTACCCGATCGACATCCACAATTCAGGCCCCGACGATGTCGGCGTCAGCTGCCGCACCCGGCCGTTCCAGATCCCGCTCGGAGCCCTGTTACCCATCCGGATCGAAAATCTCGTCGCCGCGGCCAAGAACATCGGCACCACCCACATCACCAATGGCTGCTATCGCCTGCACCCGGTGGAATGGAACATTGGCGAGGCGGCCGGCGCGCTGGCCGCCTTCGCGCTCGGCCATGACCTGAAGCCGCGTCAGGTCCGCGGCGATCCGGCGCAGCTTCGCGCCTTCCAGGCGAGCCTCGTCGCCGAAGGGGTGCCGCTCGCCTGGGCGATCGACGTTCCCGTTAACCATCCCGCCTTCGCCGCCGTACAACACCTGCTCGTGAGCGGCCGGCTGGAAGGAGAGGCGAGCCTCGCCTTCCGCCCCGCCGAGCCGATCTCGCCGGAAGACTGGCGCCGCTTGGGCGGCATGGGCGAGCCGCCGGAGTCGCGCCAGGCCGCGGCGGAATGGCTGTTCGGCGGCTGACGGAAGCCTGCCGAATCGCCATTTTTCCTTGACCGACCGAGGCCTTGAGCCCATTTTCCCGCGGTTTCAGCCCCTCTCGCGGAGTTTGCATGCCGAAGGAAGACGTCATCGAGTTTTCGGGCACCGTCAGCGAGCTTCTGCCCAATGCCATGTTCCGGGTGAAGCTCGACAATGAGCACATCGTTCTGGCCCATACCTCGGGCCGCATGCGCAAGAACCGCATCCGCGTCCTCGCCGGCGACCGGGTCAATGTCGAAATGACCCCGTACGACCTGACCAAGGGCCGCATCACCTTCCGCTTCAAGTAAGTCCGATGCCCGAGTCGCGCCGGCTGGCACCCCTAGTGCTCGCCTCGGCCTCGCCTCGGCGCCGCGAGCTTCTGGCCCAGATCGGCTGGGCGCCCGATACGATCGATGCGGCCGACCTTGACGAGGAGCCGCTCAAACGCGAGCTGCCGGCAGAGCTGGCATTGCGCCTGGCCAAGGCCAAGCTCGCCGCCGTCGCTTCCCGCCATCCCGACGCCTTCGTGCTTGCCGCCGACACGGTCGTGGCGCTCGGCCGGCGCATGCTGCCGAAGGCGGAGACCGAGGATGAGGCGCTCGACTGTCTTTCCCGTCTCTCGGGCCGGCGTCACCGGGTGATCGGCGGCATTGCCGCCCGCGGACCCGACGGTACGCTCCGTCATCGACTGGTCACCACCACCGTCGCCTTCAAACGGATGACCGACGCCGAGATCCAGGGCTACCTCGCCACCGGCGAATGGCAGGGCAAGGCCGGCGGCTATGCGGCGCAGGGACGTGCCGCGGCTTTCGTCAGCAAGATCGGCGGTTCTTATTCCAACGTCGTCGGCCTCGGCCTCGCCGAAACCTATGCATTGCTCACAGGGCTCGGCTTCCGGTGATCGAACTCGTCGTCGAACGCAACCCGGGCGAGACCCGGATCGCGGTTCGCGAGGATGGCCGGACGCTGGAGGTTCATTTCGATCGCGCCGGTGCCGGCAGCCGCGTCGGTGCCGTCCATGTCGCGCGGGCGACGCGGGTCGAGCCGGAGCTCGGCGCCTTCCTCGACATCGGCGGCCGCGTTCCTGCCTTTCTGCCGGAGGGCCGCGAGAAGGTGGTGGAAGGCTCGCCGCTCCTCGTCCAGGTGTGCAAGGACGAGGTGGCGGGGAAGGGGCCGGAGGTGACGCGCGCGGTTCTGCTCGATGGTGGCGCGCTGGCGTTGACGCCGACGCAGCCGGGGATCGCTATCTCGCGCAAGCTGACGGAGTCGGTACGCAAGCGGCTCCGCGCCGAGGTACGGGAGATGACGGGCTCCGCCGACCCCAGTCCCGGCGTGCTCGTGCGCTCGACCGCGCGCGGCGCGACGGATCTCGCCGGGATCTGGCAGGCCCTCCAGGACGAGTGGCGGCAGATCGAGGCGCGCCTCGGTGCGACTCCCCCGGCTCTGCTGCGGCCGCCGCCCGATCCGGTCGCTCTCATGCTCGGCCGAATTCGGCCGTCACGGATCATCGCGGGCGATGCAGCGACCGCGGCACGTCTTCGCGGTCTCGCGGCAATGGACGTCGAGAAGGTAGATCGTGCCTTCGAAGCGCTGGGCATCGAGGATGAACTGGCGCGAGCGCTCGCGAGAGACGTCGAGATCCCCGGCGGCCGGCTGCTGGTGGAAGAGGGCGAGACCCTGACCGCGATCGACGTGAATGGCGCCGGAGATCGAGTGGTGCTCTGCCTCGCCGCGACCCGGGAGATCGGCCGGACGATCCGGCTGCGGAACCTCGGCGGGACGCTCGTCGTCGATTTTCCGTTCGTCGACGGAAAGCCGGACCGGGACCGGATCGAGGCGGCGATGAAGGCGGCGGTCATGGCAGATCCGCAGGCGGTCGAATGCCTGGGCTGGACCCGCGCCGGCCTCTACGAGATGACGCGGCCGCGCTCGGGTCCCAGCCTCGCCGCACAGCTCATCGACGTCCCGGCAGCACGGCCGACGATCGAGAGCGCGGCGCTCGCGGCGCTTCGTACGCTTGTTCGAGCCGAAGGCGGACGGCTGCGGCTGATCGCATCGCCCGAGGTGATCGGCTGGCTCGAGGGCGCGGGGGCGGCGGCGCTGGCGGAAGCCGGCCGCGCGGTTGCGCTCGCTGCGGAGCCGGGCTACTCACGATCCCAGTTCGACGTGGTGAGGGAATAGCGATGGCGGAGGTCACGCGTCTCGCCGACCGCAAGCCGGCGCGCTGCCCGATCTGCGGCAAGCCGCCGGAGGTCGCCTACAAGCCGTTCTGTTCGCAGCGCTGCACCAATGTCGACCTGCATCGCTGGCTCGGCGGCGGCTATAGCATTCCGACCGACGAGGCGCCGGAAGACCCGAGCGAGCCGCCCAAGGACAGCGGGTAGCGCCCTCCGAATCAGGGGGCTACACTCCGGGCACCACCCCGCTCGGAGCAAACATGAAAGCCTGGACCTATATCGACGGCCGCTGGGTTGAAGGCAACCCGCCCGTGCTCGGTCCGATGAGCCATGCGACATGGCTGTCGTCGATCATCTTCGACGGCGCTCGCGCCTTCGAAGGCGTGACGCCCGACCTCGACCTGCATTGCCAGCGCGCCGTCCGCTCCGCCGAAAACATGTTGATGAAGCCGATGCTGAGCGCCGGCGAGATCGAGGAGATCGCCAGGGAAGGTGTGCGCAAGTTTCCGAAGAACGCCGAGCTCTATATCCGTCCGATGTTCTTCGCCGAGGGCGGCTGGATCGATCCGGATCCGACCACGACCCGTTTCATGATCTCGGTCTACGAGTCGCCGCTGCCGAAGGGAGGCTTCTCGGCCTGCGTCTCGCAGTTCCGCCGCCCGTCGCCGGAGACCGCGCCGACCGATGCCAAGGCGAGCTGCCTCTACCCGCTCGCCGGCCGCATCATGATGGACGCCAAGAACAAAGGTTTCGAGAACGCGATCGTCCGCGACCTCAACGGCAACGTCGCCGAGTTCGCCACCGCCAACCTGTTTTTCGTCAAGGACGGGGTCGTGCATACCCCACAGCTCAACGGCACCTTCCTTCCGGGTGTGACGCGCGCGCGCATCATCGACCTCCTGAGGAGGGCCGGGCACAAGGTCGAGGAGCGGAACGTCAAGCTCAAGGACGTGCAGGAGGCCGACGAGGTCTTCTCATCCGGCAACTACGCCAAGGTCCAGCCCTGCACGCGCATCGAGGACCGTCACCTGCAGGCTGGTCCCGTCTACAAGCGCGCTCGCGAGCTCTACTGGGAGTTCGCGCACAAGGGGGCGTAAGGCGGCCCCTCACTCCTTCGACAGATCCGCGCCCTCGAGCGCGCGGTGGATGAGCTTCACCGTCTCCTTCACGCCGTAGAGCGCGACGAAGCCGCCGAAGCGGGGGCCCTGGGTCTGGCCCAGCAGGATCTCGTAGAGCGCCTGGAAGAAGGCGCGGAGATCGGTGAAGGCGTGGCGCTTGCCGACTTCGTAGACGAGATTCTGCAGCGCATCGCCATCGGCGCCGGCCGGCGCAGTCTCCAGCGTCACCGCCAGGTCGTCGAGCGCGGCTCGTTCCATCTCCGTTGGCACGCGATAGGTCTTCGCCGGCTTGATCTGGTCCTTGTAGTAGGCGACTGCGTGGCCGACCAGGCGGTCGAGGAAGGGCTCGGTCGCTGGCGAGGCGTTCGGTCGATAGCGGCTGATGAAGCCCCACATGGCGCCCTTGTCCTCGGCATGCGCGACGCTGGCGAGATTCAAGAGTAGGCCGAACGACAGCGGCGAGGAAACCTCGGGCGGGTGGCCGTCATGCAGATGCCAGACCGGGTTCTCGATCCGCTTCTCGGGCTCCTCTGCCCGGTACTTCTCGATGAAGGTCAGGTAGTCGTCGACGGCGCGCGGGATCACGTCGAAGAACAGGCGCTTGGCCTTCCTCGGCGACTGGAACATGTAGAGTGCCAGGCTTTCGGCCGGCGCATAGCGCAGCCACTCCTCGACTGCGAGGCCGTTGCCCTTCGACTTCGAGATCTTCTGGCCCTTCTCGTCCAGGAAGAGCTCGTAGTTGAAGCCTTCCGGCGGTGCCGTGCCGAGGACACGGCAGATCTGGCTGGACAGCTTGACCGAGTCGATCAGGTCCTTGCCCGACATCTCGTAGTCGACGCCGAGCGCCACCCAGCGCATCGCCCAGTCGCACTTCCATTGCAGCTTGCAGCCGCCGCCGGTGACCGGCACCTCGGTCAGGGCGTCGGTGTCGGGATCGCGATAGCTGACCGTGCCCGCCGCGACATCGCGAGCGACGATCGGCACCTGCAGCACGCGGCCGTTGCGAGGCGAGACCGGCAGAAATGGGCTGTAGGTGGCACGCCGCTCGGGCCCCAGCGTCGGCAGCACGACGTTGATGACCTCGTCATAGTGGACGAGGATCTTCTTCAGGGTCTCGTCGAAGCGGCCGGAGCGGTAGCACTCGGTCGCCGACAGGAACTCGTATTCGAAGCCGAAGCCGTCGAGGAAGGCGCGAAGCCGCGAATTGTTGGCGGCGCCGAAGCTTTCGTTGGAACCGAAGGGATCGGGCACCGAGGTCAGCGGCTGGCCGAGATATTCCCGCAGCTTCTCCGGGTTCGGCACGTTGTCCGGCACCTTGCGGAGCCCGTCCATGTCGTCGGAGAAGGCGATCAGGCGGGTCGGCACGTCGGAGAGCCGCTGAAAGGCCTGGCGCACCATGGT
>CAMDFP010000302.1 GCA_945897335.1 Asaia bogorensis | reverse complement strand
CCGGCGCGCCCGCGGGCTCGAGCGCGGACTCCTCAGATCCTGGGCAGCGACTTTTTGAGGCAACCCTTTTTCGGTTCGGAAAGGGCGGCTACAGTCCACCGCGTTCAGCGCCCGCCATCCAGGGATCGCCATGTTCAAGATCGATCCGTCCCGCCTCGACGTCGCCCGCGAGTTCAAGGCCAAGCCCTTCGGCGAGCATTCGCCGGAGCTGCAATACGTCCTCAACCACATGCGCACGCGTCAGACGCCGGACTTCGCCTGTCTGATCATGACCGACCCCGGCAAGCGCTGGGTGCTGGCCTACATGCCGACCGGCGGCGGGGTACCGAAGATGACCAACCAGACCTTCGACCGGCTGGAAGACGCCGAGTGGCATGTCTTCAAGCTCCGTTGGAAGGACATTACCGGCCAAGATCTGCCGATCGACTGACGGGATCTCCTAGATGACCAAGATCATGGGCTACGCCGACCGCCTGAGCCTTCAGCCGGGCGAGACCCTCGCGGTCATGACGAGCTGTATCGGCGCGCCACGCTTCCGTGCCGAGTTCGTCCGCCTGCTCAATCCGAATGCCGGCATCGGGGCGAGCGAGTATCGGGAAGAGCCCGTCGACACCCCGGCCAACGCCTCGTATCCGGCCCGCGAGCAGAAGATCCATGCCGGCTCCTTCGGCGTGGTGCCGGAGAAATGGGCGCTCCAGGGTATCGAGAGCTTCACACTGCAGGCCTATGTCTGGCCGACGACGCCGAAGAAGGGACCGCAGGCGCTGCTCGGCACCTGGGCCGAACCCGGCACGGGCTTTGGCCTCGCGATCGACGCCAAGGGGGCGGCCGAGCTCAGGATCGGCGGCTTCAGGCTGTCATCTGGCGTGCCGATGCTGGAGCGGCGCTGGTACCTCGTCGCAGCCAGCTTCGATGCGAAGTCGGGACAGGTACGGCTCTGGCAGGAGCCGATCTACGACAAGACCTTCCATGCCGAGCGGTCGGTCGCCGTCGAAGGCAAGGCGAAGGCGAGTCCATCGGCCAAGGGAGCTCCGTTCCTCTTCGCGGCGTGGCGGGCGGGGGAATCCCAGACGCCGACGGCGTGGGGGAACCTTCTGACGTCCGGTCACTTCAATGGCCGCATCGACCGGCCGCGGCTTGCGCGCATCGCCCTGGATCGCGCCCAGATCCAGGCGCTGGCCGCGGGCATGCTGCCGGCGGGCGTCGAGGAGGAGGTTCTCGGCATCTGGGATTTCGCCCGAGACATCACTGCCGAGCGGATCACCGATCTCTCGCCGAACCGGCTGGACGGCGAAGTGGTGAACCTGCCGACCCGGGCGGTGACCGGCTACAACTGGACCGGCTCGGAGATGAACTGGGCCAAGGCGCCCGAGCAGTACGGCGCCATCCACTTCCACGACGACGACATCTCGGATGCCAAGTGGCAGCCGGACTTCTCGTTCACCGTCCCGACCAACGCCAAGAGCGGCTTCTACGCGGTGAAGCTGGTGGCTGAGGAAGCCTATTTCTATGTGCCGTTCTTCGTGCGGCCGAGAAGGGGGACGGCGAATGCGAAGATCGCCTTCCTCGCCTCGACCGCTACGTACACGGTCTATGCCAACAACCGCGCGCGTTTCGCCGGGATGCGCACCGAGCTCTACCAGGGCCGCCTCTCGATGATGGATGCGGTCGACATCCTGCAGTTCGAGCATCCGGAGATGGGCGTATCGACCTATGACCGCCACTCAGACGGCTCCGGCGTCTCGATCAGCTCGCGCTTGAGGCCCGTCACCAACTGGAAGCCGCATGGGCGACTCTGGAACTATTGCTGCGATCTCTTCATCGTCGACTGGCTCGAGCATACGGGGCTGGGATACGACGTGATCACCGATCACGACCTGCATGCCGAGGGCCAGGACCTGCTGCGCCCCTACAAGGTGGTGATCACCGGATCGCATCCAGAATACTGGTCGCTGGAGATGCTGGACGCCCTCGACGGCTACCAGCGCCAGGGCGGCCGGCACATGTACATGGGCGGCAACGGTTTCTACTGGCGCATTGCCTATCACCCGACCGATCCGAACATCATCGAGGTTCGCCGCTCCGAGGACGGCGTGCGCGCCTGGGACGCGCGAGTCGGCGAGTACTATCACCAGTTCACCGGCGAATATGGCGGGCTCTGGCGGCGCCAGGGCCGGGCGCCGCAGGTCGCGACCGGCGTCGGCTTCATCAGCCAGGGCTTCGATGCCTGCTCCTATTATCGGCGCACCGAGCAGAGCCGCGATGCGCGCGTCGCCTTCATGTTCGAAGGGATATCCGACGAAATTCTCGGAAATTTCGGCGTGCTGCAGGGTGGCGCCGCGGGCCTCGAGATCGACTGCGCCGACTTCGCGCTGGGCACGCCGCCGCATGCGCTGGTGGTGGCGAAGTCGGAAAATCACTCGAACACCTACATCCTCGTCGCCGAGGAAATAAACATCGGCCATGGGGCGCTCGATGCCGTGCAGAACGCCTCGATCCGTGCCGATCTCACCTTCTTCGAGACGCCGAACGGCGGAGCGGTGTTCTCGACCGGATCGATCGCCTATGCCGGCAGCCTTCCGGTCAACGGCTTCGACAACAACATCGCGAAGCTCACCACCAACGTGCTGAAGCGCTTCGCCGACGACCGGCCGTTCAAGCTGCCGGGATAGCCCGATCGCGGGTTGTCACCCCGGCACCTATTCTGTGACCCGGGTGACTTGAGGCTGGACGACCCGTCCGCGGACGGGGAAAGAAGCGCCGGCTCGCGCAAAGACGAATCGTAGCGCGAGCTTCACCTTGTTGCCCAACTCATGCCGTATTGTTCGGGCACTTGATCGGGACCGCTTACAGGGAGGGCACGCCATGGACGGACCGACGCGAGCCGCGACGCGCCTTGATCGTGCATGGGCGACGCTGGAACAGCACCGCGACCGGGTGGCCCCGCTTCATCTCCGCGACCTCTTCGCCGGCGACCCCGATCGGTTCCACCGATTCACCCTCCGGCACGAGGACCTGCTCTACGACTACGCCAAGCAGCGGGTCACCACCGAGACCATGGCGCTCATGCACGAGCTGGCGCGCGCCGCCGATCTCGCCGGGTGGATCGACCGGATGTTCTCGGGCGAGCGCATCAACCCGACCGAGGATCGCGCCGCCTTCCATGTCGCGCTCCGCAGCCGGTCCACGGCGCCAATGAGGATCGACGGCCGCGACGTGATGCCGGATGTGAGAGGCGTGCTCGAGCGCATGCGGGCCTTCGCCGACCGGATCCGCGCCGGCGAGTGGCTCGGCGCTACCGGGCGGCCGGTCCGCAACATCATCAATATCGGCATCGGTGGATCCGATCTCGGGCCTGCGATGGCCGACCAGGCGCTGGCCAAGCTGCGTCATCCCGGCCTGGTGCTGCGTCACGTCTCCAATGTCGACGGCGCCGACATCGAGAGGGCACTTGCCGGCCTCGACCCGGCGACAACGCTGATCATCGTCGCCTCCAAGACTTTCACCACCCAGGAGACGATGACGAACGCCGCGACGGCGCGGGCCTGGCTGGTGGGCCAGCTGGGCGAGGCGGCCGTCGCCCGCCACTTCGCCGCGGTCTCGACCGCACGCGAGGCCGTCGCCGCCTTCGGCATCAGCGCCGACAACACCTTCGGCTTCTGGGACTGGGTCGGCGGGCGCTACTCGCTGTGGTCGGCGATCGGGCTGCCGCTGATGATCGCCATCGGCCCCGAGGCCTTTGATCGCCTTCTCGACGGCGCGCATGCGATCGACCGGCATTTCCGCGACGCGCCGCTGGACGCCAACATCCCGGTGGCGATGGCGCTGGTCGGCATCTGGAACACCAACTTCCTGGGAGCCCGCGCGCATGCGGTGCTGCCTTACGACCATCGGCTCCGCCGCTTTCCGGCATATCTGCAGCAGCTCGAGATGGAGTCCAACGGCAAGAGCGTCGGTCGCGACGGCCGCCCGATCCGTCACGCCACCTGCCCGATCGTCTTCGGCGAGCCCGGGACCAATGGCCAGCACGCCTTCGTCCAGCTCTTCCACCAGGGGCCGGATCCGGTGCCGACCGATTTCCTGGCCCCGGTCGAGCCGAGCCACGACCTCAGCGATCATCACGATATCCTGCTCGCCAACATGATCGCGCAGTCCCAGGCGCTGGCGATCGGCGAGGACGAGGTGGAAGCCCGCGCGGCGATGCTCGCGGCCGGCGTCGATCGCGCCACCGCCGATCGCCTGGCGCCGCATCGGGTATTTCCAGGAAACCGGCCGAGCTCGACCATCCTCTTCCGTCAGCTCGATCCCTATACTCTCGGCCGCCTCATCGCGCTCTACGAGCACAAGGTCTTCGTCCAGGGCGTGATCTGGGGAATCAACTCCTTCGACCAGTGGGGCGTCGAACTCGGCAAGACGCTGGCGCGGCGCGTGCTGCCCGAGCTGTCGCTAGATGCGCTTCCGGCCGAAGGCCAGGACGGCTCGACCGCCGGCCTGATCGCGCATGTGAAAGCGACGCGCACTGCTATTGACCCGCCAACCGCGCTCGCTCAGTTCGGATCGCCGCAGCCATGAAGTCGAGGAAGGCCCGGATGCGGGAGGCCCCCCGCAGGTCTTCGTGGGTCAGCAGCCAGAGTCCGTGAGTCAGTTCCGGGATCGGCGGCGCCAGCCGGACCAGGCGCGGATCGGCATCTCCGACGAAACAGGCGAGCAGGGTGACGCCGATCCCTGCCGCCGCCGCGGCGGCCATTCCGCTCTCGGTGTCGGCGCGGAGCGCGACCCGGCCGGGGGCCTCACGCGAGATGAACCGGGCGAAGGAGGTGTGCGCGAACACCTCGTCCGGCACGATCCAGTCATGGGCGGCCCAGTCGGTGCCGGCGGGGTTGCGGGCGAGATAGTCCGGGGTGGCGTAGGCCGTCATCGCGATGTCGGCCAGGCGCTGGCCGACCAGGGTTTCGGCCGGCGCGTCGGTCGCGCGCAAGGCGACGTCTGCGTCGCGCCGGGTCAGGTTCGCCAGCGCTGACGAGATCGCGAGCTCGACCGCGATGCCCGGATGCGCTTGACGGAAGCGGGCGAGATGAGGGGGCAGGAGCGCGAGCGCGATCGAGTCCAGCGTCGAGAGGCGGACGGTGCCGGTGAGCCGGAGGTCGCGTCCGGAGAGCCGCCGGTCGAGGCCGGCGGCCGCCTCCTCCATGGCCTCGGCCGACCGCCTCAGCTCGTCGCCCGCGGCGGTCGGCACGTAGCCTTCCGGGCGGCGCTCGAACAGGCGGGTATCGATCCGGGCCTCCAGGCCCTTCAGCCGGCGCCAGACCGTGGCGTGGTTGAGGTCGAGCACCCGCGCGGCGCCGGAGAGGCTGCCCGACCGCGCGATGGCGAGCGCGATACGGAGGTCATCCCAGTCCATTGATTGCGAATATGCAATACAAACTTTCGAAATCATAGAGTTCTCTTGCGAAATCAATGCGCCATATCCTCCCCATCACAACCTCGGAGGATCCCCATGGTCGACACCCGCTTCGCTCCGCACGCTGCTCTCCTGCTTCGCCTCGGCCTCGGCACGATGTGGATCTCGCACGCGCTGCTGAAGGTCTTCGTCTTTACCGTGCCCGGCACCGTCGCCTTCTTCGAAAGCGTTGGCTTCTGGGGCCCGCTCGCCTATGTCGTCATCGCGGCCGAACTGGTCGGCGGTGCCGCCATTCTCGCCGGCGTCTATGGCCGCTACGTCTCCGCCGCCCTGATCCCTGTCATGGCCGGCGCACTGATGACCCATCTCGGCAATGGCTGGGTGTTCTCGGCCGCGGGCGGGGGCTGGGAATACCCGGCCTTCCTGATCCTGGCCTCGGCCGTCCATGCGCTCCTCGGCGACGGCGCATATGCGCTCAGCCGGGGCGAGCTTCCGGGCTTCGCCCAGACGCAGCGCGCGATCTCCTAGTTCCAATCCAGCGGCGCCCCGGCCTTGAGCCGGGGCGTCTTCGGCTGTCATC
>CAMDFP010000301.1 GCA_945897335.1 Asaia bogorensis | reverse complement strand
GGACCTTCGCCTTCGCCGCCGCGGTGACGCTCGTCTGCGCCGTCGTCCGGGGATATTCCGGCTTCGGCATGGGGCTGATGATCGCGCCCTTGCTGTCGCTGGTGCTGCCGCCGCTGGAGGCGGTGGTGATCGTGCTGATCTTCGGCGTGACCGTGGCGCTCCGGCAATTGCCGGGCCTCTGGGCGCATATCGACTGGCGCGGACTCCGCCTCCTGCTGCCGGTGGCGATCCTGACCACGCCGATCGGTACCTGGGTACTGGGGCTGGCCTCGCCGGGCGGGCTCCGTCTCGGGCTCTCGCTCACAGTGCTGGCGGTGGCCGCGCTGTTCCTCATCGGGTTCCGCCTCACCGGCACGCCCGGGCGCGGGACCATCGTCGCGACCGGCGCGCTGGCCGGCATCATGAACGGCATCGCGGCGCTGTCCGGCCCGCCGCTGGTGTTCCTCTATCTCACCCGCACCGACAGCCTCTCGGTCGGGCGCGCGACCCTCATCGCCTTCTTCTTCGTGACCGATGCCGCCGCCATCGCGTCGGCCTGGGCCGGCGGCCTGGTCGAGGCGCGCCCGGCGGTGACAGCGCTCACCCTCATTCCATTCCTGCTGGCCGGTGTCTTCGTCGGCGAGCGCGCCTTCCGCGGTACCTCGCCCGAGAGGTTTCGCCAGGTGGTGCTGTGGCTGCTCGTGCTCACCGGCTTCGTTGGCGCCGTCCGTGCACTCTGGCCATGATCGCTGGCTGATCGTCGCCGACACGGCATCGTGGGGCCGGCTGTTCTGGCCGCGCGGCAAGGAAATGCGGTATTTGACTAAAGTTGCGATGGCCGGTGGCGGCCGAAGAACGACAGGGGCTGGCGTAGGCGAATGACTGGGTGGTCGTCTGATATCAGGTCGGCGATCGGGCGCTGGCTCGACTCGCTCTACCCGGAGACGCTGAGGAGCGACCAGCTGTCGGTCCTGGCGCGGACGACGCCGATCAATGCCGTCGCCAGCATGGTCAACGCCGCGATCATCGCCGCCGTGCTGTGGCCGGAAGGTCCGCGCGGCCTGATCGCCGGTTGGTCGGGTGCGATCTGGGCGTTCTCGCTCTTCCAGCTGTGGCGCTGGAACCGGTTCCGCGGGCGGACCATGCCGACGTCGCTTCGTGCGACCAGCTGGCGGAAGCCGGTGCTGTGGGCGACGTCCGCCGGCCTCCTCTGGAGCAGTGCCATCGTCTTCCTGCCCGGTGCCGGAGAGGTCGAGACCGTGACGCTCTGCGTCGTCTTCGCCGGCGTGGCGGCAGGCGGTGCGGCGACGCTGGCGGTCCTGCCGCTGGCCGCAGCCGGGTTCGTGATCGGCGTGCTGGCGCCCGTCGCGATCTTCTTCCTGCTCTTCAGCGATGTCGGCTACGTCGCGGTCGGTGCGCTTTCGATCATGATGATGCTCACCCTGCTCAATTCGACGACCGTGGTTTTCCGTTGGTTTTCCGAGGCGCGGGCGGCGCAGAACCGTGAGCGGATGGCCGGCGAGCGGGTACATGATTTCGCCCGCTCGGCCTCGCACTGGTTCTGGGAGCTGGATGCGAACCTGCGGTTCTCCTATCTCGCGACCGAGACCATCGACGACGGTGGGATCGAGCCGGACACGTTCCTCGGCATGACCTATCGGGAGACCAAGCCCGAAAGCGTCAGCGAGGAGCAGTGGGCGGTGTACGACGCGACCCTCGCCGCGCGCCGGCCGCTCGCCGATTTCCGGTATTCGCGGGTCTTTCCCAGCGGCTCGCGGCGATGGCTGTCGGTGGATGCGCGGCCCTACTTCGGGCGGGACGGTGCCTTTCTCGGATATCGCGGAACCGGGCGCGACATCACCGACGTGGTCGAAGCCCAGGCCGAGGTCGAGGCCGCCCGCCAGCGGGCCGAGCGGGCGAACCAGGCCAAGTCGGAGTTCCTGGCCGTCATGAGCCACGAGCTCAGGACTCCGCTCGCCTCGGTGATCGGCGGCGTCGACCTGCTCGCTGCGACGCAGCTCACGCCGGCGCAGCGCGAACTCGTCGATCAGGCGCTCGACTCCTCGCTGCAGCTGACCGAGCTGCTCGGCGACATCCTCGACCTCTCGAAGCTCGAATCTGGTCAGATCGTGCTCGAGCGGCTGCCCTTCAGCCTGGCCGAGGTCCTGCGCAGCGCGATCGCGACTTCCGAGCCCCGGGCCGCCGCCAAGGGCCTGTCGATCGAACTGGAAATCGGGCCCGAGCTGACGGACTGGCGCCTTGGCGATCCGACCCGGGTGCGTCAGATCCTGCTCAACCTGATCACCAATGCGATCAAGTTCACCGATCGCGGCGGGATCAAGGTAGGCGCCGTGACGAGCGGCGAGGCCGAGCTGATAACCTTCACCGTCGTCGATACGGGGATCGGCATCCGCCCCGAGCTCCGCTCGCGGGTGTTCGAAAAATTCACCCAGGCCGACCAGACCATCACCCGGCGGTTCGGCGGAGCCGGCCTCGGGCTTGCGATATGCAGGCAGCTGGTCGAGGCGATGCGGGGACACATCGATTTCGACAGCGTGGTCGGGCAGGGGACCACCTTCTGGTTCACCTGTCGGCTGCCCGCGACCGATGCGCCTGTCTCCGTCGCGCCGAGAGGGGCCGGTCCCGAGTCGCAGGTCGTCGCTTTCGATCGCCGTGCGCGTATCCTGCTGGTCGAGGACAATGACGTGAACCGTCGGTTGATCGCCCAGCTGATCGGCGGCCTCGGCTTCGATGTCGAGGTCGCCGCAGATGGCAGGGCCGGTGTCGCCGCATCCCAGGCGGCGGCGTTCGACGCCATCCTGATGGACATCCAGATGCCGGGCATGGACGGGCTGGAGGCGGTCCGCCTGATCCGCGCCGAGGATGGCCCCAACCGACGGACGCCGATCATCGCGCTCACCGGCAACGCCTTCGAGGAGGACCGCCAGGCGGCCATGGCCGCCGGCTTCAACGACTACCTGGCGAAGCCCATCCGTCCCGCCGCGCTGAACGACGCGCTGGCAAAGCAGCTCGCGGCGCGGGTCACGCCGGGCTGAGCGCCCGCGCCTTGAAGAAGGTGTAGCAGAAGACCCCGTCGGCGGCGGCCGAGCGGGTGAGGCCGGCGATGCCGCGTTCCCAGCTCGCTTCGTCCACCAGCCCCGCTGCCAACGCCGGCTCGCGTACACCCTCGACCATGGCGGTGAAGGTCTTCAGCGTGAACCCGTCGATCAGCTGCGGCCGGCTGCCGTCGACATAGACCATCCTCGGCGAGACCGAGACCTGCCGGAACCCGGCGTCTACCAGGACCGGATAGAGCTGGCGGCCGATCAGGGAGTTGCCGCCCATCCGCGCCTGCAGCTCGACCAGGCAGGAGACGGCGCGCCTTGCGTCCTCGTCATCGGGATGGAAATAGGTCGAGCCGTGGTCGCCCTCGATCACGGTGATGGTTCCGCCGGGCTTCAGCATGGAGCGAAGCCGAGCGAGCGCTCCCACCGGATCCTTCAGGTGCTCCAGCACGAAGCAGACGAAGACATGATCGAAGCGCGCGCGCGGGAAGGGCAGCTCGAAGATGTCGGCCTGCTGGAAGGTGACGTTGCTCAAATGCGCCCGGCGGACCCGCTCCTCCGCCGCCGCCAGGGATTGGGGCGAGATGTCGATGGAATGGATGCGCGCGCCGGGGCTGCTGGCGGCGATGGTCACCGTCTGGGCGCCGACGCCGCAGCCGGCTTCCAGGACCTCGCTGCCGGCCGGAAAGGCCGTGTCGTGATGCAGTAGCTCGACCAGGCTTCCGGCCTGATCCAGCAACCTCCGCTCCTCGCGGCCGGAATAGCCGTGCACGTAGTCGCCGTTGCCCATGTCCCCTCCGGCTTGCCGGGAGAAGCGTAGCCGAGCGGCGGCGCCAGCGGCAAACCGCCGCCCGCTGTTGCAGTGCCGAAACCCCGCAGCTATAAGCCTGCGGCTTCCAAGACACACCAAGCCGTACCCAGGAGCTAACGATGGCGCTCGAGCGCACTTTTTCGATCATCAAGCCGGACGCGACGCGCCGGAACCTCACCGGCAAGGTCAACGCCGTGCTGGAAGGAGCGGGCCTCCGCGTCGTCGCGCAGAAGCGCGTCCGCCTGACCCAGGCCCAGGCCGAGGGCTTCTACGCCGTGCACAAGGCGCGGCCGTTTTTCGCCGATCTCTGCAAGTTCATGACCTCGGGCCCCGTGGTCGTGCAGGTGCTCGAAGGCGAGAACGCGGTTGCGAAGAACCGTGAGGTGATGGGCGCGACCAACCCGGCGAATGCCGCCGAGGGGACGATCCGCAAGCTCTTCGCCGAGTCGATCGAGGCGAACTCCGTCCACGGATCGGATTCGCTCGAGAACGCGAAGAACGAGATCGCTTACTTCTTCGCCGAGACCGAAATCGTCGGCTGAAGATGACCGCTCCCGCCCGCGCTCTCGGCGCGGGCGGATCAGGTCCGGCTCAGGCGACGAAGATCAGGAGCAGGAGCATGATCGCGGCAGAGATGCCGCCGGTCCACATGGAGCCCTTGATGAAGAGGTTCCAGGTGTCCTGATGGTGCTTGAGATCGTTGTCGACGGCCATGACTGAAGTCTCCTCCCGATGCCAGCTGACGGCCGTATAGCGCAGGTCCGGAGGATTTTCTAGCCGGCCGGATTGATCATCGTGCCCTCCGGCACCTCGGCCTCGGTCACGATTGCCCGCTTGCCGTCGAGCTGGACCCGGCCTTCGGCGAGCCAGCGGACCGCCAGCGGGTAGATCCGGTGCTCCTCGGCGAGTACGCGCTCGGCCAGCGTCTCCGGCGTGTCGTCGGGCCGGACCGGCACGACGGCCTGAACGATGATCGGGCCGTCGTCCAGCTCCGCGCGGGAGAAGTGCACGGTACATCCGGTGAAGCGGCAGCCGGCGGCGATCGCCCGCTCATGCGTCCTCAATCCCGGGAAGGCCGGCAGCAAGGACGGATGGATGTTGATCACCCGGTCCGGCCAGATCTCGAAGAACGACGGGGTCAGGATGCGCATGAATCCGGCGTTGCAGACGAGGTCGACGCCGTGCGCGTACATCATGCGCGTCAGGTCCGCCTCGAAGCTCTCGCGGTCGGGATAGCCCTTGTGCGGCACGACGACGACGGGGATGCCGGCGTTCCGCGCGCGTTCGATGCCTCCGGCGCCGCGGACGTTGGAAACGACGCATGCGATTTCAGCCGGGAAGGCGAAGCCGAGACAGGCGTCGATCAGGGCCTGCAGATTGCTGCCGCGCCCGGAGATCATCACGCCCAGCCTCAGTCGCGCCATGCGCTCTCCAGGTTGGCGATGGTCACGGCTTCGCCGCGCCTCTCCACCATGCGGCCGACCTCGAAGACGGTCTCGCCCGCGGCTTCCAGGCTCGACTTCACCGCCGCCGCCTTCGTCGGATCGACGATGACCAGCATGCCGAGCCCGCAGTTGAAGGTCCGCGGCATGTCGGACGCCTCGATGCCGCCCTCGCGCTTGAGCCAGCGGAACACCGGCGGCATCCGCCAGGAGGTGCCGTCGATCTCCGCCGCCACGGTCTTCGGATAGACCCGAGGCGGGTTCTCGATCAGCCCGCCGCCGGTGATGTGCGCCATCGCCTTGATGCCGCCGACCTTGATCGCGGCCAGGGTCGACTTGACGTAGATCTTCGTCGGCGTCAGCAGCGCCTCGCCGAGCGAGCGCGCCTGGTCGAAGGGGGCCGGCGCTTCCCAGGAAAGCCCGCGGTCGGCGACCACGCGGCGGACCAGCGAGTAGCCGTTGGAGTGAACGCCGGAGGAGGCCAGGCCCAGGATCACGTCGCCGGGGGCGACGGTGTCGCCGGTGATGATCTCGGAACGCTCGACCGCGCCGACGGTGAAGCCCGCCAGGTCGTAGTCGCCGCGGGCGTAGAGGCCTGGCATCTCGGCAGTCTCGCCGCCGATGAGTGCGCAGCCGGCCTGCCGGCAGCCTTCGGCGATGCCGGCGACGACGCGCCGGGCGACGTCGACCTCGAGCTTGCCGGTCGCGTAATA
>CAMDFP010000300.1 GCA_945897335.1 Asaia bogorensis | reverse complement strand
CATGAAACCAAACCGGCCCGACGCTAGCCAAACTGCCAAACCGTCTTGGAAAATGCCCCCACTTCTCTTCGCCGAATGCCGTAGTTTAGGGCTGAAGAGCTGAGAGATTTAGACTCATGAAAATCGCCACCTGGAACGTCAACTCGGTCAAGGCCCGCTCGGCACATCTGACGCGCTGGCTGGCGGCGTTCAAGCCCGACATCGTCATGCTGCAGGAGATCAAGTGCCTGACCGAGGACTTTCCGGTCCTCGACATCAAGGCGCTCGGCTACAACGCCGTTGCGCTGGGCCAGAAGGCTTACAACGGCGTCGCGCTGCTCTCGACCCAGCCGATCACGGATGTGATGACCGGGCTTCCGGGCGATCCGAGCGACGTGCAGGCGCGCTATCTCGAGGCGACGGTCGGAGACCTTCGCGTCGCCACCATCTACCTGCCGAATGGCAATCCGACCAACACCGACAAATTTCCCTACAAGCTCGGCTGGATGGACCGGCTGGCCGCCCGCGCCCGCGAGCTGCTGGCGACCGAGAAGCCGGTGGTGCTGGCCGGCGACTACAACATCTGCCCGACCGATGTGGACGTGCACGATCCCGTCGGATTCGCCGACGATGCCCTCTGCCGGCAGGAATCACGGGGCCGGTTCCGAGCCTTGGTCAATCTCGGCTACACGGATGCGATCCGGGCGCTGAACCCGACCGAGCACATCTATACTTATTGGGACTATCAGGCCGGCGCCTGGCAGCGCGATCTCGGCCTCCGCATCGACCACCTGCTGCTCTCCCCGCAGGCCGCCGACCGGCTTGTCGCCGCCGGCGTCGACCGCACGCCCCGGGGCGAGGAGAAGGCCTCCGACCACACCCCCGCCTGGTGCGAGTTGAGCTGACGCGTCAGCCGGTGGCCCAGCCGACGGCGATGCCCGCCGTCACCGCGGCCAGCGCTCCGCCCACCGAGACCACGCTGTTCACCATCGCCGCGTACGGCTCGCCCTGCTGAAGCAGCGCGAAGGTATCGAGGCTGAACGCCGAGAAGGTAGTGAAGCCGCCGCAGAGGCCGACGATGAGGAACAGCTGCCAGCCGCCCTGCCCCTGCAGGAAGCCTCCGGGCAGGCTCCAGGCGACCAGCAGTCCCGCGATGAACGATCCCGCGATGTTGACCGCGAGCGTGCCGAGCGCGATGTCGTTGATCCCGGGATCGAAGGGGAATTGCAGACCGATCGCATAGCGTCCCATGCCGCCGATGGCGCTTCCGAGCGCGACCAGCAGGAAGTTCGTCAGCATGTCGTCGCGTCTTCGATCATCGTTTCATTCTGCCTTGCGGGACCATAAGCTCCCCCGCCGTTCCCGCCAAGGATACCGATGACTGCCCGCCCGACCAGCCTGATCTTCATCGTCATCACGCTGGTCCTCGACATGCTCGGCATCGGCCTGGTCCTGCCGATCCTCCCGAAGCTGATCGAGAACTTCACCGGCGGCGACATCGTCGCGGCCGCGCATGTCCTGGGCCTGCTGACCGCGCTCTATTCCGTCATGCAGTTCGTGTGCGGGCCTCTGGCCGGCAGCCTCTCCGACCGCTTCGGGCGCCGCCCGGTGCTGCTGATCTCGCTCGCCGGCCTCGGCGTCACCCATCTTCTCTCGGCGGTCGCTCCCAGCCTCGCCTGGTTCGTCGCCATGCGGGCGCTCTCGGGCATGATGGCGGCCACGTTCCCTGTCGCCAACGCCTATATCGCCGACGTCTCGCCACCCGAGCAGAGGGCGCAGAACTTCGGGCTGGTCGGCGTCGCCTTCGGCATCGGCTTCATCGCCGGCCCGGTGCTGGGCGGGCTGCTGGGACAGATCGACCTCCGCCTTCCCTTCCTCGCCGCCGGCCTTCTCTGCTTCGCCAACCTCGTCTTCGGCTTCATCGCGCTTCCGGAGTCCCTGAAGCCGGAACACCGTCGCGCGGTCGACCTCAAGCGATCCAGCCCGATCGGCGCCTTCGTCGTCTTCGCCCACGTGCATCGCGGCAAGATCCTGATCGCGGGATACATACTGGCGGCCCTGGCGCAGCGCGGGCTCGAGAACATCTGGGTGCTCTACTCGGGCTATCGCTACGACTGGTCGCCGGCCGAGGTCGGCCTGTCCCTGACCGCCGTCGGCTTCCTGTTCGCTCTCTCGCAGGGCTTCATCGTACGGGTCGTGGTGCCGCGCCTCGGCGAGCGCGGCGCACTCCTGACCGGGCTCGCGGTCAGCGCCTTCGGCCTGGTGCTCTACGGCTTCGCCAGCCAGGGCTGGATGGCCTATGTCATCATGTTGATCCATATCCCGGGCTGGGCGCTGGTGACGCCGTCGCTTCAGGCGATCCTGTCCAGAGCCGCACCGCCGAACGAGCAGGGCCTCCTCCAAGGTGCCCTCGGCAGCGTCAACACCGGAACCGCGATCGTCGGCCCGCCGCTGGCCACCACCGTCTTCGCCTTCTTCATCGGGCCGGACACGCCGATGCTGATGCCGGGCGCGTCGTTCTTCCTGGGAGCGGTGCTGATCCTGGCCTCGATCGCGATCATCGGCGCCAGCTTCCGCCGCGAGGCCGCGACTACCTGACCCGGTTGCTCGGATGCACCAGGATCTTGCTCTCCTGGTAGCAGAGAATCTTGTTGATGGTGCTGCCGTCCTCGGCCAACGGCAGGTACATGCGCTCGCGCATGAGCGCGAAGCCGTTGATGTCCTTGACCGGGTCGTTGCGGTAGCGCGACTTGCCGATACGCACGAACTCGCCCATGGACGTCTGCGCCGTCGCCGGCGAGCCGACATAGCAGGCCTCGCTGAAGCGCTTGCCGGTCAGGTCGACGCCGTATTCTTCTACGGTGCGGGTGCCGCAGAGGCGGAAGCGGAAGTCCATCGGCGGGCCGGGGAGCACGTCCAGAAGGCCCAAGCGGCCGAGCCAGGGCTTGAGCTCGCTTGGATCGAAGTCGGACCTTGCCGGTAGGACGCGGTCTCCCCTCTTGTCGTCCCAGAGGCGAAAGAGCCCGGCGAACGACGCGGAGCAGACGTCGAGCAGGCTCTCGCCCTCGTAGATGCCGAGCCGGATCTCGGGCTTCGCGCCGTCGCCCACGTCCTTCAGCTCGCCTGCGGCTGCCAGCCGGGCTGGTAGACCGGGCCGTTCGGCGAGACCTTGAGGCCGGGCCTCAGCTTCTTCCACGGCAGCGCCCGTGTGTCGGCGACGAAGGGGCCGGGCGCGATGCCGACGATCACCTCCTCGGCGATCGGCTGGAAATCGGCGCGGAAATGCACGGAGCTCTTCAGCACGAGGATCTTCTGCTGGCTGGGCTCGATGCCGACGGCGCGGAACAGCGCCTGGTCGGCCGCCTGTACCTTGCGCGAGGAGACCGCGACGCGGACGCCGCCGATCTTCAGGCACGCCATCGGCCCCAGCTTCATACGCGCACCGCCATACATCGGTCCGGTGCCGACGACGTTGCCGTCGGACAGCTTCTCGACGATGAAGGTGCCGCGGAACGGCTTGTCGCCGGCGACCTTGGAGATGTTGCCGATGTTGATGGTGATCTCGGCGCCGACGCCGGCCTTGTGCGCGGCTGCCGCCGCCGCCGGATCGCAGAGCAGCGCCAGCGCCGCTTCCTGGGCGTTCTGCGCCACCAGCGCATGCAGGAATCCCGTGGTGTCGCCGTCGCCGCCGGTGCCGGGATTGTCCTGGGTGTCGGCGATGACGATCGGCCTGGTCGCCTGGTTGCCCTTGCGGATGGCATAGGCGACGGCACCGGTCGGATCGTAGAACTTGTCGGACCAGTCGCCTTCCCGGCCGATCACCTCGCCGATGATCTTATCGGCGGCGCGATCGGCGGCTTCCTGCGTGGTGCCGTAGGCCATCACCGCCGGGCCGCAGTCCCAGATGTCGGCGGCGGGGAAGCCCGGCGTGAAGCTGACCGAGGCGACGTCGCCGGTCTCGGCGTCCTCGACCATTTTGTAGATGGTCTTGGACGGCTCCATGTAGGTGCACTGGAAATTGATCGGGATGATGAAGGGCGCCTGGCGGAAGGCCTTGTAGGTGGCGCCCGACCCCTTCAGGAGGCCGTCCAGGTGCTCCGCCGTCATCTTGCCGGTGTTGGCCATGTCGACATGCGGATATGTCCGGTAGGCGATGAGGACATCGGAGTTGTCCATCATCTTCTGGGTGGTATTCGAGTGCAGGTCGAGGCTGGCGACCACCGGGATGTCGGGCCCGACGATCTTGCGGATGCGCTCCAGGAGTTCGCCCTCGCCGTCCTCGTAGGTCTCGACCACCATGGCACCGTGCAGGCAGAGATAGACCGCATCGACCGGCAGCGCCTTCTTCAGGTCCTCGCAGATCATGCCGGCGATGCGCTCATAGGCATCCGCCGTGACGTAAGAGCAGGGCGAGGCCGCGGCCCAGGCCAAGGGCGCGATCTCGTGGCCGCGCTTGCGCGCCTCCTCGATGAATCCGGCGACCGGCAGGTTCATGCCCTTGGTCGCCGGCTCGAGCTCGGCGCCGCGGCTCAGCCCCGGCCAGCCGCCGCCCTTGGCGAACTCGTCATATGTGGCGAGCGACGGCGCGAAGGTGTTGGTCTCGTGCTGGAAGCCGCCGACGGCAATGCGGGCCATGTCTTGTTCCTATCGTAGATCGGATGACGAAGCGCTCGTCGTCCCCCCTCTCCCGTGCGCAGCGCGGGGGAGGAGGTACGAAGGCGAGCGAGGTCCCATCGGTCCTCATATATCCGCGAAGGCCTGGACTTCCTTCCTGGCGCCGGGATGGGTCACCGCCCCCTTCTCGGCGTCGCCGACGGTCTGGGCGTATTTCCACAGCGAGCCCGACCGCGAGTCGTGCTGGCGCGGCTTCCACGCCTTCCGGCGCTTGGCCAGCTCGGCCTTGCTGAGCTCGACGTCGAGCGTGCCCTTCACGGCGTCGATCGCGATGATATCGCCGTTCTTCACCAAGGCGATGGTGCCGCCGACCGCCGCTTCCGGCCCGACATGGCCGATGCAGAAGCCACGCGTCGCGCCCGAGAAACGGCCGTCGGTGATGAGTGCCACGCTGTCACCGGCGCCCTGGCCGTAGAGGGCGGCGGTGGTCGCCAGCATCTCGCGCATGCCGGGTCCGCCACGCGGGCCCTCGTAGCGGATCACCAGCACCTCGCCGGCCTTGTACTTCTTCTTGATGACCGCCTCGTAGCAGTCCTCCTCGCAATCGAAGACCCGCGCCGGGCCCTTGAAGACCAGGTTCTTCATGCCGGCGACCTTCACGATCGCGCCCTGGGTCGCAAGGTTGCCCTTGAGGCCGACGACGCCGCCGGTCTTGGTGATCGGGTTCTTGGTGGTGCGCACCACGTCCTGGTTCTTCGGCACCACGACGCCCTTCAGGTTCTCCGCGATGGTCTTGCCGGTGACGGTGATGCAGTCGCCATGCAGGAAGCCGCCGTCGAGCAGCGCCTTCATCAGGATCGGCACGCCGCCGACCTCGTAGAGATCCTTGGCGACATAGCGGCCGCCCGGCTTGAGATCGCCGATATAGGGGGTCGACTTGAAGATCTTGGCGACGGCGTGCAGATCGAAATCGATGCCGACCTCGTTGGCGATGGCGGGCAGATGCAGCGCGCCGTTGGTCGAGCCGCCGGAGCAGGCGACGATCATGGCGGCGTTCTCCAGCGCCTTCCGCGTGATGATGTCGCGGGGGCGCAGGTTCAGCTTCAGCAGGTTCATCACCGCATGGCCCGACAGCTCGCAGAGCGCGTCGCGGCTGTCATAGGGCGCAGGCGCACCGGCAGAGCCCGGCAGCGCCAGGCCGATCGCCTCGGAGACGCAGGCCATGGTGTTGGTGGTGAACTGGCCGCCGCAGGCGCCGGCGGTCGGGCAGGCGGCGTGTTCGATGTCGCTCAGCTCCGCATCCGACACGGTGCCGGCGGCGTGGCCGCCGACCGCCTCGAACACGTCCTGGATGGTGATGTCCTTGCCCTTGTGGCGGCCCGGCATGATCGAGCCGCCATAGATGAAGACCGACGGCACGTTGAGCCGCGCCATCA
>CAMDFP010000299.1 GCA_945897335.1 Asaia bogorensis | reverse complement strand
AGAACGCAATCGCATCGAGCGCATGTGGTGCCGCCTCAAGGATTGGCGACGGATCGCAACCAGGTACGACAAGCTCGCTCGAAACTACCTAAGCGGGGCCTATCTCGCGGCCGCAATCATCCCTTGGACGAATTGAGTCCAGACCCTAGAGGTTCGGGCCGGTCGCCACCTAGGAACAAAACGCCAACACACCCACCCCGCGAAGCCGGAAACCCGGTATCGCCGACGCTGCCGCGAAGGCTGGACGCGCCTCAAATCGCGAGGTGAATCGGGGGTTTTAGGCTCGTACCTGTCAATTCGACCTAAGTCGAATACGGAGCATAGGGTGGCTATGCTACGGCTATGCTACGGCTATATTGAAGGTATTATAAGAAAAACAAGGAGGAAGCCGAACCTCCGGAACTCCGTCATCGTCCCGACGGCGCCACGCATCCCTTCAGAGACGCTGCGCCGGTCCGGCTCGACGATACGCACGCTCGGTTCCTTCCAGGGGAGTAGACGTTCCATGAATCAACCCGACAGCACAGCCAACGAAGAAGCGCACTGGGCCAAGACCACCAAGCTGATGTTCACGCATCTCGGTATCTGGTTCTTCTTCGGATACGTCATCCACATGTTCGTCGTTCCGCTCAACAAGATCGTCATTCCGATCCTCGGCTTCCCGCTCGGCTTCTACATGGCCGCCCAGGGGTCCCTGATCGTGTTCGTCGTCATGCTGTTCATGTTCGCCCGCCAGCAGGACGCCATCGACCGCGAGCACGGCTACGCCGAAGAAGACTGAGAACGACTTAGAGAGGGGGACCCAACATGTCGACAAACACATCGAAATCCGCCAGCGCGGATTTCATCAAGAATCTCGGGCGCATGTACGGCGCCTATACCGGCGGCTTCCTGGCTTTCATCGTTCTTCTCGCGATCCTGGAAATGGTCGGCGTCCCGAACAAGATCCTGGGATACCTGTTCGTGTTCTTCACGCTCGCGGTCTACGCCTTCATCGGCGTGATGACGCGGACGGCGGAGGTCTCCGAATACTACGTCGCCGGACGGCGCGTGCCCGCCTTCTACAACGGCATGGCGACCGGTGCCGACTGGATGTCGGCTGCCTCCTTCGTCGGCATGGCGGGAACCCTGTTCCTGCTGGGCTATGACGGGCTCGCCTGGGTTCTGGGCTGGACCGGCGGCTTCGTGCTGGTCTCGATCCTGATCGGACCGTATCTCCGCAAGTTCGGCGCCTACACCGTGCCGGACTTCATGGCCTTCCGGTTCGGCGGCAACTTCGCCCGCTTCATCGCCGTGATCGTGCTCGTGTGCTGCTCCTTCACCTACGTGACGGCGCAGATCTACGGCACCGGCCTGATTGCATCGCGCTTCCTCGGCATGCAGTTCGAGATCGCGGTGTTCGCCGGCCTGGTGGGCATCCTGCTCTGCGCCATGCTGGGCGGCATGCGCGCCGTCACCTGGACGCAGATCGCCCAGTACATCGTGCTGATCGTGGCGTACCTGACGCCGATCATCATTCTCTCGACCAAGAAGTACGGCATTCCGATTCCGGAACTGACCTACGGTCAGGCCATCGCCGACATCACCGCGCGCGAGCAGCAGATGATCGCCTCGGGCCTGGCGACGGTGGCGAATCTGAAGCCGCACATCCAGCCGTTCATCAACTACACGCCGCTCAACTTCTTCGGCATCATCCTCTGCATGATGGTCGGCACCGCGTCGCTGCCGCACATCCTGATGCGCTACTTCACCACGCCCAGCGTGCGTGAGGCGCGGCAGTCGGTGGCGTGGTCGCTGCTGTTCATCTTCCTCCTCTACTTCTCGGCGCCGGCCTATGCGGCGTTCTCGAAGCTGGAGGTCTACACCAACATCATCGGCGCGGATTTGACCGCTCTGCGTCCTTGGATGTTCACGTGGGGCGAGCTCGGCCTGATCCAGATCTGCGGCAAGAGCGCCTCCAGCATCGATGCCATCGTCGCCGCCTGTAAGGCGATCGCCGGTCATCCCGGCGTCGTGCGCCTGCAGGACTTCGTCATCAACACCGACGTGATCGTGCTCTCGACGCCGGAAATCGCCGGCTTGCCCTACGTGATCTCGGGCCTGGTGGCCGCCGGCGGTCTCGCCGCCGCGCTCTCCACCGCCGATGGTCTGCTGCTCGCCATCGCCAACGCGCTCAGCCACGACATCTACTACAAGATGATCGATCCGAACGCGCCGACGATCCGGCGGCTCACCGTCGCCCGCGTCCTCCTGTTCTTCGTGGCCGTGGCTGCGGCCGCGACCGCGGCGACCAGGCCGTCGGACATTCTGGCGATGGTGGGTTGGGCGTTCTCGCTCGCCATGGCCGGCAACTTCCCGGCCCTGATCATGGGTGTGTGGTGGAAGCGCACCACGGCGGCGGGCGCCGTCGCCGGCATGATCGCCGGCTTCGGGCTCTGCGTGTTCTACCTGGTGACCACCCGGTACTTCCCGGGCGCGGGCGTTGCCTACTTCGGCATGTCGTCCCTGACCAACGCCCTCACCGGCCTGCCCCTGGTCGACGTCGCTGCGGCCATGAAGCTGCCCAACGCGATGGAGTCGTGGCCGACCCTCGCCCATCCGTTGGCCAACAAGGTCGGCTGGTTCGATCTCAACAACATCAATTGCGGGTTGTTGGGCATGCCTCTCGGCTTCCTGGTCATCTATGTCGTCAGCCTGATGGGCAAGGAGCCGTCTGCGGAAATGCAGGCCTATGTCGACGAGATCCGCAAGCCGCGTGGCCGCACGGTTCTCGAAGAGAAGATGTAGACCCGCATCGACCGTTCGATCTGGGGAGCGGGGTCCTTCGGGGCCCCGCTTCTTTTTAGGGGGTGCCGCTCGCCCCGCCCGTGTGATTGGATGCGGCCCGGCACGCCGCCCCGAAAACGAACGAGACCGAACGAGAGCCGTGGACGCGTCGACCCTCATCGACAACTGGACCTTCCACCTGCCCAACTTCGTGTTGGCGGCGCTGATGTACACGCTGCTGGGCCGCGTGCTGCTCAGCCTGATCGTCGAGCCGGATTCGAAGAACTACATCTGGCGGTTCTTCTGCCGTATCACCGATCCGTTCGTCGCCGCTATCGCCGTGGTGACCCCGCGGGCGGTCGCGCCGGTGGTGCTCTGGCTCTTCGGCGTGGTCTGGCTGTTCTGGCTCCGGGTGGGGCTGCTCTACCTGTTCCTTCTCCTCGGCCTCGTGCCGAAGGCGGGCTGAAGCCATGGACCGCACCCTCTACTATGTCGGCATCGCCCTCTTCGGCGTGATCAACGGGCTGTTCAACCAGCTCTGGGTCCTGTTCGCGCTGATCCACGTCCAGATCCTGTCGCCGGCGCTGCTGTTCGGCAGCGTCGGGTTGACCCTGATGTTCTCCTCGCTGATGGTCTCGACCGCGACCATCATCATCGGCGGCATCCCGGCCGCGCTCTACGAGCGGTTCGCCGGAGCGACCGAGGAGTCGAGCGACGTCTCGCTCTGGATCTGGCTTGCCGGATGCGGCCTGCTCACCCTGCCGGCCGCCGGGAACTTCATCGAGTTCAAGCTCTGACGGTGGCGGCGGCGGGGTCGCGCACGGCCTGGCCACGCAGGGAGTCGATGACGGCTGCCGCGTCGATCCGCTTGGTCAGTTCGTCGTGGATGTTGCACATCGTCACGCGGAGATAGTTGTGGATGGTTGGCGCGTCCCGGCCGCGCAGCGTCGGGTGGATCGGCATCAGGTCGACGTATTTCTCGGCAAATGGCGCCGGCACGTCCTTGGCCCATTTCGGCGCATGCAGCCCGACGCGCTGAAGGTCGCGCTCCAGCGCGTCGCGCAATGCCTGCCAGGCCGCGGGGCCGAGGCCGGCATGCACGGGGTGTCGATCGAAGACCCCGAGCGTGAGCGTGCGGACCGCATCGACCAGAGCGGGGCGATCCTCGGGCCTGGCCGAGCTCAGCACGCCCTCCGCGACCTCGCCCACCATGGCGAGGCCCAGGGGGAAGGCCTGCCAGCGCGACCGGTCGCTGGCGTCGCGGAAGTCTGGCTCGCGGAACAGGACCTTCGCATAGTGCCCGGCGCGCGCGCGCGAATACTCGTAGATGCCCTTCTGGGCCACGAATGCCGCGTTCTGGTCGATGAAGTCGGCCAGGGCGGAGGCGTCGCGGATGGCCGGGCGCCGGCGAAAAATATCGAATAGTCCCATGACCGAGCCTGTCCTGCGCCGCGCATTGCGGCACCTCCCAGCATCGCACGAACCCGGGGCCGCATCGCAAGAATACCGGCGACGGCGGCCGCCGTCGTTCCGCTTTCAGTCCCGCTCCGCCTTGTGATCGTCGGAGGCCGTCCGCGCGCTTGCGGATCGACTTCGCCTCCCGCACGTTTCAGCGGCTTAAGGAGGCGCGAATGGAGAGCTACGATCGGATCCGCGAGCTGGCGATGGTTTCCATCGGGCGCGCCTGCCTGTTCGGCCTGCTCGCCATCATCACCTTCATGTTCGCGCTCCTGGCCTGGCCCGGGCTGGCGCTTCGCTCCGGCGCCATCCTGTTCCTGGTGACCTCGGCGATCCTGCTGCTGAAGGCGGCGGAGGCGCCGACGCGGAACTACCGCCGGACAGAGGTGTGGCTGCTGCTGGGCAAGCAGCACGACCTGCCCGAGGCCCGCGCCCAGGCGATCTTCGGCGAGGTTCTCCGCAGCACCTATGTCCAGTTCGCACGGATCACCGCCGTCACTTCGGTGGTGCTCTGGATCGCGGATGTCGGCATCCGCCTCTCCGGTCTCGGCCCCCAGTAGGCGCTCGCGGGCACCGGGCCGCCCCCGGGAGGCCTCCGGACCCTGCAAATGTCTTGCTTCCGGGGGTCCGGGGCTGTTGCAGGTGCGGGGGCTGCCCACTATATAGCCCTTGAAACTTTGGCGTCTTTCCGTCCGGAAAGCCGCCATCCACGTCTGCACATCGGGGAGCCGGCGCGGTTGCCGCAAGGGGCCGCCAGGCGCTCGCCCAGCGAAAAGGATGAGAGCATGAGCAAAGTCATCGGCATCGACCTCGGCACCACCAATTCCTGCGTCGCGATCATGGAGGGCAAGACCCCCAAGGTGATCCCGAACGCCGAGGGCGCCAACACCACTCCGTCGATCGTGGCCTTCACCGACGGCGGCGAGCGCCTTGTCGGCCAGTCCGCCAAGCGTCAGGCCGTCACCAACCCGACCAACACCGTCTATGCGGTCAAGCGCCTGATCGGGCGGCGCTTCGAGGACCCGATGGTGGCCAAGGACATGGGCCTGGTTCCCTACAAGATCGTCAAGCACACCAACGGCGACGCGTGGGTCGAGGCCGACGGCAAGAAGTACAGCCCCTCGGAGATCTCCGCCTTCACTCTGCAGAAGATGAAGGAGACCGCGGAAGCGTATCTCGGCGAGAAGGTGACCCAGGCGGTCATCACCGTGCCCGCCTACTTCAACGACTCCCAGCGCCAGGCGACCAAGGACGCCGGCAAGATCGCCGGCCTCGAGGTGCTGCGCATCATCAACGAGCCGACGGCCGCCGCGCTGGCCTACGGCCTCGAGAAGAAGAAGACCGGCACCATCGCGGTCTATGACTTGGGCGGCGGCACCTTCGACGTGTCCGTGCTCGAGATCGGCGACGGCGTCTTCGAGGTCAAGTCGACCAACGGCGACACCTTCCTCGGCGGCGAGGACTTCGACAAGGAGATCGTCGATTACCTCGCGACCGAGTTCAAGAAGGAGCAGGGCATCGATCTCCGTCAGGACAAGCTGGCTCTCCAGCGCCTGAAGGAAGCGGCCGAGAAGGCCAAGATCGAGCTCTCCAGCTCGACCCAGACCGAGGTCAACCTGCCGTTCATCACCGCCGACGCCTCCGGCCCCAAGCACCTCGCGATCAAGCTGACGCGGGCGAAGCTGGAGGCGCTGGTCGACGTGCTGGTGCAGCGGACGGTCGGCCCCTGCCAGGCGGCCCTCAAGGACGCCGGACTGAAGCCGTCCGAGATCGACGAGGTCGTGCTCGTCGGCGGCATGACCCGCAT
>CAMDFP010000298.1 GCA_945897335.1 Asaia bogorensis | reverse complement strand
GATGGCGCTCCGCGTCCGCGGCGAGACCGTGGACGAGATCGCCGGCGCCGCCCGGGTCATGCGGGCGAAGTCGCTCAAGATCGACGCCCCTCAGGGCGCCATCGACACCTGCGGCACCGGCGGCGACGCGTCAGGCACCTACAACATCTCGACCGCCGCCTCTCTGGTAGTCGCGGCCTTCGGCGTACCTGTGGCCAAGCACGGCAACCGGGCGCTCTCCTCCAAGTCCGGCGCCGCCGACGTGCTGACCGCACTCGGCGTCAACATCGACGCCGACATGAGCCTGGTCCGCCGCGCCCTGTTCGAGGCCGGCATCGGCTTCCTGATGGCGCCCCGCCACCACGCAGCCACGCGCCATGTCGCGCCGGCACGAGTCGAGCTCGGCACGCGCACGATCTTCAATCTCTTGGGGCCGCTCTCCAACCCGGCCGGCACAAAGCGCCAGCTGGTAGGCGTCTTCGGCAAGGACTGGGTCGAGCCGATGGCGAAGGTGCTGGGCCTGCTCGGCATCGAGAAGGCCTGGGTGGTGCACGGCTCCGACGGCATCGACGAGATCACGACCTCCGGCCCGACCCATGTTGCATCCCTCGTCGTCGGCAAGGTCAGCACCTTCGAAGTCACGCCCGAGGAGGCCGGCCTGCCGCGGGCGGATCCGGCGCAGCTCAAGGGCGGCGATCCCCAGCACAACGCCCAGGCACTGCGCGCGGTGCTCGCCGGTGAAAAGGGTCCCTACCGCGACATCGTCCTCCTCAATGCCGGGGCGGCGCTGATCGTCGCCGACAAGGCCACCACACTGAAGGACGGCGTGGCGATGGCGGCGAAGGTGATCGACAGCGGTGCCGCCGCCGCCACCCTGGCGAAGCTGGTCGCCATCACCAACGAGAAGCCGGCATGAGCGACGTGCTGGCCCGCATCTGCGACGACAAGCGCGCCCACGTCGCCCGCCGGAAAGCCGCCCGGCCGCCCGCCGCGGTCGAGGTCGATGCCGAACGACAGCCCGCTCCTCGCGGCTTCGCCCGCCGGCTCGAAGCCGCGGCCGCCGCCTCCGGCTATGGGCTGATCTGCGAGATCAAGAAGGCGAGCCCGTCGAAGGGGCTGATCCGCCCCGACTTCGATCCGCCCGAGCTCGCCCGCGCCTATCGTCAGGGCGGCGCCTCCTGTCTCTCGGTACTGACCGACACCCCCTACTTCGAGGGCGAGGACGCGCATTTCGCCGCCGCCCATGCCGCTGTCGACCTGCCCGCCATCCGCAAGGATTTCATGGTCGACCTCTACCAGGTCGCCGAGGCCCGGGCGCTGGGCGCCGACTGCATCCTGGTGATCATGGCCGCCGTCGACGATGCGCTGGCGGCCGATCTGGTGGCGGCCGCGACCCGCTGGGGCATGGACGCGCTGATCGAGGTGCATGACGCTCCCGAGCTCGACCGCGCACTGAAGCTGCCGGCGAAGCTCATCGGCATTAATAATCGAAATCTTAAGACCTTGAAGGTCGATCTTGCGTCAACGATCGAACTGGGACCGAGGGTGCCGAAGGATCGCCTGCTGGTCGGCGAGAGCGGCATCGGCAGCCGCGAGGACATAGACCGCCTGACGGCGGCCGGCGCTCGCGCCTTCCTGATCGGGGAGTCGCTGATGCGCCAGGCGGACGTTGCGGCGGCGACCCGCGCCCTCCTCCCGGAGCCGGCGCGGGCACGGGCGGCCAGCTGATGGCCGGGCTCACGCACTTCGACGCCAAAGGCGACGCCGTCATGGTCGACGTCGCCGCCAAGCCGGTGACCGAACGCATCGCCGTCGCCGGCGGCTGCATCGTCATGAGGCCGGAGACGCTGGCCCGCATCCGCGAGGGGCAGATCGCGAAGGGCGACGTGCTGGCGGTGGCCAGGCTCGCCGGGATCATGGCGGCCAAGAAGACCGGCGACCTGATCCCGCTCTGCCATCCGATCGGGCTCGACGCCGTCTCCCTCGATTTCGCGCTGGATGAGGCCCGCTCCGCCGTCGACATCACCGCCACCTGCAAGGTGCACGGCCGCACCGGCGTCGAGATGGAAGCGATGTGCGCGGTCAGCGTCGCCGCACTCACCATCTACGACATGTGCAAGGCGATCGATCGCGGCATGCGGATCGGCGAGGTCCGCCTGCTGCGCAAGAGCGGCGGCAAGTCCGGGGACTTCGAACAGGCATGATCCCGGTCGACGAGGCGCGCCGGCGCATCCTGGCCGAGCTTCGCTGCGTCGGCATCGAGGAAGCCTCGCTGCTGGAAGCCCAGGGCCGAGTGCTGGCAGACGACGTCCGCGCCCGCCTGACCCAGCCGCCCTGGCCAGTCTCGGCCATGGACGGCTATGCCGTCCGCGCCGGCGACGTCGCCACGGTTCCGGTGACGCTGAAGGTTATCGGCGCCGCGCCGGCGGGATCGGCCTTCGCCGGAACGGTCGGCGCCGGCGAGGCCGTCCGCATCTTCACCGGCGCGCCCGTGCCCGAGGGCGCCGACGCCATCGTCATTCAGGAAGACACGACCGCCGCCGACGGCAAGGTCACGGTCAAGGAAGGCGCCCCGGCCGGCCGCTACATCCGCGTCGCCGGACTCGACTTCAAGGCGGGCGATGTCGGCATCACCGGTGGACGCCGTCTGACGGCGCGGGACATCGGCCTCGCCGCGGCGATGAACGTGCCGTGGCTTCGCGTCCGCCGTCGCCCCCGCATCGCGCTGCTCGCCACCGGCGACGAGATCGCGCGGCCGGGCGATCCGGTCGGCCCCAACCAGATCGTCAGCTCCAACACCTATGCGCTGGCCGCCGTCGTGCGGGCGCTTGGCGCCGAGCCGGTGCTGCTCGGCATCGCCAGGGACACGGTCGAGGACACGCTGGCGAAGGTCGAAGGTGCCCGCGGCGCCGATCTGCTGGTGACCACGGGCGGCGCCTCGGTCGGCGACCACGACCTGGTGCAGAAGGCGCTGGCGACCCGGGGCCTCGCCGTCGATTTCTGGAAGATCGCCATGCGGCCGGGAAAGCCGCTGATGTGGGGACGCCTCGGCGACCTGCCGGTGCTGGGCCTGCCGGGCAACCCGGTCTCGAGCCTGGTCTGCGCGCTGGTGTTCCTGAAACCGGCGATCGAGACTCTGTCTGGCCTCGATCCGGAGGCCGCAACCCTGCTCGACGCCCGCCTCGGCCACGACCTCGCCGCCAACGACCAGCGGCAGGACTATCTCCGCGCGAAGCTCGCGCGCGGCAGCGACGGCGTCCCCGTCGCCACGCCGTTCACCAAGCAGGATTCCTCCATGCTGTCTCTGCTGGCGCAGTCCGACGGACTGATCGTGCGACCGGCGCATGATCCGGCCCGCAAGGCCGGAGAAATCACGCGCGTTCTGTCCTTCGGACTGGCCCTTCCGGCGATTTAATCCACAGCGACGCTTGACAGCCCCCAGGAACCAAACTAGAACATGCGCAGACGTTGCGCTTTTGTTCTAGATGTTGTGGTCGATACGCGGGGGACAACAAATGCTGACGAAGAAGCAGTTTGATCTGTTGACCTTCATCAATCGAAGGCTGTCGGAGAGCGGAGTTTCTCCCTCGTTCGAAGAGATGAAGGAGGCCCTCAGCCTCAAGTCGAAGTCGGGCATCCACCGCCTGATCACCGGCCTGGAAGAGCGCGGCTTCATCAAGCGTCTCGCCCATCGCGCCCGCGCCCTAGAGGTGACGCGCCTGCCCGAGCAGGCCTCCCTCCCCGAGCATCGCCCCGCCGCTCCGCAACAGCGCGGATTTGCTCCCAACGTCATCCCCGGCAATTTCGGTGCGGCGCTCTCCGGCGCCGAGAGCCGGCCCGAGGTCGCCAACATCTCTCTGCCGCTCTACGGCAAGATCGCCGCGGGCACGCCAATCGAGGCGCTGCGCGAGTCCTCCAGCTTCGTCGACGTGCCGGCGAGCCTGCTCGGCGGCGGCGAGCATTACGCGCTGACGGTCGCCGGCGACTCCATGGTCGATGCCGGCATTCAGGACGGCGACACGGTCGTCGTCCATCGCTGCGAGACCGCCGAGAACGGCTCGATCGTCGTCGCCCTGGTCGATGACAACGAGGTCACGCTGAAGCGGCTTCGCCGCAAAGGCGCCTCGATCGCGCTCGAACCGGCGAACAAGGCCTATGAGACGCGGATCTTCGGCCCCGACCGGGTCAAGGTGCAGGGCCGCCTGATCGCGCTGATGCGCCGCTACTAGGGACGCCGGCGCGGAGCGCGGCGCCTTGGCGGGTTAAGCGAGAAGGCACTCCGCGGCCAAGCCACGGAGTGCTTCTTTCATTGGATGCGAGATTTAATTGGTGGTCGACGCGCCCTTACCCGCCCTGACCTGGGCACGCTGATCGGCGGGCGGCATCGGGGTGGTGTCGGGCATCTTGCCGTTGGCGGAGTTCTGGTTGAGGCCGCGGGTCACCTCGGCTTCCTGCGTATTGATGCCGCGGTTGCCGCGCATGCTCATCTGCTGCTTGGCGCGGGCAGGCACGGAAGACGTCGTGCGGGGCGGCGCTATGCCCATGGTGGTGGTCGTGGTGCTGGTCTTGCTGGTGGTGGTGGTAGAGCCGGCCATTGGCGTCTTGGACGCCTGCGCGAACGCCGCTGGCGCGATGCCGAGGGCCACGACCGCAGTCGCGATCAAGAGGTAATTCCTATTCATTTTTCTCTCCTAGATGGTTCGCGTTCTCCGCGGGCGGCGGAAGATGCACAAGGTGCTTCCCCTCGCAAACGGCATGCGCCTCATGAGCGAACATCGCATTTGAGGGAGAGTTGCTGATCAACCGTCGCCCCCGTCAATTCTTCGGCGGCGGTCACTGAAAAGACGTTGGGCTGTGACCGGGTCGCGTTGAATAGCCGAAGCGACGTCCCTATGGTCCGGCGCCTGCCCTTCGCCGGGCGACCCAGCCGCCGAAGGCTCGCCGCGCATCCTGAAGAAGGATGGGCACGGCGATGAGTACGGGACACCGAATCCGTACACCGTCAAATCAAAGGAAACATAGAGAGACTCTGGCGGAAGGGATGGGATTCGAACCCACGGTAAGGCTTTACAACCCTACAACGGTTTAGCAAACCGCCGCCTTCAGCCACTCGGCCACCCTTCCGCCGAGAAGTGGTGTTTTCGCACGGCGTATGCTGGTGTCTGCTTAGGTGGCATCGGACGGACTGTCAACGAAAAGGACGGCCGGCGCCCGCATCCCGCGAACGCCGGCCTTCCAGTGTCACTGGCCGGTGACTCCCGCCGCCTTGATGATCGGGTTCCAGCGGGCGACCTCGGCCTTCACGAAGTCGCCGAGATAGGCGCCGGTTCGCTCTTTCCCTTCGGGGATGACGCCGCCGAGATCGAGCAGGCGCTTCCTCGTCGCCGGATCGTCGAGCGCCTTGGACAGCGCCTCGCTCAGCCTGGCGACCACCGCTGCCGGCGTGCCCTTGGGCGCGAACAACGCGTTCCAGGCGCTGACCTGGTAGTCGGGCAGGCCGGCCTCCGTGGTCGTCGGCACGTCCGGCAGCGCCGGCGAGCGCACCGGCGTGGCGATGGCGTAGGCCTTGATCTGGCCGCCCTTGATCTGCTCGACCAGATTGACGATCTGGTCGCACATCAGGTCGACCTGCCCGCCGACGAGGTCGTTCAGCGCCGGCCCGGTGCCGCGATAGGCCACTTCGGTCAGCTTCACGCCCAGCTGATGGGTCAGCATCAGGCAGGTTGTGTGGGAGACCGAGGCGATGCCGGCATGCGCCTGGTTGATCTTGGCGGCGTTGGCCTTCACGTAGGCGACGAACTCCTTCAGGTCCTTCGCCGGGAAGTCCTTCTTCGCCACGATCAGGATGCCGGCGGCGAGGCCGAGCGGCTCGAAGTCCTTGGTCGGGTCGTATTTCAGGTTGGGGTAGAGCGCAGGCGCGGCGCCGTGCGTGCCCATATGGCCCATCATGATGGTGTAGCCGTCGGGCGCCGCCTGGGAGGCGCGGGTGATGCCGGTGGTGCCGCCGGCGCCGACGACGTTCTCCACCACCATCTGCTGGCCCAGCGTCTTCGCCATGTGCTCGCCGACGATGCGGGCGATGATGTCGGTCGGGCCGCCGGCGGCGAAGGG
>CAMDFP010000297.1 GCA_945897335.1 Asaia bogorensis | reverse complement strand
ATCTCAGGATCTCGTCGGCGTCGGCATGGGCCGAGAGCGCGGAGAGATTGGCGACTTCGGCGCGCACTGGAACATGCTCGCCGTGAATCTTGACGCTTTCGGCCCCGACGATCATGTCCGCCCCCCGGGTGCCCGCCGCCTGGTAGCCGGCGAACAGGATCATGCTGTTCGGATCCGGGGCGTAGCGCTTGAGGTGATGCAGCACCCTTCCGCCCGTCGCCATTCCGCTCGCCGAGATGATCACTTTCGGCATCGGATTGGCGGTAAGCGCCTTCGAGTCCTCGACATCGCGAACATAGCGCGCCTCGGCGCACGCAGCCCGGCATTCATCCGGGGTCAGCCGGTGGTCGTCCGGATGGCGCTGGAGCAGCTGGGTCGCGTCGATCGCCATCGGGCTGTCGAGGAAGATCGGCACGTTCGACAGCTGTCCCCGGCGCTTGAGCCGGTCGAAATGATAGAGGAGCGACTGCGCGCGCCCGACCGCGAAGGCGGGGATGACGACGGTGCCGCCGCGCTTCACCGTTCTGAGGACGATCTCCGCCAAGGCCTCTTCCGGATCGGCCCGGTCGTGCCGGCGATCGCCATAGGTCGACTCGACGATCAGGTAGTCGGCGTCGCGGATGGTAGCCGGTGCGACCATCACCGGATCGTCGTAGCGGCCGAGATCGCCTGAAAAGACCACCTTGGCTCCCGCCCAGGAGAGCTCGACGATCGAGGCGCCGAGAATGTGTCCGGCTCGGTGCAACCTCGCGCTCGCGCCGCCTCCGAGCGCGCGCTCGGATCCGAACGCGAGAGGCTCCAGGTGCCCCAGCGCACGCTCGGCGTCGCCGAGCGTGTACAGCGGCAGCGCCGGCCTGTGCTTGGAAAAGCCATGCCGGTTGGCGAATTCGGCATCCTTCTCCTGGAGAAACCCGCTGTCGGGCAGGAGGATCTCGCAGAGATCGCGCGTCGCCGGCGAACAATGGATGCGGCCCGCATAGCCGTCGCGGATCAGGGCGGGGAGATAGCCCGAGTGGTCGAGGTGTGCGTGCGTGAGCACGACCGATCCGATCGTGGCCGGCTCCACCGGCAGCGGGGCCCGGTTGCGCAAGCGCAGGTTCTTCAGCCCCTGGAAGAGGCCGCAATCGACGAGAAGTCGGCGAGCCCCGGACTCCACGAGGTATTTCGAGCCGGTAACGGTACCGGCCCCTCCCAGGAATGTCAGATTCACGGCAGCTCCTTGAAGGTCCGGCGGCGGGGAAGCCTCGAGTCCGCTGATCGTCGCCTATCTCGCCGCAGCCTCGATCGCCTCGATCTCTTCGTCGGAGAGGCCGAAATGATGTCCGATCTCGTGGATCAGCACATGCTCTATCAGTTCGGCGAGCGGCACGTCGCCGCGCTCGGCCCATTCGTCCAGGATCGGCCGGCGGAAGAGATAGACCCGTGACTGCGAGGCGGGCGGGTCGCCGATGGTGCGGTCGGCGAGGTCGATGCCGTCATAGAGGCCGGTCAGCTCGAACGGGTCCTTGATCCCGAGCGATTCCAGGACCTCCTCGTCGGCGAATTCCTGGACATGGAAGACGACATCGCCGACGAGCTGGCGGAACTGGGCCGGCAGGCGCCCGAAGGCGGCCTCGGCGACTTCGACGAAATCATCGAGGCCGGGTGCGGCGCGGGCGAACCATCCGGCCATCGGGGCGTTTGAACGTTCGGGCATGGCATGTTGCGATATCCCTCGCTAACGTCCGATGCAAGCATCCAATGGAGGCGCCCATGCGGCCGAAGAAGCTGGAAGGCACCGCGCGCGTCAACGCGCTCTCGCTCCTCGACGGCTGGACCGAGGTCGCCGGCCGGGACGCCATCCGGAGGACGTTCAAGTTCGGCGACTTCAGCCGCGCCTTCGCCTTCATGACGCGGGTCGCCCTCCGCGCCGAGCAGCTCGATCATCATCCGGAATGGTCGAACGTCTACGACAAGGTCGAAGTCACGCTTTCGACCCACGATGCCGGCGGCGTCACCGAGCTCGACGTGGCGCTGGCCCGCTTCATCGACGAGGTTGCGAAACCGGCGTCGCCGAGCTGAGGGGCGCTACTTCGGCTGCATGCGGAGCGCGCCGTCGAGCCGGATGGTCTCGCCGTTCAGCATCGGGTTGTCGATGATCGCCAGCACCAGCCGGGCATACTCCTCGGGACGGCCGAAGCGGGTGGGGAAGGGTACGCCCGCCGCCAGCGACTCCTGCACCGGCTGCGGCATGTTCAGCAGCAGCGGCGTGCCGAACAGGCCCGGCGCGATGGTGCAGACGCGGATGCCGGCCCTTGCGAACTCTCGCGCCGCCGGCAGCGTCAGCGCGGCGACGCCGCCCTTCGAGGCGGCATAGGCGGCCTGGCCGATCTGGCCCTCGAAGGCGGCGACCGAGGCCGTGGTGACGACGACGCCGCGCTCGCCGTCCTCCAGTGCCGGCAACGCCGAAGCGCCTGCCGCGACGAGACGCATGATGTTGAAGGTACCGATCAGGTTGACCTCGATCACCCGGCGGAAATCGGCCAGCGCCAGCGGCCCCTCTCGCCCGACGATGCGGGCGGCGGGCGCGATCCCGGCGCAGGCGACGCCGACCCGGGCCGCACCATGGATTTTCGCCGCGGCCGCGACGGCGGCCTCGGTCGAAGCGGCGTCAGAGACGTCGCAGGCATGCGCCGTGCCGCCGATCTCCTTCGCGACGGCCTCGGCGGCGTCCTTGTTGACGTCGAAGACCGCGACCTTGGCCCCGGCGGCCGCCAGCGCGCGCGCGGTCGCCGCGCCGAGGCCCGAGCCGCCGCCGGTGACGATCGCGGCATGTCCTTGGAGCTTCATCGGCATTCCCTCGTGGTTTCGGCTCCTAGTAGACAAGGACCCGGGGGGCTGGCAATACCGCTCGGGCGATGTCGCTCACATCGCTGACCGGTCTTCCGGCGGGGGCGAATGACGGAATCCACCTGGCGGGTATTGCCGCTCGACGGCACGATGCTGTGGCAGATGCTGAGGCACTGGCGCGAGGATCTCGATGGGAGCGAGCGCGAGCGCCTGGCTGCGACGCTCGCCGGTGTCGTGAACGGCTACGCTCCTCCTTCCCCCGCCCCGTCCTCGTCCGCGCTGGATGCGGTGGTTGGGGGCCTGACGGAAGAAGGCTATTGCTCGTTCGGCAACTTGCTTCGGCGCGACCAGGTCGATGCGATCGTCGGGCATTTCCGTTCCCGGCCATGCTTCAACGCCCATGTGCAGGGCAGCAGCGACGGGGTGCCGCGCCACGTCGGCGAAGGCGCTGAGGCGTTCCACTACGGCTCCTACGCACTGAAGGACATCGTCGAAGCGCCGGCCCTCATCGAACTCGCCAATGATCCGAACCTTCTCGCCGTCGCCGAGCGCTATCTCGGCTGCACGCCCACCCTCTATTCGCTGAACGCCTGGTGGTCCTTTCCCGGCCACGCCAAACCGGCCAGGGTTTCGCAATCCTTCCACCGCGACCTCGACGATTTCCGGTTCTGCACGCTGTTCGTCTATCTCACCGACGTCGACGAGCATAATGGCCCGCATGTCTATGTCCGGCGCACCCATCGCCCGGACCTGCTGGAGCAGGAGCTGGCGCGGGCCGGCAGCCAGGCTCTCGAAAGCCTCGAGCCGACGATCCGGGACGCGGTGGCGAGCGGGAGGATTCTGCGCGGCCAGGGCTATGGCATCGATCCGGCGATTCTAGGACCGCTCCGCCATCTCATCGACGTGATCCCAGGCCCGGCCGGAAGCGGGCTCCTCGCCGACACCTACGGTTTCCACATGGGAATACCGCCGGCGAAGGCGCCGCGGCTGATTTTCTGGGCCAGGTACGGTCTGCACGCGAACGAGACCTCGCCGCCCATCGACGAGACGCTTGTCGCCTCCCGCATTCCCTGGACCGAGCGGGCCCGGTACATCAACCGGGCGCTGGTCACCCGCTGACGGCGCCGAGATCTGCGGTCGAAGATCAGGCTCGCGGTTTCTGCGTCTTTCTGCGGTGCTTGAACGCCGGGGGTTGAACCTCGGCTAGTGCTCGCCCGCGCGGTGCCGGTCGTGCGGTTTCGTGTTCCACGAAGGCGCGGAGCACATCGTTGATACGGGTCTGGTACCCGACGCCGCCGCTGCGGAAGAAGGCAAGGATATCGGCATCGAGCTTGATGCTGATGTGCTCCTTCGCGGACCTTGTACGCCGAGCGTTTGCGAACCACGCCTCATCGGCAATCGGCGCCGCATCGGGATCGGAGGCAACCGCGGCCTCGATCTCTTCATCGGTCAACGCGTTGACGCGCTTCCAATCGGTCCGGTCTTTTAGTGGACGCAGGGAGCCGTCAGCCGCAACCCTATAGGCTTGGCCATCAACTACCCTCACTTGCGTAATACTTTCGCGCTTCACGTCGCGTCGCCCTTCGAACTGAAATGATCCGAGTGACGGCTCTTCGCTCGACATACACGACGTACAACACCCCTGCGGGGGCCAAGCCGATCAGACGCCATCGCTCCTCGCCTCGAAAAATCTCGACTGTCTCGATACGTCGGGGGTCAGCGAATGCGGGTATGGCGGCAACAAAGTCGATCCCATGCTTCCGCTGGTTGACGAGGCGCTTGGCCTCGTTCCATTCGAAGTTCATTTGGATCAAGGCCCTTCCAGGGTCTTGCGGTTCTTGAACGGCCGCCCCCCGGAGGCCGTCGGCTCAGACTGTATATAAGATAGTATATACTCTGGCTGGATTCAAGAGGAAGCTAGGGCTTTCAATCCTGCTCCTCCGCCAGCTCGACCAGCGCCGTGCCTTCCTCGACCTGCTCGCCGGCGGCGTAGCGGACGGCGGCGACCTTGCCGGCGCGGGGCGCCTTGACCGTGTGCTCCATCTTCATCGCTTCCAGCACCACCAGCGGCTGGCCCTTCTCGACCGTGTCGCCGGGCTTCACCATGACCTGGACCAGCTTGCCCGGCATCGGCGCCATCAGGTGGCCGGCAGCGGCAGGGTCGAGTCCGGCGCGAGCCAGCGGGTCGGCGAGAACGAGGCGGCGGGCGCCGTCGCGGTCGAAGACGGTGACCTCGTCGTCGACGAGGACGACGGAGGCGGAGGTTGCGACACCGTCGAGGGTTACGGCAAGGCGGTCGCCGCCGTTCTCAACGGTCGCAGCGACGGGGCCGCCGGGAAGATCGAGCCGATATCCCCTTCCATCGAAGTGGGCCAGGACCGTGACCGCGCGCTCGCCGTCCATCCAGGGGAACCGCGCGAAGCTCGCATCGTTGGGACGCCAGCCGGAGACCAGCGCCCAGGGAGAATGCGGATCGCTCGACCGCGCGGCCTCGGCGGCGCGGGCCTTGGCGATCGCCTTCAGCCTGGCCAGGGTCGCCAGCGCCAGCACGCGGTCGGAAGCCGGCGTCTCCACCGGGATCACATCGACACCGTGGCGGTCGAGAAAGCCGGTGTCGACCTCGCCGGCGACGAAGGCCGGATGCTCGGCCAGGCGTTTGAGGAAGTCGACGTTGGTGGCGAGTCCGACGATCTCGACCTGGCCGAGCGCCTGGGCGAGGCGTCGCGCGCAGGCGGCGCGGTCGTCCGCATGCACGATCAGCTTGGCGATCATCGGGTCGTAGTGGATGCCGATGCTGTCGCCGGGGCCGACGCCGGTGTCGATGCGGACGTCGCTGGTGGCATCTGGGAAACGCAGGTGATGCAGCGTCCCGGTCTGCGGCAGGAAGTCCTTCGCCGGGTCCTCGGCATAGAGCCTGACCTCCATGGCGTGGCCGTTGAGAGGGATCTGCTCCTGCTTCAGCGGCAGCGCTCCGCCGGAGGCGACGCGAAGCTGCCACTCGACCAGGTCCTGGCCGGTGATCATCTCGGTCACCGGGTGCTCGACCTGGAGGCGGGTGTTCATCTCCATGAAATAGAAGCGCTCGCCCTCGGCGATGAACTCGACCGTGCCGGCGCCGCGATACCCAACCGCGCGGGCGACCTCGACTGCGGCCTCGCCCATCTCGCGCCGACGGGCTTCGGTCATGCCCGGCGCCGGTGCTTCTTCCAGGACCTTCTGGTGGCGGCGCTGGATCGAACAGTCGCGCTCATGCAGGTAGACGGTGTTGCCGTGGCCATCGGCGAAGACCTGGATCTCGAT
>CAMDFP010000296.1 GCA_945897335.1 Asaia bogorensis | reverse complement strand
TGAGCTTCCACGACCTGACGACGTCGGGGCTGGAGGCGATGGACTGGTGGATGACGGATGCGGTGCTGCATCCGGAAGGAACGCGGGAGCGTTTCAGCGAGCGCCTGTGGCGGCTTCCGCATTTCTATCTGCACCGTCCGCCGGATGAGGCGCCGGAGGTAGGAGCGCTGCCATGCGGGGAACGGGGAGGGGTGACCTTCGTCTCGTGCAACAACCCGGCGAAGCTGACGCCCGATGTGGTGCGGCTGTGGTCGCGGGTCCTCGCCGCCGTCCCCGGCTCACGCCTCATGCTGAAGTACAAGGACTGGTTCGCCGACGAGATGCTGCGCCGGCGCTTTCTCGGCCTGTTCGCGCGCGAGGGCATCGGCCCGGAGCGGCTCGAGATGAGAGGTGGAGATCTCGGACGCTTCGACCAGCTGGCGCTGCTGAACGAGGCGGATATTGCGCTGGATCCGTTTCCGTTCAACGGCTCGACGACGAGCTTCGAGGCGTTGTGGATGGGGGTGCCGGTGGTAACGCTGGCGGGCGAGCGCTTCGTCGGGCGGGTGGGAGCGAGCGTGCTGACGGCGCTGGGCCAGGAGGCGCTGATCGCGACCGATGAGGCGGGCTATGTCGAGCGGGCGGTCGCGCTGGCGGAGGATCGCATCCGGCTCGCAGCGTTGAGGCGGACGCTGCGGCCGACCCTTGCCGCATCGCCGCTCTGCGACGCGCCTGGCTACACGCGGAGCTTCGAGGACGCCCTTTTCGGGATGCTCTCCTGATCCCTCAGGCGAGCGACGCTCACCTCAGGTGAGCAAGCTCAACAGATAGGCGTTGCCTCTGCCGCCGCCGGTCAGCGCGTTGGCAGCCTCGGCGTCCTTCTTCAGCAGATAGCGCTGGATGAACTTGTCGATGAACGCGTTGTCGGGCGTGGTCGACTGCGCGGTCTCCGCATCCGACTTCGCCTGGTTGACCTGGGCTTTCTGGTTGTTGATGACCGTCGTGTCGGTCTTCAGGTTGCTCTGGAAGCGGCGGGCGAAGAAGGCGGCATCGTCGAGCGCGCGCCGTGCGCCCGTGAAGTCGGTCAGGAGGATGTTGCCGCCGTTCGACAGCGTCGTCTCGACGAAGGAGCGGAAAGTGCTCTGGGCATGCGCGGTGACGGCGGCGCCGGTGATGAGCGAGCGGACGGTGGCGTCGGTGGCGTTCGATTCCAGGAGATTGATCTTGTCGGCACCTGCCGCCTTGATCAGGGCGTCCATGTCCTCGACGATCTGGCGATACTGCGCATCGAGAGAGCCGCGCGGATCGAGCGTCTCCGCTTCGAGGCCGTAGACGCCGTTGTAGGTGGAGAGCGTGCGGAAGGTGCGCTCGATCTCCGGATTGATCTGGTCCTCGACGTTGTCGACCACGGCCTGCGCGTTGACGACCGACGTCAGATCGAGATTGTAGAGGCTCTCCGGCGGCGGGGCGGTGTCGTCGGCGAAGCGCTGGAGGTTGCGTCCTCCGATCTCGAGCGTCGTGCCGGCGCCGTCGATGTCGACCTGGTTGGGGCCGGCGCCGCCGCCGATGCTCACCGTCGATCCGTCCAGCAGGTTGTTGCCGGAGTAGCTGGCATTCGCGATCGTGTCGCGGAGCTGGTCGCGCAGCACGATGTATTGGTCGTTGAGGGCGGTCCGCTCGGGCGCGGTTAGGCCGCCGTCCGTCGCCTGAATGGCGAGCGAGCGGATCTGGCTCACCAGGCTCGATGCCTCGCCGGTCGCGTTCTGAGCTTCCACCACCGTCTGCTGGGCGGTGTAGACGTTGGCGGTATCGAGCGCCGGGACCCATCTCGTGACCGAGGCGACGCCGGTCGAGAAGATCTGCGCATCCTGGTTGATCTGGAGCCGGACGTCGGCGAGCGCCGTGCTCGCCGCCTGCTGCGAGGTGAAGGCGGCGCCGAAATTGTCTGCCTGGAAGGCGGCGTTCGCGGCCGCGAGATTGTCGAGGACGCCGTTGTTGACGTCATGGGAGCGAAGCGTGACGCCCTGCCCGTTCGACTTGATGGTGACGGTGATCGGGCCGGCCACCGAGCCGTCGAGGAGGTTCTCCGAGCCGTAGGTTGCGTCGGTGACCAGCTGGTTCGCGTCGGTGACCGCGGTCTGGAACAGCGTCTTGAGCTCGGCGAGACGGGCCGGCGTGGTCAGCGGGTCCTGCGCCTCGGTGATGTAGGCGCTGAGGTTGGCCTCGATGCCGGCGAGCCCGCTGGTCGCCTGGCCGGCGGATCCGAGCAAACCCTGCTGGCGTCCGAGGCCGGCGGCGGCGACCTGCTGCGTCGGAATCTCGGCGGCATAGGGGCCGGTAGGGCTGGTCTCGTTTGCCAGCCGGTCATAGGAGTCGCGCAAGGCCTGCAGGCGATCGACGATCTCCGTCACCTTCGTCTGAGCGGCGGCCAGTGCCTTGCTCAGAGGTTCCAGCTTCTTCAGGTCGTTGGTCGCGTCGGTGATCTTCTGCGAAGCGCCGGTGGCGCCTGTGTTCTCGAATTTCTTGAGGTCGAGCTTCTGCTCGATCAGCGACTTCTGCTTCTCGACCGACTGGCGGGCGATCTCCGGCGGCAGTCCGAGCGTGTAGGTGACGACCGAGCGCAGCACGTTGTCGCCGAGGATGTCGTAGGCGCTCTTGATCTTGCCGGCGTTGCGCTCGAAGTAGAGCGCGTCGCGGAGCGCGGGGTTGGTCTGCCCCTGGGCCTTCTCGAAGGCGGCGGTGGTATATTTGTCGATCAGCTCCTTCTGGGTGAAGCTGAGCTGCACCTTGGTGAGCTGGGTGTCGGCGAAGCTGAAGAACTTCGCCATCTCCTTGTAGCGCGGATCGATCAGCTTGTTGGCGAGGGAGCTCTGTTCGTCCAGGCTCTCCTTCAGCACCTTCTTGAGGCGCGCCGGGTATTTGATGTCGGCTTCGAGGCCGAAGGCGGTGGCGGCGAAGGCGAGGAGCTTCGGGTCGTTGACGAACTCGTCGACCGTCTTGATCTGGCCGGCCTTCTTCTGGAAGTACTCGACGTCCTTCTTGATCGACGCCGAGTTCTTGAACCGGTCGACGTAAAGGTCGCGGTTCTTCTCCAGCTGCAGATAGGCGCTGAGAGCGTTCGTCGAGCCGATTGAACCAGTCACAGTGCGCCTCCTTTCTAGAGGGCGGCCCCGAGGCAGGGCTCGGCTGCCTGTGGCAGCCTGAAAAACCACCTCAAATGTAGCCTACCTCCGGCAGCCCGTCTACGCCCGGCACCAGCGGCGCCAGAGGTCTCGGTAGATCTGCTCCGTTTCTCTAGCAAGAATCTTGCCGTCGGCGAGGGTCGAGGCCGCGAGCCTCTCACGCATGCCGTCGCGGAGGGCGGCGAGGCGGGGCAGATCGGCGGCGAGGCCGGCGGCGATGCGGACGTAGCCGGCTGGAGATTCCGCAATCAAATCAACGAGTCCGGCCCGCGCGAGCATTGAGGCGCCGATCCGCCCGACCAGGCTCGATCCCTTCAGCGAGACGAGCGGCACCCCCATCCACAGCGCATCCGCGGAGGAAAGGCCGCCCGAGAACGGGGTGGGGTCGAGGGCGATGTCGGCGCGGGCGATGGCGGCAAGATTTGCCGGGTCGCCATAGACACGCCCCTGCAGATCGATGCGCCGGGGGGCGAGGCCGGCGCGAGCGAGACGGGCGAGGAAGTGTCGGCGCGGCTCCTCGTCGGATAGCGACATCGCCTTGAACAGGAGGCGGCTGGCCGGCACGGCATCGAGCACCTGGCGGAAGAGCGCGAGCGCGGTATCGGTCACCTTGGCGAGGTTGTTGAAGCAGCCGAAGGTGACATAGCCGGTGGCGAGCGCCGGGAGCGGGCTCACCGCCGGGGGATCGGACGGCATCGCGAAAGCGGCGAAGCCGGCGTCGAGGCGGACGAGGCGCTCAGGCCCCGGATCGCCGAGCTCCGGCGGATCGAGCCACTGGTCGGTGATCCGGGCGTCGAAGGCGGCGAGGCCGGGGCTCGACACCTGATTGATGGCGGCGACCTGGACCGGCGCCTTCCTCGGCACGAAGCGCCGGCGATACGCGGCGAGATAGCCGGTGACGCAGACCAGCACGTCGACACCGTCGGCGCGGATCCGGTGATCGAGAGCGGCGTCGCCGAGCGCACTGGTGTCCCGCCAGATCTCGAACAGCGACTTCAGGCGTTCGGTCTCCGCATCCGGCTTGAGGACATCGGCATAGCCGATGAGCCGCACGCGATCGCGATCATGAGCCTCGAGCAGCGGCCGGAGCTGCATCAGGAACTGGTGCTTGCGGAAATCGGGCGACAGGTAGCCGACGGTCAGCCGCCGCTCCGGGTCGCGGTCGTTGGCGAACGGCGCCGCCGCGGCCGTGGCTGCCTCGACGCGCCGGCCCCAGGCGCGATTGGCGGCGCCGATTGCCGTATCGTCGGCGACGAAGGACAGCGCGAAGAGCAGGTTGGAGGCGGCGCCGTCGTCCGCCGGGTCGAGCGCGACGGCTCGGCGATAATGCGTTACCGCGGCCTCGACCTCGCCGAGATCGCGCAGCGCATTGGCACGGTTGAACCAGGCGGCGGCGCGGGCTGGATCGAGGGCGAGGCTGCGGCCGAGCGCTGTGATCGCGGTGCCGAGCCGGCCTTCGCCGCTGGCTGCCTGGGCGAGCACGAACCAGGCATCCGCGTCGGTGGGGGCAAGCCCGACGGCGCGCCGGCTCCAGGCGATCGCCGCCGCTCCGACGAGGCCGGCGGCGAGGTTCGCGACCAGTTCGGCCCGCGCGGGAAGCAGGGCGACCGCACGGCGATAGGAGGCGATGGCGGCGGCCGCGTCCCCCGCCGCCTTTGCCGCATTGGCGAGGTTGTTGTGAATGAAGGCGTCGCCGGGCTTCCGGCGAGCGGCCTCGATGAGCAGCGGGCGCGCGACCTCCGGCCTGCCGCCGTCGAGAGCGGCGACGCCGAGCCCGGCCATGGCATCGGCGTCAGCGGGGGACCGCGCGAGAATCGCCTGATAGATGCGGACGGCTTCAGCCAGCCGACCGGCGGCATGATGGGCGACGGCCTCTGCCAGGCTCGATCCCGTCATTCGAAGGCTGGCCGCCCCCGGCCTGCCGGGCTAAACATCGCCCCAGGGGCCAAGGAGGCACCGATGTCCATCTTCCGCGAGTTCACGCGCACCGATCTCTTGCTGGTGGATACCTGTCTCGGAGCTTGCCGGGGCATGGCACCAGCATGAGGGAAGCCGCGTGGCGACGCTACGACGTGTTCGAGGGCGCGTCCTTCCGGTCGGCGACGACGTGATCGGCGCCCGCCTTCGCCTCAGGCTGATGGCCGGCGAGGACATCGCCATCGGCCCGGGCAAGGCCGATCTGCTCTCGGCGATCGCCGAGACCGGGTCGATCGCCGCCGCCGGGCGCCGGCTCGACATGAGCTATCGCCGGGCCTGGCTCCTGGTCGAGACGATGAACCGATGCTTCCAGGCGCCGCTGGTCGAGGCGGCGAAAGGCGGGCCTAAGGGCGGCGGCGCCAGTCTCTCTCCGCTCGGCACCGAGGTGCTGGAGCGCTACCGGCGTATGGAGTCTCTCGCCGAGCAGGCGATCGCAGGTGAGGTCAAGGCGCTCCGGCGGCGGATGACGCGCTGATGGAATGGACCGACGACGCCTTCGTGCTGGCGGCGCGGCCGCATGGCGAGAATGCGCTCATCGTCTCGATGCTGACGCGCGAGCGCGGCCGGCACGCCGGCATCGTCCAGGGCGGTCTCTCGCGCGGCAAGCGGCCGCTCTACGAGCCCGGCAACCAGGTGGTCGCCACATGGCGCGCCCGGCTCTCGGAACATCTGGGGGCGTGGCAATGCGAGCTTACCGATACCGCCTCGGCACGCTTCATCGACGATCCCGTTCGCCTCTCCGCGCTGGCCTCGGCCGCGGCGGTCGCCGACCAGGCGCTGCCGGAACGCGAACCGCATCCGCAGGCCTATGATGGCTTCCTCGCCTTCGTCTCGTTCCTCGACTCCGAGGTCTTCGCTGCCGCCTATGTCGGCTGGGAACTCGGCCTGCTGACCGAACTCGGCTACGGCCTCGACCTCACCCAATGCGCGGCGACCGGGGCCAACGACGACCTCGCCTATGTCTCGCCCCGCACCGGCAAGGCCGTCTCGCT
>CAMDFP010000295.1 GCA_945897335.1 Asaia bogorensis | reverse complement strand
AAGGCGCTTCTGACTTCCGCGCCTTCTTCGTCGTCGACAGCTTCACCGACAGGGTTGTGGACGCGGTCGGCTCCGGCGATGCATTGCTGGCCTATGCGACGCTCGCGATGTTCACGGCGAAGAACGCGGTGATCGCCTCGGTTCTCGGCTCGATAGCCGCCGCCGTCGAGTGCGAGCATGACGGCAATATCCCCGTCGAGTCCGACGACGTCCGCGCCAAGCTCGACCACATTCAGAAGTTGATCAATTACGGTCAGACGTGACGCCGATGCGCGTGGTCATCGTCGGCCTCGGAGTCCAGGGACGGAAGCGCCGCGCGGTCGCCGGCGGAGATGTGGTGGCGACGGTCGATCCGACAGTCGGCGAAGCGGACTATCGTCGGCTGTCGGATGTGTCCGAGGATCGCTATGACGCGGCGCTTCTGTGCACCCCCGACGGTGCCAAGCCGGCGCTGATCGAGGCGCTGCTGGTTGGCGGCAAGCATGTGCTCGTAGAAAAGCCCCTGCTCGCTGGCGAGGCGACGCTGAAGCGGTTTTCAAGGCTCGCCGAGGAGCGGAGGGCCGTCTGCTACACCGCCTACAACCATCGCTTCGAGCCGCATTGGGCGCGGCTGGCGGCGGTGCTGAAGGCTGGCGCCCTCGGCCGCATCTATCATGCGCGCTTCTTCTACGGGAACGGCACGGCGCGCCTTGTGCGGGACTCGGCTTGGCGCGACCAGGGCTCCGGCGTGATCCACGACCTCGGTTCGCATCTGCTGGATGCCTGCCGTTTCTGGTTTCCGGCCATCGGCGGCGGTGCTCGCCTGCAAGCCGCCGACCGCTTCGAGAACCGCGCGCCCGATCACGCGATCTTCACCCTCGAAGGACCGCCGGCCATCGAGGTCGAGCTCAGCCTGCTCAGCTGGCGGAACGACTTCACCGCGGATGTCTATGGCGAGCTCGGCAGCGCGCATATCCGCAGCCTCTGCAAATGGGGGCCGACGACGCTGACGTTGCGCACCCGCGTGCTGCCCAGCGGCCGCCCGCTGGAGGAGACCGAGACCCTGACCCAGGACGATCCGACCTGGGTGGCCGAGTACGCGCACTTCAAGGCGCTCTGTGCGACAGGCGGGCCTTCCGGCTTCGACAACGACATCTGGATCGGCCGTACGCTCGACGCGCTGGCGCACGAGGCCGCCGCATGAGCGGGCTCGGCCTCACCGTCGGCTTTGCCGGGCTGACGCATCTCGGCATCGTCTCCTCGGCAGCGGCGGCGGCGAAGGGCGCGGTGACGATAGCGTTCGACTCCGATGCGGCGCTCGTCGCTCGGCTGGCGAAGGGCGAGCGGCCGATCCACGAGCCGGGGCTGGATGAGTTGGTCTTAGTGAATGCCGACCGCCTCGCCTATACCGCCGACATCCGCGACCTCGCGCGCTGCGACCTGATCTATGTCTGCCCGGACGTGCCGACCGACGATCAGGGTGCCAGTGATCTCTCCGGTTTGAGGCCACTCCTCGATGCCGTGGCCCAGGCGATGCGGCCGGAAGCCGTCCTGGTGATCCTGAGCCAGGTGCCGCCGGGTTTCACCCGTGTGAACGCGCCGGCTGGACGCATCGTCTTCTGCCAGGTCGAGACCCTGATCTTCGGCCTCGCGGTCGAGCGGGCGATGAAGCCCGAGCGCTTCATTGTCGGTTGCGCCGATCCGGCGGCGCCGCTGCCGCCGGCGCTGACGACGTTCCTCGGCGCCTTCGGCTGCCCGATCCTGCCGATGCGCTACGAGAGCGCAGAGCTGGCCAAGATCTCGATCAACATGTTCCTCGTCTCCAGCGTCAGCACCACCAATACGCTGGCTGAACTGTGCGAGCGGATCGGTGCCGACTGGAGCGAGATCGCGCCGGCGCTCAAGCTCGACCGCCGGATCGGCCCCTACGCCTACCTGGCACCGGGGCTCGGCATCGCCGGCGGCAATCTCGAGCGCGACCTCGCCACGGTGCAGCGCCTGGCGAGAACCCACGACACCGATGCCGGAGTGGTCGGGGCCTGGCTCGCGAACAGCCGCCACCGCCGCGACTGGGTCCTCGACCGCCTGCAGGAGGAAGTGCTGGCCCGGGCGCCCGATTCGGTCCTGGCGTGGCTCGGTCTCGCCTACAAGCAGGACACGAAGTCGATCAAGAACTCTCCGTCCCTGGCGCTGCTCGCGGCCGTGCCTTCGGCGCGAATACGGGCCTTCGACCCGGCGGTCGCCGCCGATCCGGCCTTCCATCTGCGCCTGGAAGCGGCGACGGATGCGCTCGATGCTTGCCTCGGGGCCGATGCGCTCGTCATTATCACGCCCTGGGCCAATTTCCGGGCGCTCGATCCGGCGGACATTGGCGCTCGCATGCGCGGCAGGACCGTGATCGATCCATGGGGTATCCTCGATGTGGCCGCAACGCGCCGGGCCGGCCTCGTGCATCACGTCCTCGGCCGCGCGCCCCTATCGGACGGTTCTTAAGAACGCCATGCTGACCCATCTCCAGACCCCGCCCGCACCGCCCTCCCGAGTGGTCGTGATCGGCGCCCGCGGCTTCGTCGGCGGAACCGTCGACCGTCACCTGAAGGCGAGCGGGATCGCGACGCTGGCGCTGTCGCGGACCGATGTCGACCTGCTGCAGGCCGGCGCCGACGAGCGCCTGGCGGCGCAGCTGCGCTCCGACGATGCCGTCGTCTTCGTCTCGGCGATCGCGCCCTGCCGCGACGTGGCGGGCCTGATCCGGAACCTGACCATGGTCCAGGCGGTCCTCGGCGCCATAGGCCGGTCGCCGGTGTCCCACCTGGTCAATATCAGCTCGGATGCGGTTTACGCTCAGGACTCCCAGGCCGTCGACGCGCGGACGCCGGTCGCCCCCGACAGTATGCATGGGATGATGCATGCCGCTCGCGAGCTCGCGCTCCGCAGCGGAACCAAGATTCCCTTGGCGAGCCTTCGGCCGAGTCTCCTTTACGGCGTGACCGATCCTCACAACGGCTATGGTCCGAACCGCTTTCGCCGGTTGGCGGCGGAGGGGAAGGACATCCCGCTGTTCGGCGGCGGCGAGGAGAAGCGCGATCACGTCTTCGTCGAGGACGTCGCCCGGGTAGTGGAGCTCTGCCTCCGCCACCGCTCGACCGGCACGCTCGACGTCGTGACCGGCCGGTCGGTCTCCTTCCGCGAGATTGCGGAGATGGTCGCCGCCAAGGCCGGCAAGCCGGTCTCGATCGTGCCGAGCCCGCGCCAGAATCCGATCCTGCACCGTTCGTTCGATGTGGCGGAGCGGACGACGGCCTTTCCGGGCTTCACACCCACGCCTCTGGAGGTCGGGCTTGCCCGCGTTCACCAGGAAGCGGCCGGAGGTATCCGTGGCTGAAATCAATCTCCTCAGTCGTTATCCCCGTTCCAAGCGCAACATCGGCGTCCGGGCCCAGGCCCAGTCGCCGGAGAACGTCGCAGTCTCCCGCGAGTACGGCCGCGCCTATTTCGACGGAACCCGTGACACCGGCTACGGCGGCTATCGCTACGACGGACGCTGGGTTCCGATCGCCGAGGACATGGTCAGGCATTTCGACCTCAAGCCGGGCCAGCGCGTGCTCGACGTCGGCGCGGCCAAGGGCTTCCTGGTCAAGGACCTGATCAAGGTCTGCCCGGGCCTGGAGGCGTTCGGCCTCGACATCTCGGAGTATGCGGTGATGAACTGCGAGCCTGAAGTGGTCGGCCGCCTGCATCTCGGAGACTGCCGCAAGCTGCCCTTCCCCGACGGCAGCTTCGATGCGGTGATCGCCATCAACGTCGTCCACAACGTCGATCGCGACGAATGCGTCCAGGCGGTCCGCGAGGTGCAGCGGGTTTCACGTGGCCGCGCCTATATCCAGGTCGACTCCTACCGCACGCCTGCCGAGAGGGAGCTGTTCCTGAGCTGGGTTCTGACGGCATGCACGCATTACGATCCGGACGGCTGGAAGCGGCTTTTTGCCGAGGCCGGCTACACGGGCGACTACTACTGGACCATCGTCGAGTAGCCGTCGCGCGATGCCGGACCCCAAGACCACGGCCGCCGGACAGCAAAGCAGCTTCGATCCGGCGGCCGCGCGCGCGCGCGGCCGCCGTTTCCGCCGTCGTATCCTGGAGATGGCCCTGACCGTGCCGGCGCTGCACATCGGCGGCGCGTTCTCGTGCCTGGAGATGGTCGATGCCATCTACCACGGATTGATGCGCCGCAACCCCTCCGGCGGCTATCTCGACACTTTCCTGCTCTCGAAGGGGCACGGCTGCGTCGCCCAGTACATCATCCTCGATGCCCTGGGAATTCTGCCCAAGGGCGAGCTGGAGAAGTACTGCACGATCGAGGGCAAGCTCGGCATGCACCCCGACTACGGCGTGCCGGGTATCGCCGCGTCCACCGGCAGCCTGGGGCATGGGCTCTCCATGTCCGTCGGCATGGCGATCGCCGAGCGCCACAAGGGCACGGGTGCCACCATCTACGTCGTCCTGTCCGACGGCGAGCTGCAGGAAGGCTCGACCTGGGAAGCCGTGCTGATGGCGTCCAGCCTGAAGGTCGCCAACCTCGTTGTCATGGTCGACAACAACGACTTCCAGACCGTCGGCCGCACCAGCATCACCCATCCCAGCTTCTATCCGCTGGTCGCCAAGTTCGAGGCCTTCGGCTGGGAGACGGTAGAGATGGACGGCCACGACTCCGCAGGGATCGTGCGCGCGGTCTCGGAGCGGCGCGGCGGCCGGCCCTTCATGTTGGTGGGCAAAACCATCAAAGGCAAGGGCGTCAGCTTCATGGAAGACGCGGTGATCTGGCACTATCGATCGCCGAGCCCCGAGGAGTTCAAGCGCGCCATGGCCGAGCTCGCCGAGAGCCGGCCATGAGGAACACCTTCGCAGAGACGCTCTACGGCTTCGCTCAGGCCGACCCCAGGATCTACGTCGTCGCCGCCGACATCTCGCCCGCTGGGCCCATGGCCAAGTTCGCCGCCGACTCGCCGGAGCGCTTCATCAATGTCGGCGTCGCCGAGCAGGTGATGATCGGCATGTGCGCCGGCCTGGCGCTCAAGGGCATGCGGCCCTTCGCCTATACCATCGCCACGTTCTCGCTCTACCGGCCCTTCGAGATGGTCCGCGTCGACCTCTGCTACCAGAACCTGCCGGTGACCGTCGTCGGCATGGGCGCCGGCGTGGTCTATTCGCAGCTCGGCGGCACCCACAACGCCCAGGAGGATATCGCCGTCGCCGGCGCCGTCCCCAACATGCAGATCCTGGCCCCTTGCGATCCGCTCGAGGTCCGCGAGATGACGCGGTTCTGCGCCGTCGACAACCGGGGCCCGCTCTACCTCCGGCTGGGGAAGTCGGGCGAGCCGAAGCTCACCGAGACCGCGCCCGAGCCGTTCGTCTTCGGACGGCTGCGCACGCTCCGCCGGGGCAGGGATACCTGTATCCTCTCCTACGGCGGCATCATGAAGATGGCATTCGAGGTCGCCGACGCGATCGAGAAGGAGGGAGAGTCGGTCGCCGTGATGAACGCGCACACCCTGAAGCCGATCGACGAGGAAGGGATCCGGCGCACGCTCCGCGACTACAAGCGGGTGATCGTCATCGAGGAGCATGCACCCCAGGGTGGTCTTGCCTCGCGCATGAAACAGATCGCCTGGGAAACCAAGGCCAGCTGCGTGCTGCAAGCGTTCACGCTGAAGGATGAGTTCATCCACTGCTACGGCAGCCAGGAAGATCTGCTGGCTGCACATGGTCTGTCCGTCCCGGCCATTCTGGCCGCGATCAGGTGATCGGAGCCGCACCGACCGTCAGCCACCCGCCCATTGGGTGACGGTGCCAATGTATTGACCGATCGTGCGCTGCTGGGTCTCGATGAGAAGCCTCGCTTGCTCGGTCATGCCGTAGCGCTCGAAAAGCTGGGCGAGGGGAGGTGTCTGGACGGCGCGCGCCAGCTTGCCGTTTTGGCGCTCGATGGTTCGGAGTTCCTGTTTCGCCCGAGCGCGCCTCTCGGCATCGATCCGCTCGGCGTCGGCAGGCGATACCGCCGCGAAGCGTGCCTGGCTTGCCTCGGCGGTGAAAGCCTCGCAGAAGGTCCACGGCTTGACGTCGGGCGTCGCCGCGCAGACCCTTTGGAACTGGTCGGTAAAGCGA
>CAMDFP010000294.1 GCA_945897335.1 Asaia bogorensis | reverse complement strand
GGGGTAACGCGGACGCCGGGCAGGCCGCGGATTGCGTCGGCGACGCGACGGATCTCGCCATGATGCGTCGCCATCCGAGGCAGCCGCTCGGCGAGGCCCTTCCGCGCCGCCAGCACATAGGGATAGAGCTGGATCAGGCGGCCGCCCTGGCGATGCTGCCAGAGTCGTGCCTCGTCGACGAAGTCCTTGGGGCCGGCCAGCGCCGCGCCGGCAAGGCCGCCGATGCCCTTGTAGAAGGAGACATAGACGCTGTCGAAGAGCTGGGCGATCTCGGCCAGGCTCTTGCCGTAATAGGGCTGGCTCTCCCAGATCCGGGCGCCGTCGAGATGCAGCGGGATCTCGTTCTCGCGCGCCCAGGCGGAGATCTGGACCAGTTCGTCCCACGGCAGCAGCACGCAGCCGAGCGGGCGCAGCGGCATCTCCAGCACGATCGCGCCCAGCGCCTCGGCCACGCCTTCCAGGTCCTTCTTTACGAATTGCCGGCTGTCGTCGCCGAGGTAGTGCGCATCCAGGCCATGCATCATGCGATAGGCCTGGGACTCGTTGCGCTCGAGATGGCTCAGCGGGTGCAGGCCGACGGTGGAGGTGCCCTCGCGGTCGCACCAGACCCGGAGCGCGATGGTCTGCACCATGGTACCGGACGGCATGAAGGCGGTGGCGGGCTTGCCGAGGAGCGCGGCGACCTCGCCCTCGAAATCCTCGATCAGCTTGCCCTTGCCGTAGACGTCGGCGACCTCGTCGGCGCCGGCCTCGTCGGCCAGCGCCTGCAGCACCTCCTTCGGCGACAGCGCCTTCTGCCGGGTGAGGAAGCGCGTGCAGCGGGCTCGGATCGCGTCCTTGTCGCGGGCGGGCTTGGCCGAAGGCTGGTCGGTCAACGGACGTGCCAGTCCTGGGTCAGCGGTTTGGCACCGTTCAGCTCGCCATACCCGATCCCGGTGGTTCCCGCCGGCGGATTGCCGAAATAGCGCTCGTCCAGCGGCAGCGACGCCGGCTGCCAGCGAAGATCGCAGGACAAGCGGACGCGGTTGATCGGCGAGTGGTTGTCGAGCGAGCCATGCGCGATATACATGCCGAAGAGCGCGATGTCGCCGGCCTGGAAGTTGCGGGTGAGCAGCCTGGTGCCGCGGGCCTTGGCGAAGGAGATGGCGTCGGCGCCGAAATCGGCCTTGCGCGAGTTGTCTTTGGAGATGTCGAAGCCGATCATCGGTTCGATCAGGTCGCGGTACTTGTTCGAGCCTTCGACCATGACGATCGGGCCGTCCTCGACCGGGACGTCGCCGATCGGCATCCACACGGTGACGACCTTGTCGTGTGCGCGGGTGAAGAACGGGTAGTCGAAATGCAGGCCCGTCGCGCGCCCCTGCGCGCCGGCGCGGAGGAAGATGTAGTCCTGGTTGCGGGCCGGCTCGCCGAAGATCAGCGACATGATGCGCTGCATGTCGCGGCCGTTGCTGGCGGCGCGCAGCTTCTTTCCCTCGCTGACCGACCGCCAGAAGGCGCCGAGATCCGGCTCGAGTTCCATCCGCTTGCTGTCGCCGGTGGCGATGCCGTCGATCGCCGGCTCCCTGATCTCGCCGACATGGACCAGGCGCTGGAAGACTTCCTGGCGGGCAGCCATGACCGCGTCGCGATCGAGCACGCCCTTCAGGAACAGGTAGCCGTCCTCGTCCAGGCGGGCACGGAGCGCCTTCGGATTGTCGAGGAGCGAGGCGCTGTCAACCATCTCGTCGATCAGCTCGCTCGGGACCGGCTGGCCTTTGACCCGGCAATTTTCCATTTCACTTGCTCTCTTGGGCTCGAACGGGCCCTTAGTTTAGCCAGTTTTTCCCGATCGGAAACAGGGAAGGGAAGGAATCCAAGGTGCGCGACAATCCGCTCAAGACCCGGCTCGCCCGCGGCGAGACCGTTTTCGGAACCTTCGTGTTCGAGTTCGCCTCGCCGGGCCTGGCCCGCATCGTCAAGTCGACGGGGTGCGAATTCCTCATCCTCGACATGGAGCATTCGGGCTGGAGCTTCGAGACGGTCAAGGACCAGATCCAGTTCGCCCGCGGCGCCGGCGTGGTGCCGCTGGTCAATCCGGCCGGCGACGACTTCAACCTGATCACCCGCTCGCTCGATCTCGGCGCCAAGGGAATCCTGGTCCCGGTGGTCGAGTCCAAGGCCCAGGCCGAGGCGATCGTGCGCGCGACCCGGTACCCTCCGCATGGCCGCCGCGGTTCGGCCTTCGGCGTCGCCCATGACGACTACATCATCGGCGATGCGCGGAAGACCATGAAGGCCGCGAACGACAGCGTGCTGGTCATGATCAAGATCGAAACCAAGAAGGGCGTCGCCAATGTCGACGAGATCATGTCGGTGCCCGGCATCGATGTCGCCTTCGTCGGCCACACCGACCTCTCGGTGTCTCTGCAGAAGCCGCTCGAGTTCGAACATCCGGAGTTCGTCAGGGCGCGGGATGCCGTCGTCGCCGCCTGCCGGCGCCACGGCAAGGTCGCCGGCAACCTGGTCGGCAACCCCAAATGGGGCAAGGCCTGGATCAGGAAGGGCTTCCGCATGATCGCCTATATGGGCGACATCTGGCTCATGCAGGCGGCGCTCCAGGCCGGCATCGACGAGATGCGCCCGGCGGTGCCGAAGGCGAAGAAGGGAAGATAGTCCTTAGAACCCTCCCTAGCGTCGTACGCGGGGAGGGGGATGGCGCATTAAACGTACCCGCTCGACCCGTCCGGCCGCTTCGGCACCTTGCGCTCCCAGTGGATATAGCGGTCCTCCTTGAGGACGTCTTCGTCGATCTCGACGCCCCAGCCCGGCCGGTCCGGACGCAGCTCGAGGTAGCCGTCCTTCGGCAGGTACGGGTCCTTGACGTAGGGGGCGCCGTCGGGGAGGCGGTATTCGAGGATGCGGAAATTCGGCTGCGAGGCCGAGAAGTGCAGGTTGACCGCGGTCGCCAGCGGCCCCATCGGGTTGTGCGGGGCGACGGTCACGTAATGCGCCTCGGCGATGGCGGCGATCTTCCGCATCTCGAGCAGCCCGCCGACGACGCAGATGTCCGGCTGGATGATGTCGGCGCCCTTGACGGTGAGGAGCCTTAGGAACTCGAAGCGGCTGTAGAGCGACTCGCCGGTGGCGAGCGTACAGGCGAGGTCGCGCCTCATATCGCCCCAGGCCTCGATGTTCTCGGGGCGGATCGGCTCCTCGAAGAACAGCGGATCGTAAGGGGCGAGCGCGTTGCCGAGCTGGATCGCCTGCTTCGGCTCGAAGATCTTGGCATGCGCGTCGAAGGCGATCTCGTAGTCGCTGCGCACGGTCTCGCGGAGCTTCCGGAAGTATTCCGCGCTGGTGCGGACCACTTCGCCCCAGCGATGCGCATGGATGTCGATGCGGAAGGGGCTGAGCTTGAAGGCGGTCAGCCCCCACTGGCCGTTCAGCGCATCCAGCTGGTCGCGGGCGATGACCGGATCGGGCGCGGTGTAGACGCCGGCATAGACCCGGACCCGGTCGCGGGCATTACCGCCGAGCAGCATGTAGACGGGAACGCCCAGTGCTTTCCCTGAGATGTCCCAGAGGCAGTGGTCGATCGCCGAGATTGCGGCGAGGCCGAGGGCCCCCGGCGGGAACCGCGTCTGCTGCAGGAGATAGAGGATCAGATATTCGATCCGGCGGGGGTCGTGACCCTTGATGAAGCCGAACAGATAGTCGAGCAGCGGCGGCAGGGCCCTGTCGGGGCCGTGGTTGTAGCATTCGCCCCAGCCGGTGATCCCTTCGTCGGTATCGATGGCGACGACGAGCCGGGGGCGGTCCTTGTCGCGCGACATGAAGCAGCGCAGCCGTTCGATCTTCATGGAGTCGAGCCTGTTCGGGACGGGACGACCGTTCTGCACCTCTGCCGGCCGGCAGCGCAACCGGCATGTCGGACAGCGCAAGGACTGGATGGCGTCACCGGAGCCGACCGACTAGAGTTGGTGTGCGGGGTGGAAACGACGGCGGCGGGGATGCAGCAGCAGGCACATCGACAGGGCGCGGAGTCGCGCCGGCCTGCGCGCCGGACGTGGCGCCGCTGATGTCGCTGCCCGTCCGCGTCGCCGCCATCCTGGTCCTGATTCTCGCCGCGACCGTTGGGCTGACCACCGTGCTCGCCGCCAACAAGTACCGCCAAGGCCTCGGCGAGATCCTCGATGCCCGCTACCGCCTGGCGGTCAGCGACATCGTCGCCACCATCGACACCAGCATGGACCTCGGGGTCGATCTCGCCGACATGCAGAGCCTGCAGCCGCAGCTCGACCGCACGATCGAGACCGACCCTGCACTCCTCTATGTCGAGGTCCTGGACGCCGAAGGCATCGTGCTGCTGAGTTCCGATTCCAGCAATGTCGGCTTGCCGGCGCCGCAGTCCTGGCTCAGCGCCACGAGGAACGCCCGCGAAGGCGCGTGGCAGCGGCGGGAGGGCGATGCGGTCGTGCTGGGACAGCCGATCGTCGCTTCGTTCGGTGCCGTGGTCGGCACGGTGGCGCTGGGCTATTCCCGCGCCGTCAGCGAGGACCGGGTGCAGGACGTGACCCAGATCTTCATGAACATCGGCATCGGCGCGGTCGTCGTCTTCGCGCTGTTGCTGGTTCCGGTCGTGATGATCCTGCTGCGCCCCGAGCGGAAGGCGCTGGCCGAGGCCGGGGCCCGCATCGCCGCCGCCGCTCGCGGCGAGACCACGGAGAAGGGACCGGACGGCGATCCGCTGCTGATCGCGGCCTGCGCCGGCGCCGCGGCGGCCTTCGCCGCGATCGAGCATATCCGCCGAGAGGCCGATCGCCTGGACGAGGAGGGGGCCTGAGCCGATGGCCGATCTCCACCAGATCCCCGCCCAGGCCTCCTTCCGGAAGCTCTTTCTCGTTTCGACCGTGCTCCTGGTCGCCGCTGCGGCCGTCGCCTCCTTCCTGATGCTGCGGGCTTTCGTCGCCAACCTGACGCCGGAGATCGAGCTGAAGGCGGGGATGGTCGGCCGGTCCGTCGCCGGGCAGGTGAACCATGCTCTCGACCTCGGCATCCCGTTCGACCGCCTGGCCGGCATGGAGGCGTTCCTCGATCGCGTCCTCGCCGACAACACCGATATCGAATTCCTGACCGTCGCCGATCCCGCCGGCAAGACCATCTTCGCCCGCAGCCGGACCGGCAAATCGACGGCGGAAAACTCCAGGACCGTCACCGGAGACGAGATCGCCGACGGTCGCGTCAGGGTTCCCATCGGCGACGCCAGCCGTCCACGCGGCAGCGTCGAGCTCGGCATCAGCCCGAAGGTGGTCGACGACAAGACCTATGCGGTGGTCTTCGACATGGTGATCGTGCTGCTGGTCGCAGGCCTGTTCGCCTTCGAACTGCTGTCGCTGGTGTTCCAGGTGTCGATCGCAGCACCGCTGTCGCGGCTGTGGGCTGCGTTCGGAGCGGCCGCATCCGGCGATTTCAACTCGCGCGTCGCCGCGTCCGGCCAGAGGGAATGGGAGATCGTCGCCTCCGCCTGGAACGACCTGGTCCGGCGGCTCGCCGAGACCTGGCAGCAGGTCATGGCCGATGCCGAAAGCGTGCGCGCGACCCTGGCCGAGGCCGACGTCGGCCAAAGGCTGGGCCGCCTGGTCGAGGAGACCAAGGCCCGCTTCCGCGTGGCCGATCCGCTCCGGCTGCGCGCGGTCACGGTGTCGCAGGCGGTGGCGATCCGGGCCCCGGTCTTCGTCTTCATCATGGCCGAGGAGTTCGGCCGTTCCTTCCTGCCGGTCTTCATCCGCGATCTCCGCGACCCGGCCTCGACGCTGTCGCCGGAGTTCGCGGTCGGCGTGACCATGACCGCCTTCATGGCGATGGTGGCGATCGTCACGCCCTTCGCCGGCGTCATCGTCTCGCGCCTCGGCGTGCGGCGCATGTTCATGATCGGCATCGCGCCAAGCGCCATCGGCTATCTCGGAACCGCCTTCGCCACCTCGATCTGGGAGGTGGTGGTGTGGCGGGCGTTCGCGGGCGTCGGCTACGCCATCGTCTACATCGTCTGCCAGGGCTTCGTCGCCGGCGCCGCCTCGCCCGCGCGGCGGGCCCAGGGGATGGCGCTGTTCATGGGCGCGGTGTTCGCCGCCGGCGTCTGCGGCCCGGCGCTCGGCGGCGTCATCGCCGACCAGATCGGCCCCCGGCCCACCTTCGTCATCTCGACCGGGCTCTGCCT
>CAMDFP010000293.1 GCA_945897335.1 Asaia bogorensis | reverse complement strand
GGTCAGGCTGGGCCAGACGATCGGCGCCAACGCCACCCGGAAGGACGTCGAGTCCGCCATCGCCGCCCTGCATCCGGCGATCGAGATCGTCGACAACCGCTACGGCGACTTCGTCGCCATGGGGCCGACGACGCTGATCGCCGACGACTTCTTCCATTCGGGATTCGTGCTGGGGCCCGAGGTCAAGGACTGGAGCCGCCTCGATCTCGCCGCCGCCGTAGGCATCACCCGATCCGACGGCGTCGAGGTCCAGCGCGGCAAGGGCAGCGACGTTCTCGGCCACCCCTTCGAATCCCTGATCTGGCTCGCCAACCAGCTGGCCGCGCGCGGCGAACGCCTGGAGGCAGGCCAGATCGTGATGACCGGCAGCCTGCCCTTGCCCTATTGGGCCAAGGCCGGCGAACGCGTGCAGATCTCCATCGACGGTCTCGGCACCGCCGAAGTCACGCTCCTCTAGGAGTCGCCATGTCGCCGCAGCTCTGGGTCATCATTCTGTGCGGCGCCACGGCAATGACGCTGTCGCTCGGCATCCGCGCCTCCTTCGGGCTCTTCCTCGGACCGATGAGCGTCGACCTCGCCATGAGCCGGGAGGCCTTCGCCATCGCGCTCGCCGCCCAGAACCTGCTCTGGGGCATCGTCGCCCCCTTCGCCGGCGCCATCGCCGACAAATACGGCCCGATCCGCGTCTGCATGGTCGGCGGCGTGGTCTATGCGGCGGGGCTGGTGCTGGCCGCCTCCGGTGCCAGCGTGGGCGTCGTCCAGCTCGGCCTTGCCGCCGTCGGCATCGCGCTCGGCATCGCCGGGTTCTCCGTGGTCCTAGGTGCCGTCGGCCGGGCGGCACCACCCGAGCACCGGAGCCTCGCGCTCGGCATCGCCAGCGCCGGTGGCTCCTTCGGGCAGTTCGCCATCGTGCCGGTGAGCCAGGCCTTCGTGACCTCCTACGGCTGGTCGACGGCACTGATGCTGCTGGCCGCGATCAGCTTCATGCTGGTGCCGCTGGCCTATGGCCTCGGCGAGCGGAAGATCGTTCCCGGCATGAACCAGACCATTGGCCAGGCCGTGCGCGAGGCGTCGGGCCACAGCGGCTTCTGGTTCCTCACCGCAGGGTTCTTCGTCTGCGGCTTCCAGGTGACCTTCGTCGCCGTCCACCTGCCGGCCTTCATCGCCGACAAGGGCCTGCCGGCCTGGCTCGGCGCAGCCTCGCTGTCACTAATCGGGCTCTTCAACATCGCCGGCACCCTGATCGCCGGATGGCTCGGCGGGCGCTATCGCAAGAAATACGTTCTCTCTCTGCTCTACCTGCTGCGCTCGCTGGCATTCATCCTGTTCCTGATCGCGCCGGTCTCCGAGACCAGCGTGCTGGTCTTCGGCGCGGCACTCGGATTCCTCTGGCTCGGCACCGTGCCGCTGACCTCGGGCCTGGTCGCCCAGATCTTCGGGCCGGCCTACATGTCGATGCTCTATGGCGGCGTCTTCCTCTCGCACCAGCTCGGCAGCTTCCTCGGCGCCTGGCTCGGCGGCCGGGTCTACGACGCGACCGGGTCCTATGACGCGATCTGGTGGGCCTCGGTCGCACTCGGCATCGTCGCCGCGATCCTGCACGCGCCGATCGCCGACCGGACCCTGGTGCGGGCGCCGGCGCCGGCGTGAGCCGGATCATCGCGCTCGGTCTCGCCTGCGGTCTGGCCGCGCTCTTCGTGCTGTCCCTCGGCCTCTGGGGCCGCTACGGCGCCACGATCGCCTGGGACACGTTCCTCGCATACTGCCTCTGACGCGGTGCACGATCGGCCGTCCGCGACCGCATCGATGCCGATCCGGGCGAAGCCGCACCTGAAGAACAGCGCATAGGCCGCATCGATTATACGTGCACGCGTATCCCCGGCTGATTTCGGTACCATCCCCTCCATGTATACCGACGAGTGAATGTACATCCGCCGGCAGCCGGCGGTATTTCTGGCGGCGAGACCCAAGGAGAGCTCGATGGCCGGCACCCTCACCATCCGTGACGTCACCGCCCGACCCGTGATCGTGCCGATGAAGCGGCCGATCCGGACGGCTGTCGGTGTCATTCCCGCCGCTCCGCTGGTCCTGGTCGACGTTTCGACAGAGGAAGGGGTTCCGGGACGCGCCTACGCCTTCGCCTATACGCCGCTCGCACTGGCGCCGCTGGTCCGCCTGGTCGAGGACATCGGCATGGAGATCAAAGGCCAGGCGGTGGCGCCGGCTGAACGCCAGCGCGCCTTCGATCGGCGCTTCCGCCTGATCGGCTGGCAAGGTCTGATCGGGATGGCCGTCTCGACCCTCGACATGGCCCTCTGGGATGCGCTCGGCCGCGCAGCCGACCTGCCGGTCGCAGCCCTGCTCGGCGGCGCACCGAAGCCACTCCCGGCCTATGACAGCTACGGCCTCGTCGATCCGAAGACCGACCTCAAGGACATCGAGGACTCGGTCGCCGCCGGATTTCGCGGCATCAAGATCAAGCTCGGCGAGGGCGATCTCGACCGCGACATCCAGGCGACCCGCGCCATCCGCCGGCTGATCGGGCCGGAAATCGCCTTGATGGTAGACTTCAATCAGTCGCTCGATCCGGCGGAGGCGATCCGGCGCGTCGCCCGCATCGCCGACCAGGATCTGACCTGGGTCGAGGAGCCGGTGCCGGCCGAGGACCTGCGCGGCCATGCCCGCGTTCGGGCGTCCTCGCCGGTACCGATCCAGACCGGCGAGAACTGGTGGTTCCCCCGCGCCATGGCGGAGTCCATTGCCGCCGGGGCGTCGGATTTCGTCATGCCCGACCTGATGAAGATCGGCGGCATCACCGGCTGGGTCACCGCTATGGGCCTGGCGCAGGCGGCCTCGCTGCCGGTCTCCAGCCACCTCTTCGCCGAAGCCAGCGCGCATGCGCTGGCGGTGACACCGACCGCGCATTGGCTCGAGTACATGGACATGGCCAGCGCCTTGCTCGCAGAGCCGATCAGGCCGGTGGCCGGCACCATCACCGCCCATGGTCCCGGTCTCGGCATGAGTTGGGACGAGGCCGCGATCAGACGCTTCGCCGCCTAGCTCTTCGAGAGCCAGCCGCCGCCGAGATAGTCCTTGATCTCGGCGATCGAAGGCACGGCGCCGCGCTCCAGCCGGCCAGTGAGCCAGGCGAGATAGCCTTCGCCGAGGAAGCGGGTCAGCGCCACGGCGACGGCGGCATTCAGCGACCCGCCGACCAGCGAGCCGATGCCGGGAATCGTCTTCAGCAGGTTGCCGAGCGAGCCGGCGGCGAGCCGGCCGGCGAAAGTGGCGAGGACCGGGCCGGCGACGGCGGCGGCCAGCGCCTTCCAGCCATCCTCGTTCAGCGCGACGCCCATGCGTCGGGTGACGGCGACGATCATGGCGATCTGGATCGGCGCCAGCAGCACCGCATCGGCGAAGGGGATCGGCGTCCCGGACGCGAGGAAGGCGGCGTTACCGGCCTTGCGGATCGCATCGCGCGCCGACTCGACCTTAGGCGCCAGCAGGACCCGCTGGACCGCCGCCATCGCCGCCCGCTCCGCCTCCGGCAGCAGTCTTAGGCTTTCCTCGACCAGCGTTTCCAGCCCCTCCGGGCCGACGCTTTCGCCGCCTTCGAACATGCGCTTCGACGCGATGACGCGGACGACGGCACGGACCGGCGGGTCTGGCAGCTCGGTACGCGCGATCGTCGGCAGTTCGCTGTCGAACCACGCCTTGGTGACGACGACGACGACCGGAACGCCGAGCCGCCCCGCCATCTCGGCGACGCGCCGGTCGGAGTCCTCGATGCGGCTGCCGGAGCCGTCGAGGCAGAGCCAGAGCAGGTGAAGCTGCTCGTCCGGATTGGTTCCGGCGCGAGCCTCCGCCAGCTTCGCTTCCAGCGCGGCCAAGCTCTCGGCGAAGGCACCGCGCTCGAGGCCACGCGTGTCGAGCAGGCGGACGGAGAAGCCCGGCTCCTCGTACCAGGTGGCGTCCTTGGTCACCGGCCGGCCGACGCCGGTCGCCGCCAGGTCACGCCCGAAGACCGCGTTCAGCAGCGTCGACTTGCCGACGCCGCTGCGGCCGGCGACCGCGATGTTGCAAGGCGGCAGCCGGGCGAAATCGGCGCCGGGGACCGACGCCATCACGTCGTCCCAGACATCGCCGCCGCCGGCCAGCCGCTCGAGCAGACGCCGGGCGACGCCCGGCGATGCGGGCGTCGGCGCAGTCGAGGGTATCGCGACAATGGCCGGTGCCGGCAGCCCGAGGCGCGATCGCAGTGTCCGCCGCAGCAAGGCGACATGCAGGACCGCCTCGGCCAGCGCCTCCACGCCGCGGACGCGCTCGTCCGCGAGAGCGGTCGCGACCGTACCGGACGATCCGAGCAAGGCGGCGGCAACCGCCTCGGCAATCGCCGACTCGCCGGAGGCCGACGAGGATAGACCGCAGCGCGTTCCCAGCGCCTTCAGGCCCTCAAGCCAGCCGCCGCCTGAGAAGAACCGGCCGGCGGTCGCCTTTTCCGCCACCGCTTCCAGGGCTTCGGCCAGGAGGTCGGGCCAGCTGCCGGGGCGGTCCTTGGCCCGGACGAAGCGATCCTGCCCCTCCAGGGCTTCCGGGGCGTGCCGCCGGGCGACGTCGGCGAGCGGACGGAGATCGCCCTCGCGGCAGAGCGCGAAGAGCGACAGCAGCCCGTCCTCCTCGACCGCGGCGGCAATCTCGGCAGTGGGGGAGAATGTGTCGGGGGCTATCGGCACGGCTTTGCGGGCTCTAACCTGAATGCCGGCAATAAGGAAGGCCGTGGTGGCAAAGAGCTTAGTCGCATGGTTACTAGGCGGGCGCGAGCAGGCAGTCGCCGAGCCCTTTGCCTTCGCGGGCGAGGCACTGCTCAGTCGCGAAGCGATGGCCTGGGTCGGCACCGAGGCAATCGTGGTGGTCGCGGTTTCGGCGGCGCTGGCGCTGATCGGCTGGCTGGGGCAAGGCCTCGCCGACCCCGAACCGGCGGTCATCGCGGCCTCGCTGGTGCTGCTGGCCTATGTCGTCCATATCGGCTGGAAACTGCCGGTGGCCGCGCGGCTGGCCTGGCTCGCCTGGCAGCTCCGCCTGTCGCCCCATCGCCTGGGACTCCTCGTCCTGCATCGGACGGTGCTTTTCGGCATACGAAAGTCCGAACGGATGATTGCGGACGGGTTGTCGGGCGCGGCTTGGCATGTCCGAGCGGGCACCGAGATCGCCACGCGATTGAAAGCCAAGTCCCCGGACAAGGTCGCCTGGCGCATCGCCGAGGCGACGGCGCCGCTGCTCTGGCGCGACGCGCTGCGCATCGGCGCCCTGGTCCTGGCGCCGCTGCTGCTGGTGATCGCGGTGTTCCGGATGTCGGTGACCTACGGGCTGATGCTGGACCGCGCCGCCCATCTCGGCGTGCTGGACGCCCTCGTCTACCCCTTCGCCGCGATCTGCGACGTGATCCTCGGCACCGAGTTCAGGACGGTGCTGAAGGGCGTCTAGCTCAGGCATCGGGCGCTTTCCATCCCTGCCCGGACTTCCGCCGCAGGTCATCCGGCAACAGCGCCAGCGTCGCCGCGCGCAGCGCCTCGAGGCCGTGCCTCGGGATCAGCACGCGGCCGCCGAGGGTCCGGGGTTCGGCGCAGACCGCGATCACGTCCCGGGCGAAGGGAAACACCTCCCGGGCTCGTTCGATCATCCCCGCCAGCTCGGGCCCGCCGCGATCGGCCTGGGTCAGCACCACCAGCGCCGGAATGCCCAGCTCATGCAGCAGGCGACCGAGCTCGCCTTCGGTGCCGAGCACCCTGGCTGCCTCCGCGTCGCCCGCCGCCCCTCCCATGACGCGTGCCGAGTCGGCCTGGATGCAGAGCCAGACCAGATGCGGGCGGTTCTCCTCCCGCCAGCCGGCGACCTTGGCCCGGATGTCGGCGACCTGCTTGCCGGCGGTCACCACCTCCAGGCCCTTGCTGTCGGCGAACCAGACCGGGAAGTCGTCATTGCCGAGCCATTCGATACCGGGCGTCTTCGGCGTGCCCTCGCCGACCGTGCCGACCTCGGCGCCGATCACCTGCCTGATCAAAGTCGTCTTGCCGACCCCGGTCGGGCCGGCGACCAGGATCCGGGCGCGGCCGCGGGCCTGTTTCGGCGGAGGGGTGCCGGTAATCCAGCGCCAGAGGTCGCGGCCCCAGACGTAGCCGATCAGGCTCGCCGTTGCGGCCACGGCAACGGCGATCACGGGCGCGAGGAGGGGGATCGGCATGACCGGAGGATAG
>CAMDFP010000292.1 GCA_945897335.1 Asaia bogorensis | reverse complement strand
CAGCTCGCGACGTATCGGACCGAGATTCGGCCGACGCCCGAGGTCGGACAGGGCGAGCACTAGGCGCAGAGGCATCGGCGTCTGCGGGGGACCAAAGGTCTCGACAATACGGTGCGCCAGCCGGCCGACCAGGAAGTTCCCGAGGCGTTCGTCCGGCATCAATCGCGCAAGATCCGCATGGCGCTCGAGCACGATGGCGATAGTCGCCGGCGATGCCGAGGCGATCGCGCCGGCGAGCATGCCGGCATCCAGTGTCGCATCGCCGAAGCTGAGCCGTCGGACCAGCAGCTGCTCGACGACCAGCCGGTCGCTGAAGAGGGTCTCCACTTCAGGCGACCAGCGGTACGACACGAGCGAGACCGGCAGCCCCATCGACGCGACCCGCTGCTCCAGGCGATCGCGGTAGAGGCTGGCCAGCCTCTCCTCGCGGCCGAGGCGAAGCAGCAGAACGTTCTCGATCATCCGCTCGAGTGGCGTGTCGTCCTGGTCAAGTGGCCCCAGCTCCCGCAGCGCATCGAGACCCGGACGCGCGTCTCCACTCCGCAGCGCCGTGAGGATGCGGCAGCGGAGCAGCAGGTCGCGCAAAGCGCGAGGCACTTTGGCGAGCTCGGCACGGGCCAGCGGCGCGGCGGCACCCTTGGCTACCCCCTCGGCGATGCTCGCCTCCCGGCAAGCATTAAGGGTCGCCCAGCCCGGGAGCCGCGCGGTCTCGGTATCGAGCGCCGCCGGCATCGACAAGCGCCCGCGGCCGCCGCGACCGAGCTCGGTCGCCAATGCGATGTAGCGGATGGCCGGCAGGTCTCCGTATGGCGACCGGAGAAGCTGGTCCGCTACCGCCATGGCCTCGTCGAATCGCCCGAAACCGAGGTTCTCCAGCCAGTCGCGTATGTCGGCCGAGCGATCGGCCGGCATCCCGAGCTGCTGGATGCGCGCGTGGCGCACATGCTCGACCACGGCTTCGGCGTCGAACATGTCCCGGAGAGTCGATAGGACAACGGGCCTTGGCAGATCGAAGCAGCATGGCGACAGAGACACGGTACCACCGCCACCGCGGACCAGGACCTCAGCGGCCGTCTGCTCGAACTCGATCCGACCGGCCGATAGGATCACGGTCCCGCCCACCGAAGGCGCGACGGTCAAGGCGCCGACGCAGCCGCCGCTCACCTGAAGCAGAGAACGGCCAGGCAGAACGAACAGCGACCTGTCATCGCTGAATCGCTCGAGTACAGCCATCGCGCCGACTTCGACCGGCAGAAGGCCGACCCGCTTCTCCTCCGCGACGACGAGGCGTGTCGCGCGCTGCTCCGTCCGTGGCCCGGCAGCCACGGGCGAACCGGCGCCGTCGAGGATGACCACGCGCCCCAAGCGGCGAGAGGACGCGACCGCGAACGCCTTGATCTTGGGGACGACAATGGGCAAAGGCGGATCGACGACGAACGCGACAATCCGACCGTCGATCTCGCCGACGACGATGTTGTCGATCGGCGTCGCCTGGGCACTAAGGATACCTTCGCGAACGATCGCCAGACGTGCCAGCCGGTCTGCGCCGGCCTCGGTCGCGCCGCAGGAGGCGTCCGCCATCGCATCCGGCACGAAGAGGCTTGCGGCAAGAGCGAAGCCGGCTATCACGAGGAACGGGATCCGGCACCGGACCGGCCCGGTTTTGGATCGACCTATCGTTGCGCGCAATCCGTGCACCGGGGAAAAAGACAAACCAAACGACCGCCTCCTCCCGAGCCAATCCATGCCATGCTTGCAACGCCGGTACTGACAGATCTCGCCGGATTCGCCCCGGCCTTCTTCAAGGCCCTTGGGCTCGGCCTCTTCCTGCCGCTGCTGTCCGACAACATGGTGCGGATGCCTTGGCGCGTGGCCTTCGCTATATGGCTCGCCTTCGTCTACGGCCCGCTCGGCATCGGCTCGCCCGGCTCGGCGCTGGACTGGCCCAGCATCCTCGGCGGGTTCTCCGAAGGCGTCCTCATCGGCATGACCGGCCGACTCATGCTGGCGACCTTCCAGATCGCCGCTTCGACCATAGCCGCGATGTCCGGCCTGCAGCAGGCAGTGCTCTTCAATCCGGCGGAAGCGCAACAGACGACCTCGCTCGAGCTTCTGCTCTACTTTGTCTCCCTCAAGCTCTTCCTCGATCACGGAATCATGTCCCTGCTGTTGTCCTCGACCCTTTCGATCACCGCGCTGACTGCGTCCACATGGCACGACGGCGCGATGCTCGTGGTCTCCATGTTCACCAGCAGCATCCGCGCCGCAGCCGAGATTGCCGCCCCGTTCATCGTGCTCAACATCGCCTTCGGCATCGGCCTTGGAGCGGCCAATCTGCTACTTCCATCCCTGCCTCTCTTCATGATCGGCCAGCCGGTGCAGATCACGGCCGCGCTACTTCTCCTCGCCGCGGTACTTGCCGACAACACGTTCGTCGCGGCGCTCCATGTCATGTCGAGCCAGTTCGGCTTCGGCGACATTGGCCCCTAGCGGCGGCCAACGGAGATCGATTTCACGGGTTTCGCCGCTGTCTTGCGCGCCTGGGAAATCAGGTACTCCTTGGTCGCACGTAGCTTCGAGGGCAGCTTCTGAACATCGTTTGAGAGGGTCCCGGCCTCGCCCTTGATTTCGCTGGCCCGGCGCGTGGCGTGCTGCTGGCGGATCTGAACCGCATCGAGCTGCGACTGTATCCGGGCGATGCCAGCGATCGCGATCGACACACCGATGGTCAGCGGGATGCCAATGATGAGTACGACCAATGTTTCGCTCATGCCTCCCCGCCTCCCCGGTCTCTCGACGAGCTCATCGTCATTTCAGGATTAGGATCTGAATGCGCCGGTTCTCGGCCGCGAGCGGATCGTCAACGCTACGCAGCTCCCGATCGGCGACCGAGACGACCTTCGACACTCGGGTCGGTGCAATGCCGCCCGATACGAGTATTCTCCGGGTCGCGTTGGCGCGGTCGGCGCCGAGCTCCCAGTTGGAGTAGGTGCGTGGCTCCGCATACTGGCGGCCGTCCGTGTGTCCGACGATCATCAGCGGCTCGTTGCGATCGCGCACGACGCTGGCGACCGCCTGCAGAATCTTCACGGTCTCCGGCAGCGGCACGCTACGGCCGATCTCGAACATCGAGACGTTCGGCGAGTCGAGAATTTCGACCGCGACGCCCTCTGGCGAGAGCGCGATCTTGATGTTCGCCATCGAGACGTTCGCCAACCCGCCCTTGGCTAGCGTCTCGGCGATCTGCGCCCTGAGCTCCCCTGCGAGGCGCTCTTTCGCCTCGCGTGCAACGACCTCGCGTTCCGCCGCTTCCTGCTGCGCCGCTTCCTTCGCCGCCGCCTCGCCGTTCGGATACTTCGGCGTCCCGCTCCCGTCGGCCGCCTCGTCACCGCTGGCCGAGGTCGCATCCCCGCTCGCCTTCCCGCCGCTGCCTGCCCGGTTCGCCTCCGGGATCGGAACCAGTACGGCGCTTCCGCGGGACTGCGCCTGCTGCGCTTGATCGACCGCAATGGTCAGTCCGAAGAAGATGTCGCCCGATCCGGAGGGACTCGGCGACACCGATTCCGGAGAAAAGTACTGAGCGATGCCGGATTTCATTTCCTCCGACGTGACATTGAGCAGCCACATCAGAAGGAAGAAGGCCATCATCGCCGTCACGAAGTCAGCATAGGCCAGTTTCCAAACGCCGCCATGGGCCCCGGCATGACCCACCTTCTTGACTTTCTTGACGATGGGCGGGCCTTCCGGCTTCGCCATGGCTTGCGCTCCCGCTTCCTAGGAATCCGAGGCCAGCATTCTGCGGGCGAGCTCGCGAATGTCGGCCGTCGCGTGGCACTGGGGCGCCGCGGCGTAGACCGGGATTCGGCGGCGGATCGCTAGATCGACTGTCCGGTCGGCCCGGATGCCTCCAAGGTATGTCGGCCTGAACTGCAGATACTTTCCGGTCACGTCCGAAAAGTAGCGGGCGAGGTCGGCCCCGTCCCTCGCGCTACTGACCGCGTTGGCGACGACCGCGATCCGGTGACGCAACCAGGGCGGGACCACCTTGACCAGCGCATAGGCATCCATCATCGCCGATGGGTCCGCGCGTAGCACAAGAAGGAGTTGATCGCAGATGTCGAAAAAGTCGGACACATTTGAATCTATTCCTGCCGCAAGATCGATCATCGAGTAGTCGTAGGACCGGCTGAGCTCGGTGATGGCCGCCTTAAGCCGCCGGCGCTCCTGGTCGGTCGTGCTTGTCAGCACCGACGCCGCTGATCTGCCACCGATGATGTCGATACCGACACCCTCGACGTGAACGACGAGTTCGCCGAACCCGTTGCGACCGAGCAGGTAGTCAGCGATCGTCAAGCGCGGATCGACGCCGAGCTGCAGGTCGACGTTCGCCAGACCGAGATCGGCGTCGAAGATCAAGGTCCGGTTCCCCGCATCCGCCAAGGCCGCAGCGACATTGACCGAGACAAAGGTCTTGCCTACGCCTCCCTTTCCGGAGACGACGCCGATGATCCGGCCGCCATTCACCTCAGCTTTCGGTGAACTACGAGACTCGGCCGACCTGCTCACAAATGAGCTCTGCAATTGACGCTCCCGACTGCTGCGTGATGTACTCGGACAGTGCCCGGCTGCGCTGGCAGCCGAGCACGGTGAAATTCTCCTGAACGACGGCGTTCATCACCGAGCCAAGTTTCCGCGACATGTCGCACTTGGTAATGATCGCGTGCTGGATGGACAGGCGCTTGGCGGTCGCAAGCATGTCGGCCGTTTCGGACGCATCGAGGCCGGCCGGACAGACCAGGACGATCGCCCCTCCGATCCGCTCGGCTTCGGTCATCAGGTCGTCCAGCTCGGTAAACCGCCACGGGTGGAAACCCGGGGTGTCGCAAAGAACGATGGAGAACTGGTCGATCATCTCCGTATCCATTGCCGGAGATGCAGACCTCTCGCTCAGGTCGATCAAGGGAACCCGATAGATCGAAGAGAGGCTCGAGAGCTGACTTCCGCCGCCGAGGCGGCCGACATCGTAATTGACAAGAGCTACGCTCTCGCTGCGCGCCGCGAGGCCCGCGGCTGCCTTGGCCAAGGTCGCGGTCTTTCCCGATCCCGGAGCGCCGACGAACAGTACAAAGCGGCTGCTGCGCGCGAAATCCTCGAATGACCCGAAGCTCACGAGTTCCGACAACCCGCGCCCGATCAGTTCGACCTCGTCCTCGGTCGTCGCGCTCGACGCCGTCTCCGAAACCCGGCCGATGATCGATGACGAGAAGCCGGCCTGGCGCATGATCGCCATCGCACGGGCCTGAACCTCCTGGGATCGAGAGCTCGCTACCAGCCCAGGCTGCCGCGGGATCGAGACCGTGAACACGTAACCGGGGGCCTTGGCATCGCGCTCAACGCGCATGACGCTGATCTCCGAGCCGTAACGCTGTTGCAGCAGCCGGTAGCCCTCTTCCGTCGACGGTGCGTTGAATACCCGGATATCCATCATATCCTTATATCCTTGCCACAACGTTGATCTTCGCCGTGTCATCGACCTCGCGTTGACCGAGCACCGGCACGAACCTCCCGCGTCGCCGAAGCACTTCGGCAATCGCCGGTCGAAGCCGATCCGGAACGATCAGGGCATAGCCGATTCCGTTCAACGCCGTCCGCCGCTCCGCCTCGGTGAGATCGGCCATCAACTTACCCAGCTCCTTCACGTCGAGTGCCCTGGCTGCCGGATCGGGTTGACCGTCGGCACGCTTGCCCGCGGGTGCGAAGACGACCGCCTGGAGGACCCGGGTCTTCGGATCGACGTGCTGATAGGTGATGAGCCGGCGGATGCTGAACCGCACATTCTCGACCAGCTCGGCGGGATCCTTGGAACGAGGCGCCCACTCCGAGACCGCCTCGACGATCTCCGCGAGACTTCGGATCGGCACCCGGTCCTTGAGGAGAGCCCGGAGCACCGAAAGAAGCGTCGTATGCGAGAAGGTGGACGGAATGACCGCTTGGAACAGACGCTGGAACTCTTCAGGGAGGCCCTCCAGTGTCTCCTGTAGCGAAACGAAACTCAGGAGAGACGGAAGGTGTAGCCGCATGAGCTCGCCAACATGAGTAGTCACAACGGTCTCGGCATCGACAACAGTGTAGCCCTTGACCTCGGCGGAGGCTTGATCGATCGGAGAAATCCAGCGTGCCGGCAATCCGAAGGCAGGGTCCGCGCAATCGCGTCCAGCCACTTCGGGCCGACCGCCTCCGCTTCCCATCACCATCAATTCGCCAGGATGAACCT
>CAMDFP010000291.1 GCA_945897335.1 Asaia bogorensis | reverse complement strand
CCCCTTGCAACCGGCCAGTGATTGGGTTGCCATGCTATGGTCCCGGCGCCGGGAGCTTACCTTCGAGAGGGTCTTCATGGACACATCGACCTGGGTCGTGCTCGGAATCGCCGGAGCGGTCGTGCTCTGGCTGATCGCGACCTACAATCGCCTCGTCTCGCTGCGCAACCAGGCGCAGAACGCCTGGGCCCAGATCGACGTCCAGCTGAAGCGCCGCCACGACCTGATCCCGAACCTGGTCGAGGTGGTGAAGGACGCCATGGGCTACGAGCAGGAGACCCTGAAGCAGGTGGTCGAGGCCCGGAACGCCGCGGTGAGCGCCAAGGGGCCGGCCGAGGTCGGCGCCGCGGAGGGGGCGCTGACCGTGGCCACCACGAAGCTCTTCGCGCTGATGGAGAACTACCCGCAGCTCAAGGCCAACGACAACGTCATGCAACTGCAGGAAGAGCTGACGACGACGGAGAACAAGATCGCCTTCGCCCGCCAGTTCTACAACGACAGCATCATGGGCGCGAACAACATGGTGCAGTCCTTCCCGGCCAACCTGATCGCCGGCACCTTCGGCTTCACCACCATGGCGCATCTCGACATTCCCGAGGCCGAGCGCGCGGTGCCCAAGGTCAATCTCCGCTAGGCCGGTCCGATGAGCGTGCCATCGTCGGTGCCGGTGCCGACGGGGCTGACCGGGGCCGACTTCCTTTCGGCCCAGCGCAAGAACCGGCGGATGACCCGCTGGCTCCTGATCATCCTGACCCTGATCGCAGCCGGATTCGGCGCCATCATCGGCGCGGTGTTGGAGTTCGAAGGCGGCACCGCCCAGGACGCGGCCAGCGCGCTGATGGGGCCGGCGGCGATCGCCGGCGCGGCGCTTCTAGCCATTGTCAGCCTCTCCTGGAGCGGCATCGCGCTCGCCTTCGGCGACCGCATGGTCTCGGGCCTCACCAGTGCGAAGGAGGTCACGCGCGAGGAGGCGCCGCAGCTTCACAACATCGTCGAAGAGATGGCGCTCGCCGCCGGACTGCCGAAGCCCCGGGTCCTGGTGATCGAGACCGAGGTGCCCAATGCCTTCGCCACCGGCATGCGCACCAGCAAGGCGGCGATCGGCGTCACCCGCGGCCTCCTGCAGACGCTCACCCGCTCGGAACTGCAGGGCGTCATCGGCCATGAGATGGGCCATGTCGCCAATCTCGACACCCGCTACATGACCATCGTCGGTGTCACCGTCGGCCTGATTTCGATGGTCGCCGAGATCGCACTGCGGTCGATGCAATGGGGAAGCCTCGGCCGCGGCCGCTCCTCCGGTAGCGAAAAGAAGGGCGGCGGCCACGCGATCCTATTCATCCTTCTGATCGCCTTCGCCATCCTCGCGCCGATCGCGGCCAAGCTGGTGCAGTTCGCGGTCTCGCGCCAGCGTGAGTACCTGGCCGATGCGACCTCTGTCCAGTTCACCCGCAACCCGGAAGGACTGATCGGCGCGCTACAGAAGCTGACCGAGGCGGCGAAGCCCTTCCCCGGCGTCAGCGGCGCCACCCAGCACCTGTTCATCGTCAATCCGCTGCGGCAGTTCACCAGCCGCACGCCGGCGTTGTTTGCTACCCATCCTGCGCTCGAGGACAGGATCGAGCGGTTGCGGGATCTCCGCTAAGGATGCAGCGCCATCCCCTTCACCACCTTGTCGACGTCCTTGCGATCGGCATGAAGTGCGAGCCCGACCAGATCGAGGGCGTCGGTCGCGACCGCCTTGACCGCCGCGCGGTTGGCGTCGTAATGGCCCGTCGCAAACATCTCGCGGGTGTAGAGCGCGAAGGGCAGGTTGCGCACGCGGAGGCGAGCATGGGCGCGCTTCAGGTCCTCCGCCGATCCGGCGAAGACCAGCACAGGCTGGCGGAACATGGCGAGCGAGCGGACACCGCCTCCATCTTCGTAGGGCTGTCCGATCAGCTCGCGGTCGGCGCCGGCGATAGCACTCGCCAGGAAGGCCGTGACGTTCAGCTTCTGCCAGGCCGGCAGGCCGGTCTGGATCACGATCGCGATCTTGGTGTCGAAGCGCATGGCCTTCTCCCGGCTGAGGATCGGCCCTAGGCTGGACGGAAACCAGCGCCGGGTCTTGTATCGCCGTGCTCTCCGAATGGATCGCCTTCGACGCCGATGCCACGACCGGGATCGAGCGGCTTCGCGCCCGCTTCACCCGCCATGCCTATGACCGCCACGCGCACGAGACCTATGCCATCGGCATGACCGAGGTCGGATCGCAGACCTTCACCTGCCGCGGTGAAAGCCACGCGACCCGGCCCGGCGCGATTATCCTGTTCAATCCGACCGAGTTGCATGACGGCCATGCGACGACGGCGGACGGCTTCACCTACCGCATGCTCTACATCGACACGGCGACGGTCCGGGGCGTGCTCGCCGGCGAGGCCGGCAACCCGGAGCCGCTGTTCGACCAGCCGCTGGCGCTCGACCCGACGACCGCGCGGCTGATCGCCCGTGCCTACGACGTGCTCGCTCCCGAGACGCCGACGATGGCGCGGGATGACGTCTCCCTGCGGGACCTGGCCGATCTCGCCGGCTTAAGCCGCTTTCATCTGACCCGCCTGTTCCAGCGCCGCTTCGGGCTGGCGCCCTCGGCTTATCTCCGGCTGCTGCGGCTGGAACGGGCAAAGCGGCGGCTGGCTGCCGGCGATGCCCCGGCGGATGTGGCAGCGGCCCTCGGCTTCGTCGACCAGGCGCATTTGACCCGCCGCTTCAAGGCCGCCTATGGCATGACGCCCGGGCGCTATCGGGCGAGCCGGCTTCGCTGCTAAGCTCGCTGTCTCGGTCCCGCCCTTCCCCCAAACCGGAACAGTCTCATGGCCACCATCGTCGGCGCCTATGCCGCCTCGCCCGCCACCGCTGCATGGAAGGAGGCGGAGGAGAAGGCCTTCTACGACGGGCTCAAGGCGATGCCGAGCGTGCGCGGACTCGAAGTCCCGTTCACCGGCGCGCTCCACCCGCACGACGAGACATGGCTGCTCCGCGCGGTGAAGAAGGACTGGGACTTCGTCGTCACCTGCATTCCCGGCACGATGCAGACGCTGGTGAAGGACAAGACCTTCGGCCTCGCCTCGGACGACGCTTCCGGCCGCAAGCGGGCGATCGACTTCGCCGCGAAGGCCAAGGACGCCGCCGGCCGGATCAACGCCGCCGTCGGCCGCAATGCCGTCATCGCCGTCGAGGTCCAGTCCGCGCCGACCCAGGGCGGCGAGGGCAAGGGCTCCGCCGGCGCGTTCGCGGAGTCGCTGGCGGAGATCGCCGGCTGGGACTGGCAGGGTGCCCGTATCGTCATCGAGCATTGCGACGCCTATCGCGCCGGCCATCCGCCGATCAAAGGCTTCCTCACCCTCGACGACGAGTTGAAGGCGATCGCGACTGCCAACAAGTCGGCGAAGAAGCCGATCGGCATCTCGATCAACTGGGGTCGCTCGGTGCTCGAGACCTACAAGGCCGAGACCGCCGTCCAGCACATCCGCCAGGCCCGCGACGCCGGTGCCTTGTCCGGCCTGATGTTCTCCGGCGCCTCGGGTGCTGAGACGCCCTACGGCGCCTGGGTCGACGCCCACATGCCGCATGCGGCGGCACCCGGCCTCTCCCATGCCGCCGAGGGCTCGCTGATGACCGAAGCCGAGATCAATGCGTCGCTCGCCGCCGCCGGGAGGATCGACTTCGTCGGCGCCAAGATCGGCATCCGTCCGCCCGACGCGGCGGTCGCGACCCGCCTCGGGCTGATCGGCGACCTGATCAGGCTGATCGATCGAAACGCTACTTGACCGACGAGAACGAGGTTGGCTGCAGGATCTCGTTGGTGACCTTGGCGAGGATCAGGCCGTCCTTCTCAGACTCCGAACGCGCAGCGACCCATTCGGGATCGGCCATGAATGCGTTCCACTTGGCCTCGCGCTCCGCCAGCGACTCCCAGGCGAGCAGGTAGTAGAGGACCAGGTTCGATTCGCCGATCATGACCGTCCAGAAGCCGGCCTGGCGGATGCCGTGCTTCTCCCAGATCTTGAGGGTCCTGGTTTCGAAGCGCTTCAGCAGCGCCGGCAGACGGCCGGGAAGGCAGTGATAGATGCGCAGCTCGTGGATCATCGGGGCTCTCCTGGTTGATCGTCAGCGGGTGCCGAAGCCGGCGATGCGACGGGCGGTGTCGGGATCGAGGAAGGCGGCGATGGTCTCGTCGGTCTCGAGCCGCATCGCCGTGTCGAGGTCGGTGGCGCGCTGGATCACACGCTTGAGCTGCCGCACGCGGGCGAGCGGCAGCGTCGCGATCTTGGCCGCGATCTCCGCCGCCTCGTCGAGCAGCCGCGCGCGCGGGACCATGCGGCCCGCGATGCCGAGCTCGCGTGCGCGGGCCGCATCGAAGCGTTCGCCCAGCAGCATCAGCTCGAGCGCCGCCGACCGGCCGCAGCGCTCCGGCAGCAGGTAGGTGACCCCGCCGGTGACGAAGAGGCCGAGCGACAGCTCCGGGAAGAAGCAGCGGCAGTCGTCGGCCATCACCACCAGGTCGGCGTTGATGGTCCATTCGAGTCCGCCGCCGACCGCCCAGCCAGCCGCGGCGACGATGACGATGTGCGGGCTGTCGACGAGCAGCCGGGTGATCTCCTGGATGCGCTCGACATGGCTCCGGGCTTCGGCCTCGGTGCGGGCCTGAGCCTCGAATTCCTTCAGGTCGTCGCCGGCGCAGAAGGCGCGGCCGGCGCCGGTGAGCACGATCGACGCGATGCCCGTATCCGCATTCGCGGCCTTCAATGCCGCGGAGAGATCGTCCAACAGGTCGCCGTTGATCGCGTTCAGCCGCTCCGGCCGGCTCAGTGTCACGACTCGATAGCCGGGCACCACGGATGTGATCACCGTCGTCATGACACTCCTCCTTCGCGGATGACGCGCCGCGTCTTCCCCTCGGTCCGCGGCAGGCTGCCGGACGGCAGCAGCGTGATCGTTGCCGTCACGCCGATCTCGCGCTTGATCTTCGCGGCGATCGCCTCCACCAATCCGGTCGAGCTCGCCTGCCCGGCGGTCAGCTCGACTTCGATCGGAAGGATATCGTAGGGACCGCCCCCGGCGAGACGGATGCGATACTCCGCCGACAACTCGGAGAAACTGCCGAGCGTCGCCGCCACCGTTGTCGGGAAGACGTTCAGGCCGCGCACCACCACCATGTCGTCGGAGCGGCCGATGACCCGGAAGCGCGGCGCGTGCCGTCCGCAGGGGCAGCGGTCCAGCCCGGTCAGCGCGACGATGTCTCCGGTACGGAAGCGCACCAGCGGCTGGCACTCCCGCTCCAGATGAGTCAGCACCAACTCGCCGGTCGTCCCTTCGCGCCAGGGCAGCACGTCACCGCTCTCGGGCTCGATCAGCTCCGGCCACAGCACGTCGAGACCCATGAAGTGAAGGTCAGTCTGGTGCTCGCACTGGCCGGCGAAGTTGCAGAAGACATCGGAGACGCCGTAGTTCGCATTCCGCGCCTTGAAGCCCCAGACCGACTCCAGCCTTCCGCGGAAAGCCGGATCGTCGAGACCGGCCTCCCCGCCAAAGAGGCCGAGCCTGAGGCCGAGATCGCGCGGCGAGAGGCCGGGGAACTGCTCGGCGAGGGTCCGCTCCAGCACCGCCGGATACGAGGGCGTGCAGGAGATCGCGGTAATGCCGAGCTCGCGGATTGTCCGCACCAGCTTCTCGCTGCCGCCGACACCGAAGGGAATGACGGTAGCGCCGGTCGCCTCCAGCGTCGTGTGGTCGGTGAAGCCGCCCATCCAGAGCTGGTAGTTGAGGCAATGGACAACCCGGTGCCCCGGACCGAGGCCGCTGGCCCCCTGCGCCCGGGCGCCGACGATCGCCGTGTCGGTCGCATCCTCGGCCGAGAGCGCGATGTTCATCGCTTCCCCCGTGGTCCCGGACGTGCGGTGAATGCGCGAGATCTTAGCGGGGTCGACGGCAAGATAATCACCGAAGGGCGGCGTTGCCCGCTGGCTCTCCCGCAGCATCGCCTTGTCGCTGAGCGGCAACGCCGGCAGGTCGGCGAGAGTTTCCGGCACCGGCCGCCCGGCCCAGAGCCGGCGATAGAGCGGCGAGGCCCCGACCCGGTCGCGCTGGTAGGCCCAGCGCTCACCCTGCCAGGCGGCGAGGTCGGCAGCCGCCAGGAAATCGGCCTTGGCCAGCGTCGTCACCTCAGCCGATCTCCTAGACGAAGGTCAGCAGGCGCTTCGGGTTTTCGACCAGGATGCCGTCGATCTCCTCCTGGCTGAAGTCGCGGGCGCGCATCAGCGGCACGACGTTCTGCAGGA
>CAMDFP010000290.1 GCA_945897335.1 Asaia bogorensis | reverse complement strand
CACGACATCCATCGTCCAGCGGGGGTGAGTGAGCACGTCCCAGATGTTGCGCGGCGTCATCTTCAGGCCGAAGGAGAAGCCGTTCCGGCGGTCGCGCGGGCGCTTGGGAAAGACGTTGGAGTCGGTGGTCACCACCAGCGCTTCGTAGCCGGCGGCCGCGGCGCGATCGATCAGGGCGCGGTTGAGGCGGTCATCCTTGAAGGTATAGAGCTGGGCCCAGAGGCGGGCGTCGGGAGCGTGGTCGGCGACTTCCTCGACCGAGCAGTTGGCGCCGAGGCTGAGCATGAAGGGGATCCGCGCCGCCGAGGCTGCTTTCGCCAGCGCAATCTCGGCCTTGTATCGGAGCGTGCCGAGGCCGCCCATCGCCGAAATGGCGAAGGGTGATCCGGACTTGCGCCCGAACAGCTCGATCTCCTGCGAGCGCTCGGTCACGTCGACCACGGTGCGGGCACGAAAGCGCACGCGATCGAAGACCGCGCGGTTGTGTCGAAGCGCCGCCTCGCTCTCGGCACCGCCGTCGACGAAGTCGAACATCGCCAGCGGCAGGCGCGAGCGCGCCATCTGGCGGAGGTCCTCGACGGTCTGGGCGCGGCTCAGGCGGGTCATCAGGTGGTTCCCGGTTTCACAAGGTGGCAGGCGACTTCGTGCCCGGTCTCGATCGTGAGCCGGGGAGGTTCGATCTCACGGCAGACAGGCTGGACCAGAGGGCAGCGGGTGTGGAACCGGCAGCCCTTGGGCGGGTCGATCGGGCTCGGCACGTCACCTTTCAGCACGATGCGGTCGCGCCGCGCTCGCGGCTTCGGCACCGGGATCGCCGAGAGGAGGGCCTGGGTATAGGGGTGCAGCGGCTGGCGGTAGAGGGTGCGCTTGTCGGCGATCTCGACGATCTTGCCGAGATACATCACCGCGACACGATCGGAGATGTGCTTCACCACGCCGAGATCGTGGGCGATGAACAGGTAGGTGAGCTTGAACTCTTCCTGCAGGTCCTGCAGCAGGTTGACCACCTGGGCCTGGATCGAAACGTCGAGGGCAGAGACCGCCTCGTCGCAGACGATGAACTTCGGATGCGAGGAGAGCGCGCGGGCGATGCCGATGCGCTGACGCTGGCCGCCCGAGAACTCGTGCGGGTAGCGGCGCGCATGGAAGCTGGCGAGGCCGACGGTCTTCAGCAGGTCGCGCGCGCGCTTCGCCAGTGCCGGCCCGGGCTTCTCGCCATGGATGACCAGCGGCTCGGTGATGATCTCCTCGACGGTCATGCGCGGATTGAGCGAGCCGTAGGGATCCTGGAAGATGATCTGCAGGTCGCGCCGCTTCGCCCGCATAGCCTCCGGTTCGAGGCTCGCAAGGTCGACGCCGTCATAGCGGATGACGCCGGCGGTGGGCTGGATCAGGCGCAGGATCAGCCGTCCGGTGGTGGACTTGCCGCAGCCGCTCTCGCCGACCAGGCCAAGGGTCTCGCCGGCGCGGATCGAGAAGCTGACGTCATCGACCGCCTGCACCGAGCCGACCTGGCGGGAGAACATCAATCCCTCGTAGATCGGGAAATGCTTCACCAGGCCCTGGACCTCTAGGAGGTTCATGACGAAGCCCCGATGACGCGGCTCCCTTCGGGATGCTGGAACCCGGTGTGGCGTATGCAGGCGGCTCCGCGGCCGTCGCCGAGATCGATCAGCGCCGGTACGCGCTCGGCACAGGCCGGCCGTGCCTCGGGGCACCGTGGCTGGAAGCTGCAGCCGGGCGGCAGCGAGAACGGGCTCGGCATGGCGCCGGGGATGGCGTTCAGCCGCCTCGTCTCGACCTCCAGGTCGGGAATGCTGCGCAGCAGGCCCTCGGTATAGGGATGGCCCGGCCGGTCGAAGATGTCGTTGACGCTCGCGCGCTCGACGATCCGGCCGGCATACATGACCAGCACCCGGTGCGCGAACTCGGCCACCACCCCCATGTTGTGAGTGATGAGGATGACCGCCATGTTCATCTCTTCCTGGAGCTCGCGCAGCAGGTCGAGGATCTGCGCCTGGATGGTGACGTCCAGCGCGGTCGTCGGCTCGTCGGCCAGCAGCAGCTTCGGCGAGCAGGCGAGCGCCATGGCGATCATCACCCGCTGGCGCATCCCGCCGGAGAGCTGGTGCGGGTAGTCGTCGATGCGGCGCTCGGGCGAGGGGATGCCGACCTTGGCCAGCATCTCGATCGCCCGCTCCCTCACTGCCTTCGACCCCAGCTTTTCGTGGACGCGGATCGTCTCCATGATCTGGTCGCCGACGCTGAACACCGGGTTCAGCGAGGTCATCGGCTCCTGGAAGATCATCGAGATGTCGCCGCCGCGGATCTTCTGCACTTGGGATTCCGGCATCTGCAGGAGATCCCGGCCCTCGAACACGACCTCGCCTCCGGCGACCCGGCCCGGAGGCTGAGGCAGGAGGCCCAGGATCGAGAGCGCGGTGACGCTTTTCCCTGAACCGCTTTCGCCGACGATGCCGAGGACCTCGTTCTTGCCGAGGTCGAAGCTGACATCGTCGACCGCCCTGACCTCGCCTTTGCGGGTGGCGAAGACGGTGGTGAGGTTGCGGACGCTCAGCAGCGGGGCATTCGATATATCCGCCATCAATCAGCCCTGCTGCACTTTGAGTCGTGGATCGAGGACGTCGCGAAGCCCGTCGCCCAGCAGGTTGAGAGCCAAAACCGTCACCGCGAGCACGATACCCGGGATCAGCGTGATCCACTCGGCCTCGCGGATGTAGGTGCGGCCTTCGGCGATGATGTTGCCCCAGGTCGGCGTCGGCGGCGCGGCGCCGAGGCCGAGGAAACTCAGGACCGCCTCCGACAGCAGGGCATAGGCGAAGATGAAGCTGAGCTGAACGATCAGCGGCGCCATGCAGTTGGGCAACACGTGCTTGCGCACGATGCGGTAATGGCTGGCGCCCGAGGCCATCGCCGCCTGGACGAACTCCATCTCGCGCACGACCAGGACCGAGGCACGCACGATGCGTGCGGTCCGTGGGATATAGACCACCGAGAGCGCGATCACCGCGGTCATGGAGGAGGGGCCCAGCGCCGCGGCGATGCCGAGCGCCAGCAGGATCGAGGGAAACGCCATGAACGCGTCGGCGACGCGCATCAACGGACCGTCGAGCTTCCGTACATATCCCGCGACAGCGCCGAGCAGGACGCCGAAGACCGCGTTCAGGATGACCACGCCAAGTCCGATGCCCAGGCTGAGGCGAGCGCCGTAGAGGACCCGGCTCAGCTGGCTCCGGCCGAAATTGTCGGTGCCGAAGGGGAAGTCCCAGGAGGGCGGCTTGAACTTGTTGCGGATCGATAGCGCGTTCGGATCGACTTTGGTGATCCACGGCGCTAGCAGGGCGACGACGGCGATGATGCTGAACAGGATGGCGCCGGCCATGAAGGCGCGGTGGCGGATGAGACGCTGGAAGGTGTCGCTCTGCCAGAACGCCCACCAGGGCGGCAGCGGCTCTTCCTCCTCCGGCGCGTAGCCGGGGGCGCTATTTGTCTCGGTCATAGCGCACCCGCGGATCGAGATAGGCGTAGAGGACGTCGACGAGGATGTTGAGCAGCAGAAGCGCGCCGGCGACGAAGAGCAGCCCGCCCTGGATCATCGGATAGTCGCGGCGAAGGATGGCGCCGACCAGCAGCGATCCCACGCCCGGGATGGAAAAGATCGCTTCGGTCGCGATCGAGCCCGAGATCAGCACCGAGACGATGATGCCGATGATCGTCACCACCGGGATCATGACGTTGGCCATCGCGTGCTTGCCGACGATGAGATACTTGGGCAGGCCCTTGGCCTTGGCCGTGCGGATGTAGTCCTGGCGCAGCACTTCCAGCATGGTGGAGCGGGTGATGCGCGCAAGCAGGCCGATCTGCAGCATCGCCAGCGACACAGCCGCCATCGTCGTGGTCCGGAACCAGCCGATCGGATCGGTCTGCCACGGGATGTAGCCGCCGGAGGGAAGCCAGCCGAGCTTGACCGCGAACAGCACGATCATCAGGAGGCCGAGCCAGAAGTTAGGGATCGACACGCCCAGCAGCGCGAAGGTCATCGCCGCCTGGTCGACCCAGGTATTCTGGCGGAGGGCGGCGACAATGCCGGTCAACAGGCCGAAGAAGAGGGTGAGGATCATGGCGTAGATCGAGATCGAGATGGTCACCGGCAGGCGCTCGATGGTCGCCTCCAGCACCGGCTTGCCCATCAGCAGCGAGCGGCCGAGGTCGCCTTGCAGCGCGCCGGCGTAGAATTTCAGCAGCTGAATGTGGAACGGCTTGTCGAGCCCGAGGTTCTCGCGGATCGCCTGGAGCTCGGCCGGCGTCGCCGACGGCCCGCCGATCAGCGTCGCCGCGTCGCCTGGAACCAGCTGCATGATGGAGAACGAGATCAGGCTGACCAGCGCCAGGATCGGCACCGCCTGTATCAAGCGTCGCAGGATGTAGCGACCCATGAGTCCGTCAGATCCGTTGAGAAGCGTCGGGGGGGCGGCTGGCAACGAGGAAGGGCGGAGCCGAACCGGCTCCGCCCTTCGACGTTACCCTAAATCACCGGCGTCGATCACTCGAAGTACACGTTCGAGGCACGCTGGATGCGATACGGCTTGAAGTTCTTCACGTTCGACCGGACCGCCTGCAGTTGGTTCAGGGCTCCGAACGGGATCACCAGAACCTGCTCGAGAAGGCGTGTCTGGGCGCGGACGAAGGCGGCCTTGCGGAGCTCCGGCGTAGCCCCGTCGACCATCTCGTTGAAGGCGTCGTTAAAGGGCTTGTCGGCATCGGCAGGCGTCTTCGGCTTGTAGGCGCTCTGCGGGGCGGCGTACTGCCGGATGGTCTGGACCGGGCCCTGGACCGGCCCGTTGCCGGCGGCATTGAAGAACAGGTTCCAGTTCGTGGCGTTGCTGGACCAGATCCCCACCGTCGCCGGCCAGTCCATCACCTGCAGCTTGATATTCATGCCGATCGCCTTCAGCTGCTCGGCCACGACCAGCGAGGCGTTGTACATGGAAGTGTAGTCCTTGTTGGTCAGCAGGACCAGTTCCTCGCCCTTGTATCCGGCCTCGGCGAGGAGGCGCTTCGCCTTCGCCGGGTCTTTCTGGTTGTAGGTCTCCTTGCCGGCGTCGGTGTACTGGGTCTGGCCGGGATACTGGAAGCCGACATTGAGCCGGTAGGCGCCGTCGGACGCCGACTCCATGATCTCTTCCATGTTGAGGGCGGCCTGGATCGCCTGGCGGATCTTGAGATTGTCGGTCAGCGGCGCCGAGACGTTCACCTCGGCCACCTGGATCCAGAAGTTGTTGAGATAGGTCAGAACGATGTTCTTGTTCTCTTTGAGGCGTGCCTGGGAGGTGACCGGGATGTCCTCTGCCGAATGCAGCTCGCCGGTCTCGATCCCGGCCACGCGGGCGCCGGGCTCCGTGACGATGCGGAAGGTGACGGTGTCGACGCAGGCAACGCGGTAGCCGGCGAAGCCGTCGGCGTCCTTGTAGCGCGTATCGGGCGTGTAGGCGTCGAAGCGCTTCAGCTTTACATGGCTGTCGGCGACGTTCTCGACCAGCTCGAACGGCCCGGTACCGACGGCCGGCAGCTGCATGGCCGCCGCCTTCGCGTTTTCCGCCGGGATGATCACGACCGGGACCAGGAACGAACTCAGGTTCTCGAGGAAGGTCGGCTGCGGCGTCTTCATGTTGATGACGAAGGTGGAGGCATCCTTGGCCTCCCATCCTTCGACCGGGTTCAGCATGCCGCGGTCGACGCCCATCTGCTTGTAGCGATCGAAGCTGGCGGCGACGTCGGTCGCCGTCATGGGCTTGCCGTTGTGGAACTTGACGCCGGGCCTGAGCTTGAAGACGTAGGTCTTGCCGTCGGCGCTCGCATCGACCGACGCCGCCAAATTCGGCATCACCGCGAAGTTCTCGTCACGAATCAGGAGGGGCTCGAAGACGTTCATTGCAATGTTGCGGGTCGAGGCCGCGGCCGAAGTGTGCTGGTCGAGGCTGTTGACCTTGGCCTGCTGGCCGAAGACGAGGTCGCCGCCCTTCTTCGGGCAGCTGAACTGCTGGGCGGCGGCGTCTCCGGTGCCGGCAAAGAACGCGGCAGACAGGGCAGCGGCGGCCAGCGGCCACCGTGACTTCCGAATGGACATGATCCCCTCCTCAGGTTCGATGGCTGGTGCGAGCGCGGGCAGGCGTGGAGCAAAAGCTTCCCGCCGCCTCCCGGCGTGGTCAAGGTATTTCATCTTTCATGATCGATGTTTGATCAAACATTGACACCGATAAGCCATTGTGCGACAGGGCCTTCGCCCGACGGTTGTGGTTCC
>CAMDFP010000289.1 GCA_945897335.1 Asaia bogorensis | reverse complement strand
CGAGGTCGCGCTTGAACGGCGGCAGCTCCTCGATCCGGCGTCCGTTCAGCTCGATATGCCCGCCATCGGGCATCAGGAAGCCCGCGATCAGGTTCAGCGTCGTCGTCTTGCCGCAGCCGCTGGGTCCGAGCAGCGTCACGAACTCGCCCGGGGCGACGGCAAGGTCGATGCCGGCGACGGCCGCATGCGTGCCGAAGCGCTTGACCAGCGAGTCGAGGCGAAGTGCCGGCTCAGCCACGGCCTTGCTCCTGATAGAGGAAGTTGCCGATGCCGACGAAGCGGCCGAGCAGCGCCACCAGCACCAGCGGGATCAGCAGCGACAGGATGGACAGCGCCGCAAGCGTCGGCGCGAAGCCGAAATCGAGGAACGACATGATCGCGACCGTGACCGGGCGCTGGCCCGGACGGGCAATGAACAGCGACATGTTGATGTCGGTAAAGCTGTGGATGAAGGCGAAGGCCATGCCGGCGAAGACCCCGGGCATGATCAGGGGGAAGGTGACGTAGCGGAGCACGGCCAGGGGACCGGCGCCGAGATTGGTCGCCGCCTGCTCGACGCTGCCCGGCATCGCCTGCAGGCTGATGGCGATGGTCCGCACGCTGAACGGCAGGCAGATGATCACGTGGCCGATCAGCAGCGCCCAGTATCCGAGCCACCGGCCGAGCCCGATGACGGTGAGGACCTGCAGCAGCGCGATGCCGGTCACCAGGGTCGGCAGGATCAGCGGACCCAGCGTCACCGTGCGGATGATGGCCTTTCCCGGAAACTCGTAGCGCTGGAAGGCGAAGGCGAGCGGCACGCCGACCACGGTGGCGATGATCGCGGTGAGCGCCGCCAGCTCCAGGCTGAACAGCAGCGGCTGGATCCACTGCGGCGAGAAGGCCTCGCCCCACCAGCGGAGCGAGAAGCCCCGCGGCGGGAAGAACGAGCGGTTGGTCGCGTTGAACGAGACCGCGGCGGTGATCGCGATCGGCCCCAGGATGAACAGGTAGATCGCGGCGACGGCGATGCGTAGCAGCGTCCAGGGGCCGGACCGCATCAGGCGGTCCTCCGGTTGCCGAGCGCCGAGGTCAGCACCAGGAGCAGGATCGAGCTGACCAGCAAGATGGCGCCCATCGCCGAGCCCAGCGCCCAGTCCAGCGCCTGTACCATGAAGCTGCGGATCAGCGTCGCCATCACCTGGGTTCCCGGGCCGCCCAGGATCGCCGGCGTCGCATAGGCGCTGATGGCGACGGCGAAGGCCAGCAGGAAGCCGCCGATGATGCCGGGCCAGGTGAGCGGCAGCGTCACCGTGAGGAAGGTGCGGGTGCGCCCGGCACCGAGGCTCATCGCGGCCCGCTCCAGATTCGGATTGAGGCCGTTCAGCGACGCCATGATGGTGAGCACGCCATAGGGCAGCAGCGCGTGGCTCAAGCCGATGATGATCGCCATCGACGACGGCAGCAGTACCAGCGGCTGGTCGATCAGTCCCAGCGTGAGGAGGGCCGAGTTGACAGCGCCCTCGCGGTTCAGGATCACCCACCAGCCATAGGTGCGGACGATCACGCTGGCCAGCAGCGGCGAGAGCGAGAGCGCGATCAGGAGTCCGCGCCAGCGGCTCGGCGTCCGCACCAGGAAATAGGCGAGCGGATAGGAGAGGACGACGACGGTGACGCCGACCCCGAGCCCGATCATGAAGGTGCGCAGGATCGCCTGCTGGTAGAGCGGACGGCTGAGCAGGTCGGTGTAGTTCGCCGTCGTCCACACGCCGGTCATGATGACGCCGTCGGACTCGATGAAGCTCGCCGACAAGAGAAAGGCGGTGGGGATGACGAAGAAGACGAGCAGGAACGTCGCCGGCAGCGCGACGAGAAGGTACGGCACGAGGCGCCCTGGCGGGGCGGTCGACGTCAGCAACGCTCCGCCCCCCGGCCGGTCAGGCGATTTACGCCATGACCTCCTGCCAGCGACGCGTCCAGTCTCGGCGCTTGTTGGCGATCACCTCGCTGTCGGGGAAGTCGATCGCCGCCATCTGCTGCTCGGTGGTGATCTGCACGTCCTTGAATCCCTGCGGCCAGTCGGCAATGTCGCCGCGGCCGGGGCTCGAGAAATAGGCGAGGTGGAACTCGCGCTGCACGTCCTTGTCGAGGCGCCAGTTCAGGAACTCGAAGGCGAGCTTCTTGTTGGTCGCGCCGACCGGAATGCCGGCACAGTTGGCGAGACCGATGGTGCCTTCCTTAGGGATGGTGACGCCGATCGGGTATTTCTGCGCCTCGTAGTAGGCGGCGCGCGCGCTCCAATAGGGCGCGATCCAGATCTGCTCGTTCTCGAAGTAAGGGGCGGCCGCGGCGGACGCCATGACCGTGGCGCCGACCCAGGGTTTCTGCGCCTTCAGCATGTCCCAGGCCGGGTCCATGTTGTCGACGCCGCCGCCCTTCAGCTTCGCCGCCATGATCAGCGCATAGATCGAGAGCAGGTTGCCGGGCTCGAAGGCCATGACATGCGCCTTGATCTTGTCGCCGTACCGGGCGTTCGGGGCCCAATAGTCGGCCCAGGAGGTCGGCTTCTCGATCTGCTTCTTGTTCCAGATCAGCGCCGTGTACTGGTAGGTGTGGACGATGCCGAAGGCCGGGATCACCTCGTGACTCTTCTTCCACACGTGCTTGAGGTTCGGGACCTCTTTCTCCGTGATCGGCTCGAGCAGCTTCTCCTTCTGGCCGAGGAAGATCTCGGGTGGGGTCAGCTCGGCGGCGACGTCGAAGCCCGGCGCGCCGCGGGTGGCGCGGATCTTGGCGTAATCCTCCGACGCCGAGCCGGCGTCGTCATAGGTAACCTTGACGCCGAACTTCTTCTCGAAGGGCGCCACCGTCGTCTTCAGGAAGATGTCCTGGAATTCGCCGCCATAAGCGTTGACCACCAGGGTCTCGGCCGCGCGGGCGGAGATGACGAACGGTGCGCCGAAGCTGGCCGACACGGCTGCGGCGCCCTGCAGGAAACGGCGCCGTGACCGGAAGATGGGGGTGCGCGCCATGGTTCCGTTCTCCCTGAGACTGTTCAGTGTAACGAGGAGCGGGGATAGTCACCGGCAAATCCGGGCAAGTCAATCTGACCGCCCCGCGACTTGCGTTTGCCCTGCGGTACTGTGATGCTTCAATCGGCTTTGCGATCGGACCTCGGGACATGGGACGTGAAGGCTGAGACACCGCCACCGACTGTGCTCGCCGCCATGACGCGGCTCAAGGCGCGGCTGGCCGACCAGGAGACCGCGCCCGAGGCGGCGGCCACACCTAAATGGCCAGAGGCGGTCCAGGTCCAGATGGAAGCCATGCTACATGACCAGGCCGAGCTCCTCGACGAGACCCAGAAGATGATGGCGGCCTGGACCAAGCGCCGCCAGGAGGCGATGGAGGCCGGCTTCCGCACGCTGGAGAAGGTTTCGAAGTCGAGGGACGCCGGCGACATGGTCGCCGCCTATGGCGAATGGCTGAGCAGCAGCATGGGCCGGATCATGGCCGACATGATGGCGGCGCAGGCCGGCGCGCTGCGTCTGGCCGAGCTCGGCCAGACGGCCATGAAAGCGCTCGCGCCGACCGGCCCGCTCGCTCCCCCGCCTCGCAGCAAGCCGCCCAAACCCGGATGACGGCGACCAGGATCCTGCTCGTCGACGATGATCGGTTCTTCGCGAAGCTGACCGCGGCGATGCTGGCGCCGGCGGATGTGCACATCGCGAAGAACGGCGCCGAAGGGCTCGCGATGATGAAGCGGGAAGCGTTCGACCTCCTCATCACCGACCTCCTGATGCCGGAGAAGGACGGGATCGAGACGATCGTCGAGATCCGGCGGAAGAACGAGCGCCTGCCGATCCTCGCCATCTCGGGCGGCGGCAAGTACGGCGCACGCGACGAGCTCCTCCGGATGGCGCAGCGGCTCGGCGCCACTGCAACGCTGCAGAAGCCGTTCACGCGCGAGCAGCTGATCGCCGTGGTCGATCAGTGCCTGGCGACACGCCCGGATCCGCCGCCGACCTGAGCTCGGCTGCGATATCGAAATCCGTTCAAGCGTCGCTTCGCGATTCGTTGCTCGGCAGGCAGCGATGGTCACGAACCGCCGATGCCCATCGGTCGTTCCGGTTCGCGGGAGACAGCCTGAGAGGGCATATCCATGAAGCTGCGGATTCCGGCATTCGCCGTTGCCGTCGCGCTCGCGCTGCCGTCGGCTGCCTTTGCGTTCCCGGGTACCGCGATGACCGGCCTACCGTTCCGCGCAGGGCCGGGTCCGATGCACCCCTGCAGGTGCCGAAGGTCGTCTACCAGGAGCAGCTGGCGAGCACGGCCACAAACACCACGACCAGCACGCAGACCGGCAGCACCGGCGCGGTGATCGGCGGCCTCGCCGGTCTCGCCGGCGGTGCGGTCGTCGACCCGCAGGGCAGGTCAACTCCTACGTCACCAGCGAGAAGGTCGATCCGGTCTATCTCGAGGGCGAGGTCGTCGTCGGCTCGACCCTGCCGTCGATCGTCAAGGTCTACGAGATTCCGGACTACCAGTACCGATACACTTCCGTGAACGGTCAGACCGTCTTGGTCGAGCCGGGCACGAGCAAGGTCGTACACATCTATCGCTGACCCTCGGACGCGAAGGGGCCGCTGGAACCGCTGGCTCCGGCGGCCGTCCCGTTGAAGAATGGCTGCCCGCTCAGCTACGCTGACGCTCCGATCTGCGGAGGGGTGTGATGAGCGGCAGCTTCCAGGTTATGAACCCGTTGCCGGGTGCGACGTTCGGCGGCCTGATCGAGCTGGGCGGCGGCGCGCCTGCGGTCATTGCCGCCGCCGAAGCCGTGCCGGAAGCGCTGCCCCGCGCGCTTGCCGATGCCGAGGGTCTGCTGCTCCTGAAGGGAATGCAGGCGATCGCGGATGATCCCACGCTGCTGGTTCGCCTGAGCCGGCTGTTCGGGCCGGAGGTCGAGGACTATCGCTCGAACCTGACCCCGCTCAACCAGGTGCATGAGAGCGTGCCGGAGATCCTGGTCGTCTCGAACATCCCGCCGGTCAGCCGTATGCCGCCGAAGCTGCCGGACCCGCCGCTCACTGCCGACGGCAAGCTGCCGACGCGCTACCCGCATCGTCACGGCTGGCACACCGATCAGAGCTATCGCCGGCCGCCGCCGGACATCTCGCTGTTCTTCGGTGTCATTCCGGTGCCGAAGGGGCAGGGGCAGACCCTGTTCGCCAGCGGCGCGCTCGCCTATGCAGCGCTGCCGGCAGCGCTGAAGGCGCGGATCGAGGGCTTGGAGGGACTTCATGCGAAGAGCCGCACCGGCCGGTCGCGCGAACAGGTGCTGGCGGGAGAGCCGGTGCAGCCGCTGCGTCCGCACGAGCGCTCGCAGCGCCAACCGGTGGTGCGCGTCCATCCGGTCACCGGCCGCCCCGCGCTCTATCTCTGCGAGTCGGGCCAGATGGACTGGGTCGAGGGACCTTTCGTCGGCATGCAGCCCGGCCCGCATGGCGACGGCGCGGCCCTGCTGGATGAGCTGATGAGTCACCTCACCGGGCCCGAGTTCGTCTACGTGCATGAATGGGACCCGGGCGACCTGCTGGTCTGGGACAACCGCTGTCTCGTCCACGCCGCGACCTGGTTCGACGCCGCCAGGGAAAAGCGACTGATGTGGCGCACCACGGTCAGCGGCAATCCCGGCGCGATCTATGCGGGAGAAAGGAAAAGCTGGATCGCCGAAGAGTATGGACAGCCGATGGCCGCGGCCGAAGGATGAGCATGGGCCGCGCCGTCCAGTCCTGCTAGAAGAGTGACAATGAGCCAGAGCCCGCCCGACCGTCTCTCGAACAATCCGAAGAGCCCTTATTACGATGCCGCTCTCCTCGAGCGCGGCGTCGGCGTGCGCTTCAAGGGCGTCGAGAAGACCAATGTCGAAGAGTATTGCGTCAGCGAGAACTGGATCCGGGTGGCGGTCGGCAAGACTGTCGACCGACATGGTGCTCCGCTCACGACAAAGCTGACGGGCGAGGTCGTTCCGTACTTCCGCGATGAGCCGCCGCCGGGGTGATGGACGGCTTCTTTCCGGCCGCACTCGGCGGCCGAGGACGTGCGCGCTGCCCATAACGGGAACCTTGGCGGCGGCGGGCGGGTTTCCCTCTGAGCGCTCTCCGCGCCGAGGGCCATGAGACGATGGACGTCAAGAAACTGCCTCCCGCAGGCCCGGTCCGGCTCACCCAGGAGCAACTCGACCGGGTGATCGAGCGGCACAAGATGTTCCGAACCGGAAAGGTCGGCGGCGCGCGGGCGGCGCTCGCGAACTTCGTGCTCTCCGGCCTGTCCTTCGCCGGCCAGGACCTCAACGGCGCCGACTT
>CAMDFP010000288.1 GCA_945897335.1 Asaia bogorensis | reverse complement strand
GCGGCATGCGCCAGCGCATCGCCATCGCCCGCACCTTCATGGCCGGACGCCAGGTGCTGTTCCTCGACGAGCCGAATTCAGGGCTCGACGTCGGAGCGTCCCAGATGCTGGCACGTACGCTGCGCGAGATCCGCGACGCGCTGAAACGTCCCATCGTCGTCGTCGCCCATCATGTCGATGACATCCTGGAAGTCGCCGACCGTGTCTACCTGTTCGACGACCAGGCCAAGCGCCTGGTCCCGCTGCCGACCGACGCGGGCACGGTGAAGGCGGCGCTGCTGCGCCTTTCGGCGACGGCGGCCGGCGACCACCCGGACGGGCCGACGGGCGGCGAGGAGGCCTGGGCCCGCACCCTCGTCCGCCGCCGTCCCAGCCACTGGTTCTTCCGCTACTTCGCCGAATATGCCTGGGCGCTCAGCGGCACGCCGCTGGTCTTCCTGCTGACCGCGGTCGCCAGCCTCATCGTCGGCGGCGTCGCCACCTGGTTCGGCTTCAATTACCGCTCGTTCGCCCGTTATCTCATCCCGCTGCTGCATGACGAGACCCTGTCCGGGCTCGGCATCATGCTGCTCACGGTCGGCGTGCCTCTGGTCGTTTCGGTCTCGCTGGCGGCCCGCAACTCGGCCGTCGTCGCCGCCGATCTCTGCAACCGGGCCTATTCGATGCAGTTCCGCGCCATGCGGAATCTCGGCATTCCAGGAAGCGTCTACATCCCGGTCGCGATCGCGCTGGCGATGCTCATCGCCTTCTTCCTCCTGACGCTGACCTCGTCGATCGCGGCGAGCTGGGCTTCGTTCTTCACGTGGAAGCTGACCTTTCCCGACGAGCCGTTCGAGGTGTGGCGGCAGAGCTACTTCCGCCAATACGGAACCGCCCGGCATCCGATCGGGGTCGAGGTCGCGTGGGTCGCGGCCAAAGTCGGCGCCAGCGGCCTCGCGAGCGCCGCTGCCGCCATGCTGGCGAGCCGGAACGGCGGCCGATCGCCGCTCGACATCAACCGCGCCGTCGGCCACGCGATCGTGGCGAGCGTGCTGCTGACGCTCGCCATCCACGCAGGCGCCCTGGTCCTGCACAACTAGCGGGCTGAGGTCGACCGCAACCGGTCGGCCCGCCGGCCGGCGAGACCGGTTCTAGGGGCTCGTACGCTGAACGCCGACGCGGGGCGCGGCCGCCGGGACCGACCCGTCGTTGGGCTGGGTCTTGGTCGCCTTGACGGTTTCGTTGACCCGGTCGATCGCCCGCATCAGCCGGCTCGTGTCGTCGCTCACGGACGTCGGCGTGATGTAGAATTTCACCTGCGGCCACGGAAAGGCGTCGACCACCAGCTTCTCGACCTGGTAGCCGCCGAGTTCCTGGGCATCGAGAAGCGCCTGGATGATCGCCCTCTCGGCTGAAGCGAAAAGGCCGGATCGCCGCTTCCGGTGGCGATCGAGCTGGATCGCCAGCCACTCGCGGTCGGCATCCGACAGCTCGCGTTCGATCGCGAAGGTGAACCCGACGTTCGGGATCAGCGAGACCGTGGATTCGACCTCCTTCAGCTTGTATCCGGCGATCCCCATCATCGTCGAGAAGTCATAGGGCTCCGCCTGCCTCGCCCGGCGCGCCACGTCGAGTGCCAGCGGCGGGGTGACGAGACCGGCGACACCGCCGATGACCCAGCGGGCGGTTCCTCGGAGGGCGGAGAAGATGGTGTCCGCATGCTCCTCGAGTATCGAGGGCTCGGGCAGCGGGGTCTGCACCATCGGCGACGAGCGCAGCGGCGGTGTCTGGGCCTGCTGAAGCTGCTGGGCTTCGGCCGGCAGAGCGGCAACCGACATCGAGGCGATCATCAGGGCCGCTAAGGCCCGAGCGCAGGAGCGGCCGGTCATGGCTCGTATCTCCGCAGGATCTGCGCATTCCGTCTCTGCTCGACGCGAAGCGCGGCCGGAAGCGACACCAGCCCGAGCTCGCCCAGGATCCCGCCAGGCCCGACCACCTGCTCGCTGGTCGCGTCCTGCAGGAACTCGCGCAATCCCTTGATCGTGCCCGAGGCGCCTTCGCCGACCATGTGGGCACGCTTGACGTAGAAAAGCAGCGGCCGCGTGTAGTCGTACTCGTCGTTAGAAATGCTCTGGTAGGTGGGCAGCACGCCGTTCAGAGCCACCGCCACCAGGTCGTTGCCGCCGGCGACCAGCTCGCCGTAGCTGAGGATACCGATGGTGCCGGGCGGAGCGGCCATCAGTGCAGCGACGCGCGACTGGCCGTCCGGTACCTCGATGAACACGCCGTCGCCTCGAGCCTTGGTGCACTTCTCCACGCGCAGGCTCGCCTGGAAGATCCCCTGGACCAGAGGCTCCGACCGGCAGCCGCCCTGCATCACCATGTCGTCGAAGAAATCCCGGACGCTGGTGCCTTGCGGCGAGCCGACGAAACGAATGGGCGCATCGTCGAGCTCCCGCGAGATCTCCTTCCAGCTCATCGCCTTGTTCGGAGAGAGCTCTTCGGTCTTCTCGTCGGGGACGTCGGCAGCGAGCGCGCGATAGACCTGATTGGGCGTCAGACCGCGCTGCCCATCGGATTTTCGAGTGGCCAGCGCCACCGCGCTCAAACCGATCTTGATCTCGATGACGTCGAAGACGCCATGTTCGATGCAGCTTTCGAACAGCGCCTTCGGCATCCGACGCGACAGCGCCAGGATGTCGGGAAAGGCCGGGCCGATGCCCTCGCAGAACGTCGCGGCGCTGCGCAGACTCCCGGTCATCTTGAGCTCGGGCGGGCGGATCCGGCGCGTCAGCTCGAGCTGCTTGAAGATCGTCTCGACGAACCCGGCCATCGACGACGACCCGACGACGACGATGTTCTCACGCAGCGTGCCGCCGCGAAGTGGCTGCGCTTCCGCCATATGCGGCAAAGCCAGCACGATCGCTGCCATGATCAAACGACACAACATCCGAAACCCCTGCCCGCCCCATACGCCAACCACCCGTTGCGGACTGTATCCCGGTCTTGCGACCGGGTTCAATGCCGGACAGGTCAGGGCGCCTTGGCGGCGCGCTCGAGCGCCGCGTTGGTGATGTCGGCAATCGCTTGGTCAACCGCCAGCCGCAGCTGGGCCTGGGCGACCCAGCCGCCGGCGAGCCCCCGGACCGAGGCATCGAGGGTCTCGAGCTCCGCCAACGCGGCCAGCAGGTTGCCGTTGGCGAGCTGGCGCTGCGCTTCACGCACCGACGCCTCGACCGGAGCCAGCGGCGGCGGCAGAGTCAGCCCGACTCCGGCCAATGTCCCTTTCACGCCGGCTTCGACCCGCTCGATCCAGCTCCGGTTTTCGCGCACGCCCCGCTCGACGAGGACCGTCGCTGCCTGCCCGAACTGGTCCCTGAGCTCGGCGGCGGTCGGCGCGCCCCGCTGGGCCGGGACCGAGAGCGCATCGAGAGGTCGCGCCAGTGACGCGTCCGTTCCGACGATCTGCCGGACCAGACGAAGCTCGTTGGCGAACGGCCGCCCGGACTGGGAGGAGATCTGGAGCTGGAGTACGGCGACGAGGAGTCGTTCGGGTCCGGCGGCACGACGCTTGATCTCTTCGAGCCCGGCCGCCGTCTCGTCGAGGCGCTTGGCCAGGGCCGCGGCTTCGGTTTCGGTCCTCCCCGCACGTTCAGCCAAGGGACCGAGCGGTGCGAGCTGTCCCCGAACCTCTTCGACCGACGCCTTGGCGGCGGCAAGGCCGCCATCGATCGCGTCCAGGCGTCCCTTGATCGCCCCGTCCAGCGTCTCGACACGCGGCTCGATCCCGTCGATGCGCGTGCCGAGCGCCAAAAGGCGGGGCTCAAGGCCGTCGACCTTGGTGCTGAGTGCCGAAAGACGGGGCTCTAGCCCGTCGACCTTGGTGCCCAGCGCCGCTGCCTGCGCCTCGGATGCCTGGCGAGCCGCCCGGACGCCGCCGCCGAGCTCCGCCGTCTCCCGCTTGAGCGCTTCAACCGTGTCCCGGGTTTCGATGCCGCGCTTGCCTTCGAAGCGGCCGAGCAGCAGCTCGACGATGTCCTCGCGGGAAACCGCCCCCGGCTGTGCCTTGGCGAGAACCCCTTCCAGCAGATTGACCCGGCGGTCGAATTCCGCGGCGGTGACCGACCAGCCGGGGTTCAGCACCTTCCCGGCCGGCTCGATCCAGGCGGCCTGCGGGAATTGCCGGTCGGCGAGCAACAGCAGCCGGGGGCCGGCAACGGCGACGACGCTGGCAGCGAGCCCGAGCAGGCCGATGATGAGCGCGAGCCAGGCGAGGCCGCGCCCGGTCCGCACCGCTGCGGGCTTTTCGCCCCCCACCGGAGGCAGCATCGGCTTCGGCGGTTCGGCCGCCGCCCCGAGCAAAGGTTTTCCCGGCGGTGGCGGAGGCGGAGGAGCAGGCGGCGCCTTCACCGGTTCCGTGGCCGCGCCGAGAACGGGCTTCCCCATAGCCGGGGGCAGAGGCGGCGCGGGTGGCGAAGGCGGCACCTTCGCCGGCTCTGCAGCCAGGCCGGCAGCGGGTTTTTCCGGCGAGGCCGGAGGCGGGAGCGGCGACTTCGCCGCGGGTTCGACCGCAGGCTTTGCGGCAGCCGCGGCAATCTGCGATGCCGGCGGTACCGCCGGAACGTCGCGCTTCACGTCGTCGCTCATGCCACAATCCCCTGCGATCTCGCTATACGAGTCATTATTCCACCAGCCGGCAACAGGAAGGTAGCCCTACTTCGCCGCAGCCCGGCCTAGCGGCCGGCGAGCAGTTCCTCGATCTCGCGGGCGAGCGCGCCGATCTCCTTCGCCGCCGGCGACTTCGGCGACAGCACAGTAGGCGCCGAGCCGTGGAACGAGGCTTCCTGATAGACGGCGCGGTCGGGAAGGGTCGCATCAAGTGGCGCGGCGCCGAAAGCGACGAGCTGCTGGCGCGTGTGGCCCGTCACCGCCGCCCGCTTCGTCCGGTTGAGAAAGGTACGGGCGACGATCTTGCGCCGGGACAGCTTGGCGGCGCTCTCCACCACCTTCCGCATGCGAAGCGCCTCGAACAGATTGGCTTCGTCGGTCATCACCGGAATGAGGACCAGATCGGCGGCGCCGACCGCGAAAATCGTCGCCTGGGTATTGGCGCCGGCGCAATCGACGAGAACCAGGTCGTTCTTCGCCTTCAGCTCGTTGATCGCCGGCAGCACCTCGTCGATCTCGGTCTCGGTCCGCAACGGCATCTTCGAGAGCAGCGTACCCTTGCCGTGCCAGCGGGTCAGGGTCTTGTTGTCGTCGGTATCGACCAGCCCGACCTTGCGGCCCTGCATGCTCCAATAGATCGCCAGACAGGCGATCGAGGTCGACTTCCCCGCGCCTCCCTTTGCCGTCGCCGCGACGATGACCTTTCCCGCCATGTCCCCCCGACTACCGGGCTACACTTGGATACCGACATCTAGCTATAGTCTTTCGGCGGACGGCGAAGCAAGCCGCCCGCCGCCGGAGCCTGCCGATGCTCGCTGCCATAGGACGGTTTTTCGGGGTCCGGGCCGACGCCGGCGATGATGACGAGGGCCCGCGCCACCGCGCACCGCCCGAGCGCATCGCCTATGGCATCGGCGGCGACATCCGTTTGTTCTCGGACCGGATCGAGATCCATCGTTCCGGCCTGCTGCTCAGCATTCTCGACATGCTGCTGCATGTCGAACGCGAGATCGAGACGACGATCTTCCTCGAGGACATGGCCGCCGCGCATATCGTCAGGTCGCTGTTCCTGGTCGAGTATGTCCGTTTCTCCTATCCCGGCAGCCCGCAGCCGACGGGACGGTACTTCCGCGACGCCTTCGCCGAGAACGCCCTGATGCTGCGCTGGACCGACAATCGCGATCTCCGCCGGCTGATTCAGCGCATGAACGAGCTTCGGGCGCTGCGCGACTCGCCCCGCGACCCGGTGACGGCGAGCCCCCCCGTCCAGCGGCCGGACCTGTGAGGCGCCCCGGACGTCGTTGCTTGGCTTGGCTCCGGCTCGTCCTGGTCGGAGCGGCCCTGTCGCTCGCCTCGCCGGCGGCGAGGGCCGAGACATGGCTCGAACGGTTCAACCTGGCCATGTTCGGCTTCAACGCCAACCTCTCGACGTTCGCCGAGCCGCTGACCTCCAGCGACCTCGCCCCGGCGATCCCCGCCTGGGTCAAGGACGGGGCGGCCAACATGCTGATCAACCTCGTCAACGAGCCCTTGACCGTGGGCGCCTTCGTCATCGCCGGCGACGGCGCGCGCTCCTGGCACGCCGCCAAACGCTTCGCCATCAACACCACCTTCGGCTATCTCGGCGCCGTCGACCGGGCGCGGGAGTGGGGCCTGCCGGCGGACCAGACCGACATCGGCCTCGCGCTCTGCGGCTGGGGCGTGCCTGCGGGTCCTTACGTGGTGCTGCC
>CAMDFP010000287.1 GCA_945897335.1 Asaia bogorensis | reverse complement strand
CGATCGCCGAGACCCATCCGCTCGCGGTCGGTGTCGTCGGCTCCAATGGCGGCACGGTCGAGACGCGAGAGGCAATCGAGGCCGCCGATCTGGTGATGTTCATCGGTTGTCGCGCCGGCTCGGTCACCACCGAGCGCTGGCGGCATCCGACACCGGGCAAGGCCAGGATCGTCCATATCGACGTCGACCCGGCGACCATCGGCGTCAACTACCGCACAGACGCCGCCGTCGCCGGCGACGCCCGGCTGGCGCTGGCGGCGCTCGCTATCGCGCTCGGCGGACACAAGGCCGGCAACGATCCGCGCGCGATCCTGGCCGCGCTGAAAGCGAAGAAGCGGGCATCCTTCGACGAGCTGGCGCACTCGACCGAGGCGCCGATCCGCCCCGAGCGGCTGATCGCGGCGCTGCAATCGGTGCTGCCCGACGACGCCGTCGTCGTCGCCGATCCGGGGACCCCCTGCCCCTACTTCTCCGCCTACTACGAGACCAGGCGCACCGGCCGCACCTTCATCACCAACCGTGCCCATGGCGCGCTGGGCTACGCCATGTCGGCTTCGGTCGGCGCCCAGATCGGACGGCCGGACAAGAAGGTGGTCGCGGTGATGGGCGACGGCAGCTTCGGCTTCACCGCGGGCGAGATGGAGACGGTTGTCCGGCTCAAGCTGCCGATCAGCTTCGTCGTCGTCTCCAACGCGGTGTTCGGCTGGATCAAGGCCGGACAGAAGAGCGGCTTCGGTGCCCGCTACTTCTCGGTCGACTTCGACCGCACCGACCATGCCCGCGTCGCCGAAGCCTTCGGCCTCAAGGCCTGGAAGGTCGAGGACCCGAACGACCTCGCGGCGACGCTGAGGCGTGCCGTCGAGACCGACGGGCCGACCCTGGTCGATGTCATCTCCCAGCCGCTGCAGGACGCCCGCGCGCCGGTCTCCGAGTGGGTGGCGTGACCGTCGCGACCGGCGGCAAGGCGATCTACGGTGCCCGCCTCGGCATCCTGATGCTGGAGGCGCGCTTCCCGCGCATACAAGGCGACATGGGCAATGCCCGCACCTGGCCCTTCCCCGTCCTCTACAAGGTGATCCCGGGCGCCTCGCCCGAGCGCGTGGTGCGGAACCGGGCCGAGGGCTTGCTGCCGGCGATCCTCGAGGCCGCCGAGGAGCTGGTACGAACAGGCGCCGACGGCATCACCACCAATTGCGGCTTCCTCTCGCTGTTCCAAGCCGAGATCGCCGCGCGCGTGAAGGTGCCGGTCGCCACATCGAGCCTGATGCAGATCCCGATGGCGCAGGCGCTGTTGCCGCCTGGAAAGCGCATCGGCGTGCTCACCGTCGATGCGCGGTCGCTCACCGCCGATCACCTGAAGGCCGCAGGTGCCCCCGTCGATACGCCGGTGATGGGCACCGAAGGTGGCCGCGAGTTCACCCGCGTGCTGATCGGCAACGAGGAGCGCCTCGACGTGGCGGCGGCCGAGCAAGACTTGCTGGACGCCGGCCGCGCGCTCGTCGCCAGGCATCCGGAGGTCGGTGCGCTGGTGCTGGAATGCACCAACATGGCGCCCTACTCGGCGGCGTTGCGGGATGCGCTGGGACTGCCCGTCTACGACATCGTCGGCTTCATCACCTGGTTTCACTCAGGGCTGGAGCCGCGCCGCTTCCCCTCAAGCTGACGATAAGCCGACTCCAGCTCCCGCGCCTGCACAGGCATGGGGTTGGTCGCCGGCAGACTTCTTCCCACCGCCTCGGCCGCGATCTGCACATAGGCGCCCGCATCCGCGGCGATCAGGTCGCCCAGGCCCACCCGGGCCAGCACCGAAAGCGACTGTCGCGCCAGCGGTCGGCTGCCGGCCAGCGCCACCACAGGTACGCCCGCGGACAGTGCCTCGCAGGTGGTGACGCCGCCGGCGAACGGGAACGGATCGAGGGCCACGTCGATCCGGCGATAGGCGCTGAGATGCGCGCCGTCCGGCATCACATCGCGCAGCTCGAGGCGATCCTCGGCGACGCCGCAAGCGGCGAAGGCCTCGACCGCCAAGCGTCGGACCTCCGGACGTTCCAGGCCCGACGACTGCAGGAAGAGATGCGCTTCCGGTACCTGGCGCAGCAGCCTGGCCCAGAGGGCGATCGTGGACGGCGACAGCTTCACCAGCTTGTTCAGCGAGCCGAAGACGGGCGGGCTCGACCGCGGGAGCCGCGAGACGAGGTTCGGCGGCACCAGGCGTCCGGATGGCAGGTGGACAACAACCTCGGTGAAGTGCGCGGATGTAGGCGCCTCCCAGGGGTCGGAGAGCACGGCTTCCATCGCCGCCATGCCTGTGGTCGCCCCGTAGCCGAGGAAGGAGACCTGCACCGGCGCCGGCTTCCGCGCGAAGGCGAGCAGCCGGTTTCCCCAGGTGTGGCCGGCGAGATCGACCAGCACATCGATGCCGTCGTCACGGATGCGGGCGGCGAGAGCCTCGTCGTCGAGACCGGCGGTCCGATGCCAGGAGCTACCTTCACGCAGGCGCTCGGTGACGTCGTCCTCTGCCAGGCGATCGGAATAGACATGGATGTCGAACGCGTCCCGGTCATGCGCCGGCAGCACCCCGAGCAGGAGCCGGCCGACCGGGTGGCGACCGAGATCGGCCGAGACATAGCCGATGCGGAGACGCCCGTGCGTGGCGGGCGAATGCTTATGTCGCGGCAGCGGATCGGCGTTCCGCCGCCCCCAGGCCCGATGTGCCTCGACCAGGCGCGCGTCGTCGATGTCGGGATCGAACTGCGCGAGGTAAAGGGCTGCGCTCTCGATCGCCGGCAAGCCGATCTCCGCGAAAGGATCGAGGCAGGCTTCGGCCAGATCGACGCCGAATCCGCCGCTTCGCCGGGCTGCCGCATTGTGAGGCAGATCGAGCGCCTTCAAGAGGTCGGCCCGCCAGGACAGGCAGGCGGGATCGTCAGGCCGTATCTTCAGCCCGCGTTCGGCAAGATCCAGCGCGGCGAGGCGACGCGCGGCGAGATGGAGGCGGCGGGCAGCGTCACGCGCCGGCACGAGCCCCGCCGATCCAGGTGTCGATCACATCCAGCCGATCGTCGAGGAGAACGAGATCCGCGCGCTGTCCGGCGGCGATGCGGCCACGATCGGTGAGCCCGAGCGCCTGAGCCGGATAGAGCGAGGCCATGCGCAGCGCCTCCTCCGCCTTGAGGCCAAGGAGGCGGACGGCGTTGGCGACGGCGCGGGCCATGTCGAGGTCGGCACCGGCCAGCGTTCCGTCCTCGCCGAGCAGCCGGCCGCCTTCGGCCCGGATTGGGCGTCCGCCGAGATCGAAGGTAGCAGGCCCGCCGGCGGCCGGCGGCATCGCGTCGGTCACCAGGATCATCGTGCCCCTGGGCTTGGCGGCGATGGCGCTGCGCAGCACGGCCGGGTGGACGTGATGGCCGTCGACGATGAGGCCGCACCAGGTCGGACGATGATCGAGAGCGGCCCCGACCATGCCGGGAGCCCGCGAGGCCATCGGCGTCATCGCGTTGAAGAGATGGGTGACGCCGGCGATGCCGCGGCGGAACCCGTCCATCGCCTGGTCGTAGCCGGCATCGGTGTGGCCGGCGGCGACGATGACGCCGGCCGCGACCAGCCGTTCGATCAGCCCGGCCGGCGCCTGCTCCGGCGCCAGGGTGACCAGAGTGCGGCCGACCGGCAGCTCGGCGAGGAGCGCCAGGTCGCCCTGGTTGGGGGAGCGCACGAAGCGCTCGTCATGGATGCCGCGCTTCGCCGGGTTGAGGAACGGCCCTTCGAGGTGCAGGCCGAGAAGGCCGGGCACGCCGGCCGCCAGGGCGTTGCGTGTCGCCGCGATGGCCGCCGCCATCTTCTCGGTGGAATCGGTGATGAAGGTGACTAGGAAGCCGGTGGTGCCGAATGAGCGGTGGGCACGGCCGATGGCACGGATCGCGTCCACGGTCGGCGTCGTGTTGAAGAGCACCCCGCCACCGCCGTTGACCTGCAGGTCGATGAATCCCGGCGCCAGCAGGCCGCCGTCGAGCGGAACCCGCTCGGCCGACGACGGCACACCGAGCACGGGCACGACCGCCGCGATGATCCCGCCGTCGACAAGTACGGCGAGGCCCGGGCGGATCGTCTCGCCATCGAAGACCTGACCGCCGATGAGCGCCTTCACAGGGTCTCCGTCACCTTGCGGAGATGCCGCGGGTGATCGGGATCGAGCCCGCGCGCGACGGCGGCCCGCGCCACCCAGGGATAGAACACCTGCGCCTGGAGGATCAGGTCGAGCGCGGGATGCAGCGGCGGGGCTCCCGTCGGCACGCGCGTCACGGTCGCGCCCTTGGCGGCGACCGCGGCCAAGGTCTCTTCCATCGACGGCCGCGCCTCGTCGTCCTGGACGAAGGCCAGGACCGGGAAGCCCGGCTTGACCAGCGCCACCGGCCCGTGCAGCAACTCGGCGCCGGAATAGGCCTCGGCATGGAGGCCGAGCACCTCCTTGAGTTTCAGCGCCGCCTCCGAGGCGATGGCGAAGCCGAGACCGCGGCCGACGGCGAAGAACGAGGCCGCCGATCCCACCGGCAGGTTCCATTCCCTGCCCGCCGCCTGCTTCAGCGCCGACGGCAGACGGTCGAGCGCGGAGGTCAGCGCCTTGTCGTCAGACCATATGGCGACGAGCTGGGCCAGGGCCGAGAGCGACGCGAGGAAGGTCTTGGTGGCGGCGACGCTGGTCTCGGGGCCCGCAAGCAGCGGCAGGACCGCGTCGGACGCCTTGGCCAGCGGCGAGTCGACATCGTTGACCAGCGCCAGGGTCGTGGCGCCGGCCGCCTTCGCCGCCTCCGCCTGCACCACCAGGTCGGGGCTGCGGCCGGATTGCGAGACGGACAGGAACAGCGCGCCGTCGAGCTTCATCGGCGCCCGGTAGAGCGTCGCGACCGAAAGCGCCGCCGCCGCGGTGAATATGCCGAGCCTCGTCTCGATCAGGTATTTGCCGAAGCGCGCCGCATGCGAGGACGAGCCACGGGAGCCGCTGACGATGAAGCGCGGCGGCGACGCCTTCAGGCGGCCGACGATGTCGGCGATCGCCGGCCGGTTGGCGGCGAGCTGGTCGGCGATGCGGTCGGGCGCTTCCAGCGCCTCGGTCAGAAGACGAGGTGTCACGAGGTTCCCAGTCGGTTCGGGTGGATGCTAGCATGCGCGCCTGTCGAATCCGGGAGTCGCATGTCCACCGAATCCGTCGGCGCCCGCTACCGCGGCCTGGATGCCTGGCCCAGCCGCGACATCCTGGATGTCTTCATCGAAGGCCAGATGGCGGCGATCGCCGCCGTGCGCGCGGCCGCCGGGCAGATCGAGGCGGCGGCCGAGGCGATGACCGCGCGGCTGAGGGCCGGCGGGCGGCTGGTCTATGTCGGCGCCGGCACTTCCGGCCGGCTCGGCCTGCTCGATGGGGTCGAGCTGATCCCGACCTTCGACTGGCCGGCCGAGCGGGTGGTCTATTTGCTGGCCGGCGGCGAGGGAGCGCTGGTGCGCGCCGTCGAAGGGGCCGAGGACGATCGCGAGGCCGGCGCCCGCGACATCGCCGAGGCGAATGTGGCCGCCAACGACGTGGTGATCGCCGTCGCCGCCAGCGGCTCGACGCCCTACACCATCGCCGCGCTCGAGGCCGGCCGCGCGCGTGGTGCGCTCGGCATCGGCATCGCCAACAATCCCGGCGCAGCGTTGCTGGCGGCGGCCGAGTTCCCGATCCTGCTCGATACCGGCACGGAGGCGATCGGCGGCTCCACCCGGATGAAGGCGGGCACGGCGCAGAAGGCGACCCTCAACCTGCTCTCCTCCCTGGTGATGACCAGGCTCGGCCGGGTTCATGACGGCTACATGGTCGATCTCCGCGCCACCAACGCCAAGCTGCGCCGCCGCAGCGAGCGCATGCTGATCGAGTTGACCGGGACCAGCGAGGACGCGGCACGGGACGCGCTCTCCCGCTGCAACGGCCGGGTGAAGCCGGCGGTGCTGGTGCTGAAGGGGCTGACCCCGGAAGCCGCCGAGCGAGCTCTGGCCGAGGCCGGCGGCAGCCTCCGAAGCGCGCTTCAGAAGAGCTGATGAACCGTCACGAGCGGCGGGCCCAGGCGAAGGCGGGCGCACCCGGCCCGCGACTGCAGCAGGCCTTAGCCGCCTTCCAGGCCGGGCGCCTCGCCGAGGCGGAACCGATCCTTGCCGAGGTGCTGGCCCAGAGCCCGAAGGAGCCGACGGCGCTCCACATCGCCGGCCTCGTCGCCTTCCAGCAGGGGAACCAGGAACTCGCCCTCCAGCGCCTTGCGGCCTCCGTCCGTGCCAAGCCGGACTATGCCGAGGCCCAGAACAATTTCGGCCGCATCCTGCTGATCCTCGACCGGGCGCGGGAGGCGGCGGAGCGGTTCCGCGCGGCGGTGAAGCATGCGCCGGGCGTCGCCGAGATCCACGG
>CAMDFP010000286.1 GCA_945897335.1 Asaia bogorensis | reverse complement strand
CCAGCTTCGACATCAGCGAATACGTCGTCGACATCGCCAAGCGTGAGGGCCTGGCGCCGGGGCTGACGCCGCTCGACGGCGGCGTCACCGTGCATCTCGCCTGCCACGCGCGGGCGCAGAACATGGGGCCGAAGGCGGCCGAGATGCTGCGCCTCGTCCCCAACGCCCAGGTCGCCGTGGTGGAACGCTGCTCGGGTCACGGTGGTTCTTGGGGCGTGATGGTCGAGAACTTCGAGGTCGCGCTCAAGATCGGGAAGCCGGTCGCCCAGCAGGTGGCCAAGCTGAAGCGGCCGCACGTCGTCTCGGAGTGTCCGCTCGCGGCCTCCCACATTCTCCAAGGGATGGAGCGGCTGGACGGCGTAGACGTGCCGGGGGAGGCGCTGCATCCGATCCAGCTCTTCGCCCGCGCCTATGGAATCGAGTGAAGCGATGAAGCGTGCGATTGCCAAGAGCGACGTCCTGTCGATGGCGGAGTATGCCAAGGTCCGGAAGGAACGGCGCTCGGCTATCGTCGCACTGAAGAAGCGCCGGCGGCTCGAGGTCGGGCCGTTCGCCATCTTCCTCTTCGAATCCTGGGACACGATGTGGCTGCAGATCCACGAGATGCTGCACATCGAGAAGGGCGGCGAGGAGCAGGTCCAGGGCGAGCTCGACGCCTACAACCCGCTGATCCCTCAGGGCAACGAGCTGACGGCGACTGTGATGTTCGAGATCGATGATCCGTTGCGCCGCGCCCGCGTGCTGGGCCGGCTGGGCGGTGTCGAGGAGACGGCGTTCATCGAGGTCGGCGGCGAGCGCATTCGGGGTGAGCCGGAAGAAGATCAGGACCGGACGACGGCCGAGGGCAAGGCCTCCAGCGTGCAATTCGTGCGCTTCCGGTTCAGCCCGGCTCAGATCGCCCGGTTCCGAACGCCCGGAGCCCAGGTCATCGTCGGTTTCACGCACCCCGAATACGGCCACCTCGCAGTGATGCCGGAGCCGGTGCGCGACGCTTTGGCGAAGGACTTCGCCTGAGGTTGGGTCCGCTTGACCGAGCGTCCCAGCCGTCGGCACTATGGCACCGTTTCCGAAAGGAAAAGGAGATCCTATGCCTCTGGCTCTGAACGCCGCTGAAGCCGCCGCCTATGAAGAGCGCGGTTACCATTTCCCGGTCCGCGTCTTCTCGGAGGGTGAGGCCGGCGGCCTCTATCAGCGACTGGTCGAATCCGAGGCCAAGCTGGGCGGTCCGTTCAAGGGCCGGACCAACCAGAAGGCTCATCTTCTCTTTCCCTGGCTCTACGACGTCGTCGCCAGCGACCGCATCCTCGATGCGGTCGAGCCTTTGCTTGGACCGGACATCTTCTGCTGGTCGTCCGGCTTCTTCCACAAGCGGCCTCACGACGGCAACTTCATCACCTGGCATCAGGATGCAACATATTGGGGTCTGTCGGCGCCGGACGTGCTGACTGCCTGGGTCGCCTTCACGCCGAGCACGCCTGCATCGGGCTGCATGCGTGTGGTGGCGGGCACGCACAAGACCCAGCTCCAGCATGCTGACACCTTCAACGAGAAGAACATGTTGTCGCGCGGCCAGGAGATCGCCGTCAAAGTCGACGAGGACAAGGCCATCGACGTCGTGCTCAAGCCAGGCGAGATGTCGCTTCACCACGTACTTCTGGTGCATGGATCGTCCGACAACCGGACCGAAGTTCCGCGCGTCGGCTTTGCGGTCCGCTACATCCCGACCCGGCTTCGCCAACTCGGCATCGACCGGACCAGCGCGACGTTGGTTCGGGGCAAGGACGTCTACGGCAACTTCGACCACGAGACCCGGCCCGAGGGCGATCTTCATCCGGCCGCGGTCGAGCGCCATCGGCTGATCACCGAGCGGCAGCTGAACGTGCTCTATGCCGGCGCGGCGAAGCCGGGCAAGCGTACCGATGCCGACCTCGAGGCTCAGAGAGCGGTCGGAATGTAGCCTCGCCGACCCGCCCGCCGTCGATCCTCCGCAGCATCGCGGCTTCGGATCCAGGCTGATCGAACACGCGCTCCCCGCCGATCTCGACGGCGATGTCCAGCTCGAGTTCGATCCCGCGGGCGTCCGCTGCACGATCGAGTTTGTGATCGAGAACGAGCGCCGGACTCAGCTCCGCATGTACTGAGACCAGCCGGGCGGCGGGTCAGCTCTTCGAGGTGAAGGCCTTGCGGGCATTTGCCACAAGGCCCATCAGCTCGCGCCCGACCGTGCCGCCATCGTCGAGAATCTTGTGGCGGACCGCCGTGCGGAAAGCGATCAGGTGCGCCTTCACGAACTCCATGAACCGTCCGGAGACGAGGTACTCGCCCCCGGTGTAATGGGCGAGCGAGCGTGAGACGGCGCTCATCAGCGTGAAGCCGGCGGCGGAGGAATCGAGTGCGGCCTGGGTCGCGGTCTCGTTGATCTTGACCCGGCCGGTGCCGAAGGGGTTGCGCCCGAACTCGTCGAAGTCGCCGTCCAGCCTCTGGGAATAGTCTCCCATCGCCTCGGCGGCGCGCTCGCGCGACGCGGCGACGGCGGCGATCGCCTTCCGGATCGCCTCGGCTGGAAGCGCACGCGGCTTGGCATCCCGCAGATGCTCGAAGGCGATGACCAGAGCCCCGTCATCGAGGGCGAAGCGGAACGGATCGCGGATCCGATGCACGCGCGTGTCGGCGGTATGGCGGCGCTCGATCGAATCCTGATCGGCGCGCGTGCGGCGATCGGGGCCGACGTAGTTGGCGGTGACGACGAACCGGCGCGGCTTCAGGACGGTCCGCTCGACCGCACCCAGCAGCCGCTCGCGGTTGAACGGCTTGGTCAGGAAGTAGTCGGCGCCGCAGTCGATCGAGCGGCGGACCTGATCGGCGGTGAAGATCGGCGAGGTGGCGATGACCGGGAGCGCCGGCGTCGCCGAGCTCGCATCGGTGCGGACCCATTTCAGGAGGTCGAAGCCGAGCTCGCCGCTGTCACCGAGCTCGACGATCGCAAGGTCGTACTTGCCTGAACCTTCGGTCAACCGCTCGCGGGCTTCGGTGACCGACCCCGTCCCATCGACCGCGCCGAGCCGGGTCGTCTTGAAGACATCGCCGACCTCCTGGACGAACGCAGGATTGCGGTCCACCACCAAGGTCCGGATGTTTCCTCCGAGCGGGTCCCGCATACGCCGTCCAGGTTAATTTTCTATTAACGGGATAATCGGCGAAGGAACCATAGCCGGCCTCCGAGTTCAAGACCCTTCGGGTCGCTGGGCTATTCTGCCGCGGATTTGTGCAGGTGCGCCTTCAGCCGGCCGCTCGCCCAGAGCCCGAACATGCGAAAGTCGCTGATCAATGACCACCAGGGGTGGGTAAAGGTCGCCGGGCGGTTCCGCTCGACCGCGGCATGGGCGATCCAGGCGAACATGTAGCCCGAGACGACCGCTGCCGGGACCAGCCGCCAGTCGGCGGTGAGGATCGCCGCCGCCAGCAGCCCGAGCGCCAGGCCCGTGCCGACATAGTGCAGCGCCCGCGTCTCGGGCCGGCGGTGCTCCCGCAGGTAGCGGGGCCAGAAGGAGGCATAGTCGGGCGATCGGCCGTCCATGAACCCAAGTCTCCCGCGTTTCCGGGCCGGTGTCACCTTGCCTCGGAAGGTCGGGCAGCCTAGATAGCCCCCACACAGGAAATTCGAGGCACGTCATGGGCTACAGGCTGGCGATTGTCGGCGCGACCGGCAATGTCGGACGCGAGATGCTGCAGATCCTCTCCGAGCGGGAATTCCCGGCGGACGACGTGGTGGCGCTAGCCTCTTCGGCCTCGCTCGGCCGCGAGATCAGCTACGGCGACCACACCCTCAAGGTCCAGGACCTCGCCCATTTCGACTTCAAGGGCACCGACATCGTGCTGTCCTCGGCCGGCGCCAAGGTCTCGGCCGCACATGCGCCGCGGGCGGCGAAGGCCGGCGCCATCGTCATCGACAACACCTCGCAGTTCCGCATGGACCCCGACGTGCCGCTGGTGGTGCCCGAGGTCAACCCCGAAGCCCTCACCACCTACGCCAAGCGCGGCATCATCGCCAACCCCAACTGCTCGACCATCCAGATGGTGGTGGCGCTGAAGCCGCTGCACGATCTGGCGCGGATCAAGCGCGTGGTGGTCGCCACGTACCAGTCCGTCTCCGGGGCAGGCCGCGACGCGATGGACGAGCTGTTCAGCCAGACCCGCGCCATCTACGTCAACGATCCGATCAGCAAGGAACGGTTCACCAAGCAGATCGCCTTCAACGTCATTCCCCACATCGACGCCTTCATGGAAGACGGCTCGACCAAGGAGGAGTGGAAGATGGTGGTCGAGACCAAGAAGATCCTGGGCCGCGATATCGCCGTGGTCGCCACCTGCGTGCGCGTGCCCGTCTTCATCAGTCATTCCGAGGCGATCAACGTCGAGTTCGATCATGCGATCGACGAGAGGACGGCGCGCGACGCGCTCAAGAAGGCGCCGGGCGTGACCGTGATCGACCGCCGCGTCGACGAGGGCTACGTCACCCCGGTCGAGGTCGCCGGTGAGGACAATGTCTATGTCAGCCGTATCCGCCGCGATGCCACGGTGAAGCACGGCCTCTCGCTCTGGGTGGTCGGCGACAACCTCCGCAAAGGCGCGGCGCTGAACGCTGTGCAGATCGCCGAGACCCTGATCAAGGGGCCGTTGAAGGACAAATCCACTCAGCATTGAGATGCGGGGGACTCACTTGCCTCTGCCCTCGCTCCACCGGTGCCAAAGGGCGCGGTAGAGCCGTTCGACCTGTCGCGCGCGGCGTGTCCCGTCGGTGAGGGGGGCCAGTGCGGTCCGCAGATTGACCCGCTCCGTCGCAAGCCGTTCGCGATCACGGATCAGAGCCGCGGCGCACGCCACATAGGCCGACTCGTCGGCTGCGATCCACTCCCGCCGCCCGACCGCCTGGAGGAGCGCGCCGGTCCAGCGCTCGGCCATCGAGCCGCCGACTTGCGTCACCACCGGCACGCCCATCCACAGGGCCTCGAAGCTCGAGGTCGAGCTTGAGAAGGGCCAAGTGTCGAGACTGACGTGCGCCTCCCGGTAGAAGGCGAGGTGGGCGGACGCCGAGTCTTCGCCTTCGGCGAAGTCGACGCGGCCTGCCGGCAAGGCCGATGCAATCGCCTGCCGCAGGCTCGCGTCGTGAAAGGCCGCCCGATAGCGGAGCCTGAGTCGCGCCTCGGGCACCGCCTCCAGCACCCGTGACCACAGCGCCAGGGTGCGCGGGTTGAGCTTGGCGGGGTTGGCGGCTGCGGCGAAGACCGGCGGGCCGTCCGGCAGGGCCGGGTCCGGCGCATCGGTGATCGCCTGGTGCAGGTAGAGATTCGGTAGTCGCAGCACGCGCTCGGTGAAGCGGTCGCTCTCCCGCCGCGGCACCAGCCAGGGATCGGCGATGAGGGCGTCGATCGCCTCGATGCCGCTGGTCGCGCCGTCATGCAGGCTGATCTGCACGGGCGCGCAGCGCCGGGCGGCGGCCTCCAGCCGGTTGGCGTCGAAGGAACCGGCGACGAAGACGGCGATGTCGATGCCGTCCTTCCGCATCGTCCGCGCCAGCGCCTCGTCGTCGAGACCGATGGTCGAGCGCCAGGCGGCGATCTCGCGGAAGCGCGCGGTGACTGCATCTTCGCGGGCGACCTCGCCATAGAGGTGAGGCTCGATGCGTGTGCGGTCATGGCCGGCGATCAGCGGCAGCAGGCTGCGCGCCACCGGATGGTCGCGGAGATCGGAGGAGACGTAGCCGATGCGCAACGGGCGTTCGGGTTCGATTTCTTTGCGCCAGCGGGGTGGCTCGGCGCTGGCGGGCGCGAGCCGCTTTCTCTCGGCGAGGGCGCCAGCCGGATCGATGCCCGGCAGATAGAGCAGGTTCGCCTTCAGAGATTTCCGCGCCGACTCGCTCGACTCCGTCGCCAGGCGGCGGCGCGCGATGGTGACGGCCAGCTCCGGCCGGCCGAGAACCGACAGGCCCTGCGACAGATGCCCAAGCGTGGGGCCGGTCGCTGGCTGCAGCGCGAGGATTCGCCGCTGATAGGAGAGGCCGCGGTCGAGTCGTCCGGCCTCTCGCCAGGCGACGGCGAGATTGCCGAGTAGTGCCAGATCCTGCGGCAGGGTCCGAAGCGCCGACTCGAATCCCGCGATGGCACCCTTGGCATCGCCCGAAAGCAGGCGCGCCTCGCCGAGGCCGCGCAGGCTGGGTGGGAAGTCCGGGGAGATCGCGAGGGCGGCCGTGTGCCAGCGGCCCGCCCGATTGCCGCGTCCGAGAGCGGCCGCGATCGTGCCGATGCCGGAGAGCGCCGAAGGCAGGCGCGGATCGAGAACGAGCGCGCGGCGGAATGAGGAGGCGGCCGGTCCGACCTGGGTCTCGGCCAGCAGCGCCTCACCCAGATGGCCGTGGATCTCGGCGACGCCCGGCGCATG
>CAMDFP010000285.1 GCA_945897335.1 Asaia bogorensis | reverse complement strand
CCGGCGCTGCCGCGCTGGATCCGGATCGACCCGGTGCGCCTCAAGCAGATCCTCATCAACCTCGTCAGCAACGCCATCAAGTTCACCGACAAGGGGGCGGTCGCGATCGCGGTCGGTGAGGGGAACGAACCGGGGCGGACGCCTGCGCTCAGGATCGACGTCATCGACACCGGCATCGGCATTCCCGAGGACAAGGTCGCCTCGGTCTTCGAGCGCTTCACCCAGGCCGAGGGCGGGATCGCCAAGGGACGCGGCGGCACCGGGCTCGGCCTCTCGATCTCGCGCCGGCTCGCCGAGCTGATGGGCGGCTCGCTGACCCTCGACAGCAAGGTCGGGACAGGCACCACCGTCCGCCTGACCGTGCCCCTGGACGCGACACCCGAACCGGACGCCCGCCCTGCCGATGACGCAACTGGGGCCCGCACCGGCCGCATCCTCCTCGTCGACGATCTGCCGATGAACCTGGAAATCGCCGGCGCGATGCTGCGGGCGCAAGGGCACGAGGTGACCACGGCGATCCGAGGCATCGAAGCCATCGACCTGGCGCTCGCCGGCGCGTTCGACGCGATCCTGCTGGACGTCCAGCTTCCCGACCTCGACGGCTACCAGGTCGCGCGCGAGATCCGTAAGCTCGAGCCCGACGGGCGCCGGACGCCGATCCTCGCCCTCACCGCGAACGCGCTGCCCGAGCACATCGCGGAGGCCCTGGCGGCCGGCATGGACGGCCACATCGCCAAGCCCATCGAGGAACGTGCGCTCATCGCGCAGCTCGCCCGGGTGCTGTCCCGGCCTTCGCCCTCAGCGACGGACACGCGGGAGCCCAAGGCGCTGATCGACGAGTTCGCGGCAAGCACGCTCAGGCGGCTCCTGGGCACCGCGCGGCTGGTGGAAATGAAGGCGACGTTCTGGAAGACGTGGGACGGCTTCATCCGGGGATTGGACGCGGGCTCGATCGAGCGGCAGCGCCTGGGAGCGGATATGCACGACATGGTCTCTCATGCCGGCAACGTCGGGTATCTCCGGCTGGCCGACGCTTGCAGCGACCTTTCGGACCTGGTCAGGTCGAAGCCTGAAGCCGAGCTGGGTCCGACGATCGCGACCATGACGGCGATCGCCGAGCGGACCCGGCGAGAGGACCCCGAAGCAGCAGCAGCCGGCGGGCGCAAGCTGCGCTAGGGCGGGATCCGCTCGAGAGGAATTGCCTCGAGCCCCCTCTCCCGCGTCGTCCCGCGGGGGAGGGTTCCGGAATGCGCTCTAGGCCTTCAGCCGCGCGGTGAGGATCGACATCTCGACGTCGAGGCCTTCCGGCTTCCAGCGGCGCTGGATCTCGCCGCCGAACTGGCTGGTCACGGTCACGCGGGCGAGCAGGCTGCCGAAGCCCTCGCTGTCCTCGCCGGTGGCGACCGCCGGCCCGCCGCGCTCCCGCCAACGGAACCTGAGCCAGTCGCCGTCGATCGACCAGCCGACGTCGAGCCGCCCGGCCGGGGTCGAGAGCGCGCCGTACTTGGCGGCGTTGGTCGCCAGCTCGTTGAGGATGAGGGCGAGATGGGTCACGGCGGCGGAGCCGATCGTGACCCCGGGGCCGCTCACGGCGAGGCGCTCGCCCTCCTTCGCATCGCCGTCGACGAAGGGCGAGACCATCGTGCGGACGAGCTCGGCCAGCGTCGTCGTCCGGTCGACCTTCACCTCGGCCGCCGCCGGATCGGTCAGGGTGAGCTCATGCGCCCGCGCCAGCGCGTTCAGGCGCACGCGGACGGCGGAGGCCAGCTCGGCCGGGGTCGAGGCCCCGCGCGCGCTCAAGGTCACCAGGCTGCCCGCCACCGCGAACAGGTTCTTGACGCGGTGGTTCATCTCCCTGAGGAGGAGGGTCTGCTGCTTCTGGATGCGCCTGAGCGCGGTGATGTCGTGGGCGATCTTCGCCGCGCCGACGATCCTGCCCTCGGCGTCCCTGATCGGCGACACCGAGAGCGAGATGTCGACCAGCGTGCCGTCCTTGCGCCGGCGCACCGTCTCGTAGTGGGCGACGCGCTCGCCGCGCCTGATGCGCTCGAGGATGCCGGGTTCCTCGGCGAGGCGGTCCGGAGGAATCAGCAGGGTGACCGGCTGGCCGATCGCCTCGTCGGCCGTATAGCCGAAGAGCCGCTCGGCCCCGCGGTTCCAGCTCTCGATGGTGCCGTCGAGATCCTTGCTCAGGATCGCGTCGTCGGAGGACTCGACGATCGCCGCCAGTCGCTGGGCGGCAGCCTCGAAGGAACTATTCACGATAGACACCACCCCGACCCACCCCTTCAGCGACGAACCGAGCTTACGCCCATTTCCCCGCCGACGCCCCGTGAACCGGCCAATGGCGGAAATCGGCGGGCGCCATGAAATATTCATCGCGACTCGGACGTAAACACTTTTGCACAAATTTTTCTCGACCCACCCGCCAACACAGGCGAGGGTGGATCACCTGTCCTCGGGGGCCTCGCCTTGAGCGTCGAAATCACCAGCGTCACGACCGCCGCTGCCGGGCCGGCCACGGTTCTCGTCGTCGAGGACGAGACCCTGATCCGGCTTCTCGCCAGCGACAGCCTGCGCGACGAAGGTTTCGACGTGGTGACGGCGGCCAGCGCCGCCGAGGCGATCGCCGTCCTCGAAAGCGGGGGCCGCGTCGACTTCGTCTTCACCGACGTGACGATGCCGGGCACGATGAACGGCGTCGGCCTCGTCAACTGGATCCGCGTCCTCCGGCCCGGCCTGCCCTTCGCCGTCAGCTCGGGCGTCCCCCGGCTCCGGCTCTTCGAGCTCGGCCTCCGGGACGAGGACACCTACTTCGCCAAGCCGGTCGATTTCGCCGTCCTCGTCCGCCACATCCGTTCGGTCGTCACCGCGGCCTGACGCGCCGCTAAAGAGCGTCGAAGACCAGGATCAGGGCCTCCGCCTCGACCCGAGCACGGTGGCGGACGCCCGCCGGCACGATCGTCATCCGGCCCGGCGCGAGCCGGCGACACCCAGGCGCCGCCGTCGTCGGGTAGCGCCGAGGCGAGGTCGATGACGGCGGTGCGGGCGTCGATCATGCCGCGACGACGCTGCGGCCCATGGCCGGCCGGACCTTGCCGCGGGCGAGCGCGAGCCAGCCGGGCGACAGCTCCTTCACCTGGAAATGACCGGCCGCCACAGGACCCGGCAAGGCGAGACCCAGCGGGTCGGCCGGGACGAAGCCGCAGGGCCGGTAATAGGCCGGATCGCCGGAGACCAGGCAGAGGCCGTAGCCGATCTTCGCCGCGGCCGAGAGGCCGTTGGCGACCAGCGCCTTGCCGATGCCCTGGCCCTGCATTGCCGGATCGACCACGAGGGGCCCGAGCAGAACCGCATCGGCGCCGCGGTCGATCTCGACCGGCCAGAAGCGGAGGCTGCCGATCAGCCGGCCGCGCTTACGAGCCACCAGCGACAGCGCCGCCAGCGGCGCGCCGAGCCGGAGCTGGTAGACCGTGCGCTCGTGCCGGTTGGCGCCGAAGGCGTGATCGAGGAGAGCATCGATGGCGGTGCCGTCTTCGGCCCGCTCGGGAGTGAGGGCATGCATGGATCGAGGTCCGTTTCCGACGCGTGAGACAAGGGATCAGCCGGCAGACGCGGCATCCGTCTCGTTCGGGACCTCGGACGACAAAGATAAAAAGCGGGAGGCCTTGAGCGAAGACGACAGACGCCGCGCGCTAAAGCGCGTGGCCTTGTCGTCGTCGTGAAATGGTCCTCAACGGGCTCATGGCGGCGGCAATGTGCCGAAAGGGCACGGAAATTTCAAGCGGCCTCTTAGTTGGTGAGCGGCGCTGCAAAACTCTCCGGCGCAGGATCGACGACGCGGCGCTGGCGGTCGCCGATCTCGAGAATGGCGTAGCCGCGCTCGCTGCGCCCGTCGGGGAGGAAGCGGAACAACCCGTCGACGCCGGCGAAGCCGGTCGACTGGGTGAGCGCGGTGCGGCCGAAGTCCGGCCTCGTGTCGAGCTTCGCCAGCACCGCCGCCAGCGCCACCAGGTCGTAGGCCAGCGTCGCCAGCCGCGGCGGCTTCCGCCGGAAGGTCGTCTCGTAGCTGGCCTCGAACTCGGCCCGGCCCTCCGGCGGCGGCGCGGCGAACCAGGCACCGCGAAGGCTCGGCTCGGCTGCGAGCGCCGGATCGTCCCAGAGCACGGTGCCGAGCAGCCGGACGGCCTTCGGGTCGATGTCGTAGACCGACAGCAGCGGCGCCAGCGACTTCAACCGGTCGCCGCCTTCGGGCACCAGCAGCGCGTCGAAGCCGAGGTCGCCCTGGCCCTGCATGCCTTCGAGCCGGCGGAGCGCCTGGCGCGAGACCTCGTCGGTCTTGCCTTCGTATTGCTTCTTCTCGTTGGCCAGCGCCGCCGAGCGCCGCTCGAAGTCGGCGAAGCGGCGGACGGTCGGCGAGAGATCGCCGGATCCCGATTCGTAGGTTTCGCTCTTGGTCACCTGGGCGCGGTTGGCGCGCGCCGCCTTCTGCAGCTCGTCCGAGACCGTGTCGCCGAAGCCGCCGCGCGGCGCCAGGAGGGCGAAGCGCTTGGAGCCCTTGCCGGCGGCGTATCCGACGATGCGATCGACCTGCGGACGCGGCAGGAAGCCGAAGACGAAGACGCCGTCGCCGGCGATCGACTGGTCGTTGGAGAAGGTCACGACGTTGACGCCGGCAGCGCGGGCGACAGGTGCCACGGCCTGTGCCTCCGATCCGAACAGGGGCCCCAGGATCAGGCGGGCGCCCATGCCGATCGCCTTGCCGGCGGCCTCGCGGGCGCCGTCAGGCGTGCCGGCGGTATCCAGCGGCACCAGGGTGAAACGCTCGTCCGCGGAATCGAACATGGCGAGCTCGGCCGCCTCCAGCAGCTGCTGGCCCAAGGCCGCGTCGCGGCCGCTGAGCGGCAGCAGCAGCGCCACCTTGGGCTCGTCGCCCGAAGGCGGCGGCGGCGTCAGCACGATCTGGGCCTGGGGCTGCACCGGCAGCGGCGGCGGCGGCGCCATCAGAGGCTGCACCGGCAGCGGCTGGCCGATCGGCCCCGGCGCCCGCGCTTGCGGCCCGCCGAACGGGTTCGCTACGGTGCCGGGTCCGCCACACGCGCCCAGCAGAAGCGCAAGCCCGGCCATTCCGAGGAGCGTCCGCCCCATCCATGACCTCGTCGCCGGCCGATGCGCCATCATCACCTCCATCTGCGGGCGAGGGTAGCGAAGCCCCGCCCCACGGTAAACTCGCGCCCGGGCTCTACCTGGTCTCGACGCCGATAGGCCATGCCCGTGACATCACCCTACGCGCCCTCGATGTCCTGAAGATGGCGGATGCGGTCGCCTGCGAGGACACGCGGACGACGGCGAAGCTGATGACCATACATGGCTTGAGGGCCTCCCTCCTTGCCTACCACGACCACAACGCCGAACGGCAGCGGCCGTTGCTTCTGGCCAGGCTCGCCCGCGGCGAAGCCGTGGCGCTGGTCTCCGACGCCGGCACGCCTCTGGTCTCCGACCCCGGCTACAAGCTGGTGCAGGAGGCCATCGCCGCGGGCCACCGGATCTTCCCGATCCCCGGCGCCTCGGCCAGCCTGGCCGCGCTCGCCGTCGCCGGGCTGCCGACAGACCGCTTCGCCTTTCTGGGATTTCCGCCGCCGAAATCGACGGCGCGTCGGCGCTGGTTCGGCGAGGCCGCCGGGTTTCCGGGAACGCTGATCTTCTTCGAATCCCCGCAACGCCTCGCCGATTCCCTCGCCGACGCGCTGGCGGTCTACGGCGACCGGCCGGCCGCGGTCGCGCGCGAGCTGACCAAACTGTTCGAGGAGACCCGGCGCGGCCGCCTCGCCGCGCTTGCCGAGGCCTATGCGGCGTCCGGGCCGCCGCGGGGCGAGGTGGTGGTCGTGGTCGGCCCGCCGGCGGAGGACGAGGCGCCGACCGCCGGCCGGCTCGACGCCGCGGTGGCCGAGGCGCTGGCCCGGGGCTTGAGCGTCAAGGACGCGGCGGCCGAGGTCGCGATCCGGCTCGGCGTCGGCCGCAAGGAGGCCTATGCGCGTGCGCTGGCCCTCTCAAAGACGGACTGAGGACGGCCGCGCCCGGCGCAGCCGCGGCCGGCGGGCGGAAGCGCTGGCGCTGCTCGCCCTCCTGCTTCGCGGCTACCGGCCGGTCGCCCGCAACCTGAAGACGCCCGTGGGCGAGATCGACCTCGTCGTCCGCCGCGGCCGCGTGCTGGCGGTGATCGAGGTGAAGACCCGCGGCACCCTCGCCGACGCTGCCGAGTCGATCCGACCGCAGCAGCAGGCCCGCATCCGGCGCGCCGCCGAGTGGCTGCTCAACCGCCGGCCCGACCTCGCCCACCTGACCATCCGCTTCGATGCCGTGCTGGTGCTGCCGGCACGCTGGCCGAAGCATCTGGTCGACGTCGACCGGTAGACCCAGACACCTCGTGCCCCCTCTCCCGCCGAA
>CAMDFP010000284.1 GCA_945897335.1 Asaia bogorensis | reverse complement strand
GTTGGCGGGCACGCCCGTCTGCACCGCGACCGCGTCGGCGATCGTCCTCAGGCGCCTTTGCATTGGGTCGCGTGGAAAGGCCTTCTCCAGCGCGTCCATGAGGAAGCGGGCGCGAGGGTCGCCGGCCGGGTAAAGCGGATGGCCGAAGCCGGGGAACCGGTCGCCGCGGCGGGCGCGGTCGGCAACCGCGCGGGCCGGGTCAGCGGCGCCATCGATCTCGCGAAGCCAGGCCGCGGCGCGCCGGGTCACGCCGCCATGGCGCGGACCCTGAAGAGCGGCCAGTCCTGCCGAGACGGCGTCATGGAGCGAGGCGCCGGTCGAGGCGACGCAGCGGGCGACGAAGGAGGAGGGGTTCAACTCGTGGTCGGCGCTGAGCACCAGCGCGGCGCGGATCAGGGGGGCGGCCGAAGGCTTTACCTTCCACGCCGTCGCCAGGAGCTGGTGGCAGGGTATCGTGCCTGAGCGCCTGCCGGAGAGCACGCCGGCAACGAAACGCAGAACGCGGCCGGCGGCGGCGAGGCGGGCGTCGCGGTCCTGGGCGCTGGCGCCGGTATCGGCGACACCCGCCAGCGGCAGCATCGCCTGCAACCGGAGCGTGGGATCGAGGCGACCCTTGGGCGCCTCGACCGGTTGCGGTTGGTTCCGTCGCCCGAACGCAACGTCATCGGTCGTGTTCCAGAGGAGGCAGGCGACGTCTTCCAATGTCGCAGTCGCGGCGAGGCCGAGCGCGTCGCGTCCGCGATAAAAGAACCGCCCGTCGGCGATGCGGGTCAGGGCCGAGTCGAGAACCGGTGCGCCGAAGTCGAGCGCGCCTTCGGCGCCTTCGCGGCGGGAGATCAGCCGATCGAGATCCTCGACGCGGTAGCGCCGGCTGCGTCCGGTTCCGGGCTCCGAGCGAAGCAAACCGCGGCTGACATAGACGTAGAGGGAGGCCGGCTTCACGCCGAGCCGCGCGGCCGCTTCTGTGGCGTTGAGATAAGGCGATGTCATCGCTTTAGCTTAACAACTTAATCAACATTGACAACATCAGGTACGACAGCAACCCTGTCCTGACCTATCAGGAGGACGATCATGGCAGGCGCATCCGGTCTCGACGGCGTGGTGGCGGCGGACACGGTGCTGAGCGACGTTGACGGCGAGGCGGGACGGCTGGTCATCCGCGGCGTGCCCGTCGCGACCCTGGTCGCCCGCGACGGCTTCGAAGGCGCGACTGCGCGCCTCTGGGACGGGTTCGTCGCCGATGGTCTCGACCGGGCCGCGGTTGCGCGACTGCTCGGCCGGGCGCGGATGGCTGCGTTCGAGCGCTCGGCCAAGGCGGTTGCGGCCGGCGTCGGCCTCGATCCGGTCCCCGGTCTTCGTGCCGGCCTCGCGACGCTGCCGGAGATTCCGGGTCTGAATCCGGCTGCTGTCCTTGCGGGCGCCGCGCCGGTGTTTCTGGCGGCCCTGATCCGGACCCGTGACGGGGTTGCGCCGGTCGCGCCGGACCCGTCACTATCGACGGCTGCGGACCTTCTTCGCATGCTGCGGGGTACCCCTGCCTCTGCCGCTGAAGTCGCGGCCCTCGACGCCTATCTCACCACCGTCAGCGATCATGGCTTCAACGCGTCGACCTTCACGGCGCGTGTCGTCGCTTCGACCCAGGCGGGCCTCGTGCCGTCGGTGGTGGCGGCGCTGGCCGCGCTCGAAGGCCCCCTGCATGGCGGCGCGCCCGGACCGGTCCTCGACATGCTGGATGGGATCGGCGGGACGACGAATATCGAGCCCTGGCTGGAAGCGAGGCTGACCTCCGGCGAACGCCTGATGGGCTTCGGCCATCGGGTCTACAAGGTGCGGGATCCGCGCGCCGACGTGCTGAAGCAGGTGGTGCGGACCTTGTCGCGCGATGCCGGCCGGCTCGCCTTCGCCGAGCAGGTGGAGTCGGACGCTATCGCAATCCTGGCACGGGTGAAGCCCGGACGCCGTCTCGACACCAATGTCGAATTCTATACGGCGCTGCTGCTGGAGGCGCTGGCAATCCCCAGGGACGCCTTCACCGCCATCTTCGCCATCGGCCGCGTCGTCGGCTGGGTCGCGCATGCGCTTGAGCAGGCGAGGGACGGCCGGCTGATCCGGCCGCTCTCCCGCTATGTCGGCCCTGGGGCGGCGGAAGCCGCCTGACCTGTGCTAAAGAGGCCTCCGGTTTTCCCCAAGGAGGTCTTGATGAAGGCGCGGGCGAGGTGGATCGAGGGCCGGGCGTTTCTCGGCGAATCCGGCAGCGGCCATGGCATCGTGATGGATGGCGCGCCGGAAGCAGGCGGGCGCAATCTCGGCATAAGGCCGATGGAGTTGCTGCTGGTCGGAATGGCCGGCTGCACCGCCTTCGACGTCGTCCACATTCTGGAAAAGGGCCGCGAGCCCGTCACCGGCTGCGAGGTCAATGCCGAGGCGGCGCGCGCTACCGACGAGCCCAAGGTCTTCACCGGCGTTCATGTGAAATACACCGTCACCGGCAAGGGCCTCGCCCGCGACAAGGTCGAGCGCGCGGTCGCGCTCAGCCACGAGAAGTACTGCTCCGCCTCGGTGATGTTCGCCCGCAGCGGCGCCAAGATCACCAAGGAGATCGAGGTCGTCGAAGGCTGATCAGCCGAATCCGAGCGCGGGCTGGACGAAGAGGCTGAAGGCGTCGATTGCGGTGTGCGCGACGGCGACCAGCAGCAGGTCGCGCTTCCAGAGGAAGAGAAGCGTGAGCGCGAGACCGCCGGTGAGCACGGCGGCCGCCGCGCCACCGCCCCAGAACGGCAGGTGGACGACGGTGAAGACGGCGAGCGAAAGGCCGGCAGCGACGAGGCGGTTGCCGGTCAGGAGCTCGAGGCGCGTGATCGCGTAGCCGCGGTAGAGCACTTCCTCGGTCACCCCGGCGGTGACGACGGCGAAAGTCTTGAGCCAGAGCGGCCAGGCGGCGAGGACGCCGACGCCGCGCTCGATGCCTGCATGGACGTCGTCGCCGAACGGCGCCAGCACCAGCAGCATCGATAGTGCGATGGCGAGCGCGCCGCCGAGGCCGAGCCAGACCGATCGCCAGCGGAACGCCTGTAGCCCTATCGACGACAACGCCGTGCGCTCCGGTCCGGTGACGATGGCCGAGAGAACGATTGCCAGTCCCCACATCGAGCAGAGAACGACGAAAACGGCCGCCGGCGATTCCGGATCGCCGGCCAGAAGTGCCGGAGGACCGGCAATGACGACGGGGCCGAGCAGGGCGAGGAAGACGCCGAGCCAGGTGAACCAGCCGGTGCGCGGGCGGCTGTCCGCGTTCACTCCCTCGGCCTCAGATTCCGCAGAGACGGTCGGGGCCGAGATCCAGGTGGAAGTGGTCGTGATGCGCCTTGTCGTAGGCCGGTGTCAGCACGACCCTGAAGACGCTGCAGGCGCCGCGGGCGATCTCATGCAGGAAGTCGGCGCGGGCTCCCTTGGCGCGCCAGTCGCGGCTGACCAGGATGCGGGTGCCGTCGGCGACGTCGAAGCCCATCACGTCGACGGCGTTGGCGTAGGCGTGCTGGCTCATCTTGCGACTGCCGTTGATGCCCCGGCAGGCGTAGCCGCCGACATGGTGGATCTTGGTCACGCGCTTGCCGAAGTGGCGCTGGGCGGCGGGCTGCACCACGTCGAGGTCGAAGCGGGTCAGCGCCAGCGCCGTCGGGCAGGCGAGGACGACCGGCTGGTTCAGCGGCGACGGTGTCGCGGTGATCTTGATCCCCTCGTCGAAGCCGCAGCCGTCGCGGGTACGGAGCGGCACCAGGGCCTCGAATATCGCGCCGGAGCCGATCAGGCCGCTCTGGCAGGACGTGTAGGCCTCGGTCGTGGGAACAGTGGTGACGGACGTGGGAGGACGCGAGGAGCAGCCGGCAAGTACTGCCAGGACCGCTAGCGCGAGTAACACGCGCACCATGCCGACTCCCTAAGGGTAGTCCGAAGTTGCGCGCAACATACCAGCGGATGGGGTTAGGTCAATGTCTAGTCAAGCCACCGATCAACGCGATCGCGCCAGCGGTACCAAGCTCCGACCATGGGCAGGAACCAGGGGTGTCCGCCGTAGAGCGGACGCGTTGGAAAGCCGAGACCGTCGAAGGAGGAAGCGCGGTTGGTGCCGCCGGCGATCTTCAGTGCCACCTGGTGACCGAGCCAGGTCTGCATGATGACGCCGGAGCCGTTGCAGGCGACCGCGTAGTGCATGCCATCATGCGTGCCGAGATGCGGCATGAAGTCGAAGGAAAAGGCGACATTGCCGGTCCAGGCATGGGTCAGCTTCGTCGTCTCCAGTTGCGGGAAGACGGTGGTCATGAAGCGGTGCAGGATCGGCGCGCTGGTCTTGGCGCCGACCTGGGAGAAGCGGGCGCGGCCACCGAAAAGAAGCCGGCGCCCGTCGGGCGAGAGGCGGAAGTAGAAGAGGATCCGCTTGGTATCGGCGATCACGCGGCGCTTGGGGATCAGCTCGGCGACGAGCTTCTCCGGCAGCTCCTCTGTCGCGACGATGAAGCTCGCGACGGGAATCAGGCGACGGCGAATCCAGGGCGTGACCTGCCCGGTGTAGCCGTTGGTGGCGATCATCACCTCGCGCGCCTCGACCGTGCCGCGCGGCGTCGCCAGCAGGAAGCGGCCAGGACCGCCTGAGATCGCCTCGACTCGTGTGCGCCCGATCAGCAATGCGCCGGCGCGTTCCGCCGCCTCGGCGAGGCCGCGCACCAGGAGCGCCGGGTGCAGACCGCCGGCGCGGTTGACGACGATGCCGCCGCGATAGAAGTCGGTGCCGACCTCCTCGCGCTGGCGCGGCTCGGGGATCACCTCGACCGACTGGCCGGTGGTTTCGGCGAGCCAGGCGGCACGGCGCTCGAGCGCACCGAACTGCTGGCGGCTATGGGCGCCGACGAAGCGGCCGAAGCGCTGGTAGCGGGCGTCGATGCCCTCGCGCTCGAGGATCTGCTCCATATGGCCGTAGGCCTGGTTGGCCTCTTCCAGCATGCCCTTGGCGCGATCGGCGCCATAGGTGGCCGTCAGGTCGATGCCCTTGCCGACATTGATGCCGCCCGAAACCATGCCGGCGTTGCGCGACGAGGCGCCGAAGCCGATCGGCTCGGCATCGAAGACCGCGCAGGGGATGCTCCGCCGCGCCAGCTCCAGCGCGCAGGAGAGGCCGGCATAGCCGCCGCCGACGATTGCGACGTCGACCTTGTCGGGGACCGGCGGCGGCTCGGCCGGCGAGGAGGCCGCCGGATCGGCCGCCTCCCACCAGTAAGGCGTCTCCTTGAAGTCGGGGGCGAAGATCCGGGCGGTCATCCGGCGGCGAGTGTAGAGGCGGGGTCTGGAGGGTCAACCGGCCGGCGGGCTTGCCGAGTTTGGGCTAATGTGCTATTGTTATATAAGATGCATACAATGGAGCATGCTCCCCTCGACAGGCTGACGCTGGAAACTAACGGCGTGCCCATCTATGTGCAGATCCGCGACCAGATGCTGCGCGCGATCGGCGAGGGGACGCTGAAGCCCGGCGAGCAGATGCCGACCATGCGCCAGGTGGCGGTTGCCCTGAAGGTCGACCTCAACACCGTCCGCCACGCCTATGGCGAGCTCGAGCGCCGGGGCGCGATCGTCATGCTGCGTGCCAAGGGCACATTCGTCGCCGAGGCGCCGCCGGCAATCGACCCGCACGACACCGAGCTGCGCATCGAGCAACTCGCCCACCAGGCCATCGCCGCGGCGCGGGCCGGCGGCGTCGAGCCGGCCCAGGTCGCACGCCGCATCGTGCAGATCGTCAAGAAAACGGGGGGATGACATGGCTCTGCCGCTTTTTCCGAGGAACGCCAACCAGCCGACATCGGTCCTGGCGGGCGTCACCCTGGCTCTCGCCGGTGCCGCCGCCTGGTATGGCTACAGCCATGGCGAGTTCGGCGGCTATGTGCTGGCGGCCGTCCTCGTCATCGTCGCGCTCCTGATCCCGCGTTCGCTGATGATCGCCAACCAGTGGGAGAAGGCGATCCTGCTCCGGCTCGGCCGGCTCCATTCGATCCGCGGGCCTGGATACTTCCTGATCATCCCGTTCGTCGACCAGATCGCCATGCGCATCGACCAGCGCATCCAGACCATCGACTTCTTCGCCGAACAGGCGCTGAGCCGTGACACGGTCCCGGTCAACGTCGATGCCATCGTCTTCTGGCAGGTGCATGACGTCGAGAAGGCAGGGCTGGAGATCGCCGATTACGCAGGTGCCATCGGGCGGGTCTCGCAGACGACCTTGCGCGAGGTGATCGGCTCGACGCCGCTCACCGTGCTGCTCTCCGACCGTCGGAAGGCGGATGATCGCCTCAAGGACGAGATCGGGCGCAAGATCGGCGAATGGGGCGTCGCCGTGATCTCGGTCGAGATCCGCGACGTGACCATCCCGGCAGGCTTGCAGAATGCCATGAGCATGCAGGCCCAGGCCGAGCGCGAGAAGGAAGCGCGGGTAATCCTCGGCGATGCCGAGCGGATGGTCGCGCAGAAATTCG
>CAMDFP010000283.1 GCA_945897335.1 Asaia bogorensis | reverse complement strand
GGTATCGCCTACCATCTCTCGACCTCTGAGGTGTCGCGGGTGCGGCCGGATACTCGTGGCAATGGTCGCGTGAATCAACCCGGCCGATGCGCGGGTGGGCCTCGTACGGGTTCAAATCCAGGCCGCCACGAGATACACTTTGCCCGCATCGGGGATTCCACACCTCGATGCGTTTCAATCCATTGCGATATCCGGGCTGGGAGGCTCCACCGCATGTTCGATCTCGGCGGCCGCAACGCGCTGGTAACGGGCGCTTCTGGCGACATCGGGCGCGCGATCGCGCGCGCGCTTCACCGCCAGGGTGCCAAGGTGGCGCTTTCCGGCACCCGCGCCGAGGCCTTGAACCAGCTGGCGGGCGAACTCGGCGAGCGGGCCGTGGTGGTGGCCGCCAACCTCTCCGATCCGGCCGACACCGAGCGCCTTGCCAAGGACGCCGAGGCCGCGCTCGGCCAGATCGACATCCTGGTCAACAATGCCGGCATCACCAAGGACGGCCTGCTGCTCCGGATGAAGGATGAAGACTGGCAGGCAGTACTGGAAGTCAACCTGAACGCCGGCATGCGGCTGTCGCGGGCGGCGCTCCGGGGCATGATGAAGCGGCGCTGGGGCCGGATCATCGGGATCTCCTCGGTCGTGGGCGCGACCGGAAATCCCGGCCAGGCCAACTACGCTGCCGCCAAGGCCGGCATGATCGGCTTCTCCAAGGCGCTGGCCCAGGAGGTCGCTTCCCGCGGCATCACCGTCAACCTGATCGCTCCCGGCATGATCAAGACCCCGATGACCGACGTCCTGACCGACGAGCAGAGGGGCCGGATGCTGGAGCGGATCCCGCTCGGCCGTCTCGGCACCGCCGAGGAGATCGCCGCCGCCGCCGTCTATCTGGCATCGGAGGAGGCGGCCTACGTCACCGGTGCAACGATGCACGTCAACGGCGGCATGGCGATGCTCTAGGCGGCCGCGACGACGGCCGTTCGCCGACTCGATCCGGGATCTCATGGCATCAGCGACCCCCTCTGCTCCGTCGCCGGATCAGCTCGCGCACGAGGGCCTGGCGCGACAGAATGCCGGCGCTGTCGGGTTGGCGCGTCGGGCTTATCGGCAGGCCATCGCTCTCGATCCGGGGTTCGTCCCCGCGCTCGGCAATCTCGCCAACCTGGATGCGCAGGCCGAGATGCCGGAGGCGGCCTGCCTCGGCTACCGATGCGCCCTTGCGATCGCGCCCGGCTTTCCGGCGCTTCACCTGATGTTGGGCATCGCCCTGTGGAAGGCCGGCCGTGACGAAGCGGGCGAGGCGGCCCTTGGCCTCGCCCTCTCTCTGAATCCGGAATATGTCAAAGCCTACTTCAATCTTGGCCTTCGGCATCTGGAGCGCGGCCGGATCGCGGAGGCAAGTCTCTCCCTTCAGCGTGGACTTGCCGTCAACCCTGCGGCCGACACGCTGCTCGCCGGCATGGCGCGACTGCTGACTGAACAGGGCGAGCGGGGCAGAGCCCGGATCGTCGCCCGGCGGGTATTGTCCCTCGACACCCCGTCGGTCGAGTCCGTGCCGCTTATCGAGAGGGTTGCCGAGACCGCCGACGACTCCCGCCTCGGGCGGCAGCTTTTCAGGCGGGCTCTCGTCAAGGCCCCTTCAGATGCCGCTCACTGGCGCGCGCTCGCGCATCTCATGAGCCGCATCGGGGAGAATGTCTCGGCCGCGATCGCCTACCGCCGCGCACTCGCCTGCAATCCCCGCGACCGGGAGGCAAACCTCGCTCTGCTCTATGTCCTGAAGCTGATCGACGGCATCTCTGCAGCCGACGAGCTTGCCGAGACGCGCGCCTACGTGAAGCGATTCGTCGAGCCTCCATCGGTGAAGCTCGCAATTCCCGCGAGAGTGAGCGACGGAGAGCGGCGCCTGCGCATCGCCTATGTGGTGGGAGGCACCTGTCGGTTCCACACGACGTCGATGACGGTGCTGCCCCTGCTGGAGGCACATGATCGCAGCCTTCATGACGTGATCTGCTACTCGGATCTTCCGGGCGATGCGGAAGACGCAGTGACAGGACGCTACAGGCGCACCGCAACTTATGTGGCGACCAACGGCCTCTCGGACGAGGACTTCGCACGGAGGATCCGCGCCGATCGCATCGATGTCCTGGCCGACGTCGTCGGGTTCACGCCCGGATCGCGGCTTTCGGCCTTGGCGCACCGGCCGGCGCCGGTGCAGGTGAACCTGTTCCTGTTCGGCAGCTTCGGTCTTCCCGCGGTCGGATGGGCGATCGGCGACCGGTACATCACGCCACCCGACATGGAAGAAGCTTTCGGCGAGCGGATCGAGCGGATCGAGCTCGCTTACACCTACGATCCCTTGGTGACGATGCCGCCGATCTCGGCGCTGCCGGCCTTACGAGGGCAGGGCATCACCTTCGGCAGCGCCAACCAGATCGCCAAGCTGTCGGATCGTTGCCTTGCCACCTGGTCCGCCATTCTTTCCCGGGTTCCGGGCTCGCGCCTGGTGCTCAAAGGCAGAGCACTCGAGGACGCTTCGGTCACCGGTCGCATTCGAGACTTCATGGCGAACCGCGGGATCGCGCCGAGCCGTATCGAGACTCGCAGCTGGGCGACCACCATCAGTCAGCATCTCTCGCTGTATGGCGAGGCCGACATCGCGCTCGACTCGTTCCCGCTTTGCGGCGTCGTCACGACCTGCGAGGCGATGCTGATGGGCGTGCCGGTGGTGAGTCTGGAAGGCAACCGTGTCCTCGGCAGGTACGGTGCGGCGTTCCTGCGCGACATCGGCCTGCCGGAGCTGGCGACGACGTCCGAGGCGGACTATATCGACGCCGCCGTCGCCCTTGCCTCCGATCTGCCGAGGCTCGCCGAGCTGCGGACCACGCTCCGCCGGCGCATGGAAGCGTCTCGCCTGTTCGACAGCCGCGCGCTCGCCCGCTCGCTCGAGGGGGCTTACCGCCGGATGTGGCGGGCGTGGTGCGGAGCCGCGTGAGTCGCTCCGCCCGGTTCAGCGGGCGGTCGAGATGCGGGGCTGACGCCGGATAGCCTTGGGGTTGGACAGGAGGGCCGCCTTGTACCAGGCGGTGACCCGCTCCAGGCTTTCGCGGAGCGGGGTGTAACTGAGCCCGGACAGCGCGACGAACTTCGCATTCGACGTCACCCGGCGGTCGATTCCGCGCGCGCGCGTCACATCGAACTGAATACGGTCGATCGGAATGCCGACGATCTCGGCCAGCATGAACGCCACCTCGCGGATGGTGCGGGGTTCGCCGCTGCCGATGTTGAGGGTCGCGGCGTCGTTATAGCTTGCCAGCGCCCACATGAAGGCGCGGGCCATGTCCTGTGCGTCGGTGATCTCACGGACCGGAGACCCGTCCCCCCAGATGACGAGGTCGCCGCGTTCGGGCGACCACTCGCAGAAGCGACGGACCAGACCGGCGATCCAGGTGCAGTCGTCTTCGTTGAAGTTGTCGTTCTCTCCAAAGATTCCGGAGGGAGTGAGGCCAACGACCTTGAGTCCGTATTCGGCGCGATAGGCGCGGATGGCCGGCTCGATCAGGCGCTTGGCATAGGCATAGCTGTAGGCGGACTCATGCGGCGCACCGTCATGGAGCTGGCTTTCCACGTTCGGCTGCGGCACCTGGGCGGGGTAGGCGCCCGATGACAGTGTCATGACGACTTTCTCGACGCCGCACGCCACCGCGGCGTCGAGCACCGAGAATGTCATCGCCACGTTGTCGCGGAGGATCCGGGCGGGATACCGCCGGGTCAATTCGACGCCGCCGGAGATCGCGGCCAGATGCACGATCGAGGAGATGCGGTGGCGCTGCACGAACGCCTTCGTAGCGGCTGCGTCGGTCAGGTCGAGATCGACGTGCGGCGCGGGAACGAGATCGCAGTCCGGCCACTCCGCCGCCAGTTCGAGGATCGCCGAGCCCAGCACGCCGGTCGTGCCCGTGACCATGACCCGCGAGCGCGGCTTCGGGCTCGTCGGCGTCTTGACGCTGGCCGATGCGAAGGAGCTGCCGGCATAGCTCTCCCTTATGCTCTCCAGGTCGGCCGGGAGGAGGGGGCCGAAGCCCGAGGCGCGGGCATTCTCCTCGACTTCGGCAGGCTTCAGCATGCCGGGGATGATCGTGCTCACGCCGGGGTATGAGAGGCAGAAGCGGAGCGCGATCTGCGCCAGGGTCTGGCCGTCACGCTCGGCGATGCGCCCGAGGAAGGCCCGTCCGGCACTGGCCCATTGCGCCTTCCGCTCCTCGGGCCAGTTCGCCCGATGGTCGCCTTCGGGGAACTGGGTTGCCGCACCGAGCGTGCCGCTGAGGAAGCCGAAGGCGAGCGGGGTGCGGGCGATCAGCCCGGTGCCGGTCCTGGCGGCGAGGTCGAGGAGGCCGGCCTCGAGGGCGCGGTGGTCGACGATGTTGAAATTGGCCTGGACGAGGGGAACGGCGAATTCCTGGATCGCGAGAACGGCCTCGGCCGGCGTCTTGGTCGACAGGCCGAAGGTCCCGATCTTGCCTTCGCTCTTCAGCTCCTCGAGCGTCCCGAGTATTTCGGGGCGGCTTTTAAGTAGATCGATCGGCGGATTGTGAAGCTGCAGGATGTCGAGGCGATCCCGCCTCAGCCGGCGCAAGGATTTCTCGGCGGATTGGCGAATGTTCGACGGCGAGAAGTCGGGGGGAGTTCCGAAAACGGCCTGGCCCGCCTTGGTGGCGATGACGACCCGGTCCTTCTTGTCCTCGAATGCCTCCCCAAGAAGCTCCTCGGAGTGTCCGTTCCCGTACGAATCGGCGGTATCGAAGAAGGTAACCCCGAGGTCGAGGGCGCGACGGAGCGCCGACAGAGACATCTGATCGTCCGTGCTGCCGTAGGAGGCGCCGGGTACGAACCCGCCGATGCCCCAGCAACCGAAACCGACCTCGGAAACGACGATGCCTGTACGGCCTAGGGGACGTGTGCGCATGACCTGGAGCAGAGCCTCTATTTTCTTGATCGTCTGGACCGATGGCGGCCAAGGACCCTGTGCCTCATCCCCGATGAAACGCAAGGGCGGAGCGAGGATGCCGCTCGAGACCAAGGCCACCCCTGGGCAAAGCCCGCTGTCGATGCCAGATTAATGGTCCCGCCGTCCCCGAACCCCGTCTGGACCGCCCCCGGCGAGTTGTGTTACCACCCGACCGCCCGGCCTCAAATCGGCACGGTATAAGGTTTTTTCGAAGGAAACGAAGAGATGAGCGACATCGAAGACCGCGTGAAGAAGATCGTGGTCGAGCATCTGGGCGTCGAAGAGGCGAAGGTCACGGCCAACGCCAGCTTCGTCGACGATCTCGGCGCCGACAGCCTGGACACGGTCGAGCTGGTCATGGCCTTCGAGGAGGAGTTCGGCATCGAGATCCCGGACGACGCCGCGGAGAAGATCCTCACCGTCCAGAACGCGATCGAGTTCATCAAGTCCAAGCAAGGCTGAGCTTAGACCCATGCGCCGCGTCGTTGTCACCGGTCTCGGCCTGGTCACCCCGCTCGGGGTCGGAGTCGAGTACACCTGGGCGAAGCTTCTCCGGGGCGAGTCCGGGGTGCGCTCGATCCAGAGCTTCGACGTCTCCGACCTGCCGGCCAAGATCGCCGGGCAACTGCCTCGGGGCGAGACCAAGGACGGCAATTTCAATGCCGACGACTGGGTCGAGCCGAAAGAGCAGCGGCGGATGGACCCGTTCATCATCTACGCGATGGCGGCTGCTCAGCAGGCGATCGAGGACTCCGGCGCCCGGCCCACGACCGAGGACGAGAAGGAGCGGATGGGGGTCATGATCGGCTCCGGCATCGGCGGCCTGATCGGCATCGCCGAGGGGGCCGTGGTCCTGGCCGAAAAGGGGCCGCGCCGGGTCAGCCCGTTCTTCATTCCCTCGAATCTGATCAACCTGGCCTCCGGCCACGTCTCAATCCGCTACGGTCTCAAGGGGCCGAACCATGCGGTGGTCACCGCCTGCTCGACCGGCGCGCATGCGATCGGCGACGCGGCCCGGCTGATCCAGTGGGAGGACGCCGACGTCATGGTCGCCGGCGGCACCGAGGCCGCGGTCTCGCGCCTCGGGATCGCAGGTTTCGCGGCCGCCCGCGCGCTCTCGACCAATTTCAACGACACGCCCGAGAAGGGCTCGCGTCCGTGGGACAAGCGCCGCGACGGCTTCGTCATGGGCGAGGGCGCCGGCATCGTCGTGCTCGAGGAATACGAGCGCGCCAAGGCCCGCGGCGCCAAGATCTACGCGGAGGTCACCGGCTACGGCATGTCGGGCGACGCGCACCACATCACCGCTCCGGCCGAGGACGGCAATGGCGGTTTCCGCTCGATGCGGGCGGCACTGAAGCGGGCCGGCCTCAAGACCTCAGACATCGACTACGTCAACGCCCATGGCACCTCGACGCCGCTCGGCGACGAGATCGAGCTGGGCGCGGTCAAGCGGCTGTTCGGCGAGGACGCCTACAAGCTCTCGATGTCGTCGACCAAGTCGGCGATCGGCCATCTCC
>CAMDFP010000282.1 GCA_945897335.1 Asaia bogorensis | reverse complement strand
CGGCGGCGAGGTTGAACTGGGCATCGGCGCTCTCCGGACGAAGGCAGGCGGCGCGGGCATGCGCATGCAGGGCTTGGATCGGCTGCCCGAGACGGATCAGAACCGTTCCCAGTCCGGACCAGACGACGGCGTCGGCAGGCGAATCGGCGAGCGCCTTTCGCCAGGCCACGGCCGCGCCGGCGAGATCGCCCCGGGCGGCAAGGCCGCGGGCGACGAGTGGCCATGGCGAAGGCTGGGAGGTTGGGCTCGGCGCAGACACGGACGGATGTTATATCCGAAGCCGTGACCAGCCGAGCCGGCACCGACATTCTCGACACCACCTTCGCCCATGCCTTGCGCCTTTTCGGCGAGGATCGGCTGGTCGAGGCGGAGTCGGTCTGCCGCAGCCTGCTGCGGCTGGCGCCGAATCATCCGGAGATCGTCCACCTGCTGGCGGCCATCGCGTGCCGCTCGCCCGAGACCTCGCCGGCGGTCGTGCTCGCCCGCCGCGCCGTCGCCGCGGACACGTCGCGCTCCCTGTTCCTCAACACGCTCGGCGTCGCCTTGCGTCTCGCCGGCCGCAGCGGCGAAGCGGCGCTATGGTTCACGCGCGCTCTTTCTCTCGATCGCCTGGCGGCCGAGCCGCGCCTCAACCTCGGCGGCGTGCTGGCCGACCGGCGCGATCCGAGGGCGTCCCGCGAGATGCGCCGAGCGCTGGTGCTGGTGCCCGGCTCGGCCGAGGCCCAGAACAACCTCGGCGCTCTCGCCGTCCGCAAGAGCCTGCTGTCGCAAGGCATGGCCCGCTTCGGCCGGGCGCTGGCGATTCATCCCCAGCACCTCGATGCCTGGCGGAACCTCTCCGGCGCTGCCACCTGGCAGGGACGGATCGGCGGCGCGCTCGCCGCCGCGAGGCGGGCGCTGGCGCTGGCGCCGGCCGATGCCGAGGCCCAGGACATGCTGGGGAACGCCCTGGTCGCGCTCGGCGATGCGCGAGGCGCGCAGGCGCCCTTGCGACGGGCGATCCATATCCGCCCGGATTTCCATGCCGCCGGCAGCAACCTCCTGTTCGCGCTCGCCTATGATGGCGGCGTCGGCCTCGAGGCCCTGGCGGCGGAACGGCGCGCCTGGGCCGGGCGGGTGTCGCCGCGCGCGGGACCGTTCGTCAACGACCGCGATCCCACGCGGCGCCTGCGTGTGGGTTATCTCTCCGGCGACCTCCGGATGCATCCGGTCGGCTGGAACGTCGAGGGCCTCTTCCGCCATCGCGACCGGGCCGAGGCGGAGGTCTGCATCTACTCGACCCTGCCCTTGCCCGACGAAACGACCGAGGCGTTCGCTTCGATGGCCGATCGCTTCCGCGACGTCTCGGCGGAGGACGACGGGTCGGTCAGCCGGATCATCCGGGAGGACCGCGTCGACCTCCTGATCGCGCTTGCCCCGCATACCGCCTACAACTCGGCGGTGGTGCTGGCGGAGAAGCCGGCGCCGGTGGTCGTCGCCTTCCATGCCATCGGTTCGACCGGCCTGCCGACCGTCGATCACTGGGTAACCGATGCGATCCTGCATCCCGTGGACACGGCCGAGCCCTTTACCGAGTCCCTGCTGCGCGTGCCCAGCTTCTATCTGCACACGCCGCCCGCAGTGTCGCCGGAGCCTGGGCCGCCGCCTTCGGCCATGACGGGCGCCGTCACGTTCGGCTCCTTCAACAACCCGGCGAAGCTGACGCCCGAGGTGGTGGCGCTGTGGGCGCGGGTCCTGGCCGCGGTGCCGGGCTCGCGCCTGCTTCTCCGCAGCGGCAACCGCTTCGGCGACCCGATCGTCGGGGATCGTTACCGCCGTCTGTTCTCCGGCCACGGCATCGCCGCCGAGCGCCTGGTCTTCGACGGCGGGCAATTGTCGCGCGCCGACCACCTGGCGATGTTCGATCGTGTCGACGTGTCGCTCGACCCGTTCCCCTTCAACGGCTCGACCACCACCTTTGAATCTCTGTGGATGGGCGTGCCGGTGGTCACGAAGACCGGGGACCGCTTCGTCGGTCGGGTGGGGCTGGACGTGCTGACGCAGGTGGACCTGACCGACCTGGCTGCCGGCGACGACGACGCTTATGTCGCCATCGCGGCAGCGCTGGCCGCGGATGCCGGACGGCGGGCGGAGCTTCGAGCCGGCCTCAGGGCGCGGCTTCTCCGCTCGGCCCTATGTGACGCGCCGGCCTACACCCGCGCCTTCGAGGCGGCCATGCGGCAGGCCTGGCGGCGCTGGTGCGAGGCGCCATGACCGGGGGCGGCGAGATGCTGCTCCGGGCAGGGCACCGGGCGCTCGGGGAGGGGCGGCTGGAGGTGGCCGAGGCGGCGCTGAAGGCGGCTGCCGCGGCGATCCCCGACAATCCGGACGTGCTGCATCTCCTGGGCGTCGTCGCCTTGCGCCGGGGTCACGCCGATCGTGCGGCCGAGCTGATCGCGACGGCGGTCGATCGCGCCGAGACTCTCGGGCTGCGTCGGGCCGAGTTCCACCTCAACCTCGGCAGCGCATATCGGAGCCTCGGTCGCTCGGCGGACGCGCTTGTCGCCTATCGCCAGGCGGTGCGCGCGGCGCCGGCGATGCCGGAGGCGCACAACAATCTCGGCGTCGCGCTGCAGGCGGCCGGCGATCTGGATGGCGCCGCGCGCAGCCTGCGCTCGGCGCTGGCGCTTCGCCGGGACGACGTCGACGCCCGCTACAATCTCGCCAATGTCCGCCGCGAGCAGCGGCGGTTCGACGAGGGACGCGCGGCCTACCGCCAGGCGCTGGCACTGGCGCCCAGCCTCGGCTCCGCCTGGCTCAACCTCGCCATCCTGCACCATGGCCTCGGCGAGGTGCAGGAGGCCGAGCCGCCGATGCGTCGGGCGCATGTCCTGCAGCCGGAACAGCCGCAGATCCTGGCGAACCTGATCAACCTGCTGCGCCTGCTGGATACGGTCACCGGCGAGGACGAGCTCCATCTCTGCCGGCGCTTCGATGCGCTTTACGCGCGACCGCTGGCGAAGGCGCTGCCGGTGATCGCGCCACCGACCAAGCTCGACCGCGACCGCCGCCTTCGTATCGGCTATGTCGGTGCCGACGGGTTGCGTTTGCATACGGCGGCGGTCTCGATCCTGCCGCTGGTCGAGGCACATGACCGCGAACGCTTCGAGGTCGTCTGCTATTCCGATCTCGACGTTTCCGCGGAAGACGAGGTGAGCCAGCGTTTCCGGGACGCATCGTCTTTTCACGTCACGCAAGGACTCTCGGACGAGGCGCTGGCGCGGCGGATGCGGGAGGATCGCATCGACATCGCCGTCGATATCCTCGGCTACCCGACCGGCTCGCGGCTGCTCGCTCTGGCGCACCGCCCGGCGCCGGTTCAGGTGAACCTGCTGCTTATGGGCAGCTTCGGAATCGACGCCGTTGGCTGGGCGATCGGCGACGCGCGGCTGACACCGCCCGGAATCGAAGCGCAGTTCTCCGAGCGGCTTGAGCGGATCGACCTCGCCTTCGTCTACGATCCCCTGTCACCGGCGCACGACGTGTCGCCGCTGCCGGCGAGCTCGGCCGGCTACGTCACTTTCGGCAGCCTGAACCAGCCGGCGAAGCTGTCGCGCCGGTGCCTTGGCGCCTGGGCGAACATCCTCGGCCATGTGTCGCATTCGCGCCTGATCCTGAAGGCCAAGGCCTACCAGGACCCGGCGGTCGCCGACCGGCTCCTCGCCTTCTTCTCCGACCGCAACATCCACCCGGACCGGATCGACCTCCGCGGCTGGACGGCGACCCAGGAAGACCACCTGGCGATCTTCCGCGAGATCGATGTGGCGCTCGATCCCTTCCCCTATGGCGGCGTCATCAGCACTTGCGAGGCGCTGTGGATGGGCGTGCCGGTCGTCAGCCTGATGGGCGAGCGCGTGCTCGGCCGCTATGGCGGCGTCTTCCTCGAGGCCGTCGGCCTGCCGAAACTCGTCGCCGGCGATGTCGACACCTATGTCGAGGCGGCGGCCGGCATTGCCGAGGATCTCTCGCGGCTGGCGGCGCTAAGGGCGACGCTCCGGCAGCGGATCGTCTCCTCACGGCTCTGCGACGGCCCGGCCTTCGCCCGCGCCGTCGAAGGGGCTTATCGGCGCATGTGGCGGGCCTGGTCCGGATGACCGCCGATCTCGACCCGCGCCCGCTGCGCCGGACGCTGACGGAGACTCCTGGCGAGGCGACCGCATGGTTGAAGCTCGGCCTCACGCTGGCGGCGCGGGGCGATCTCGCGGCCGCGATCCTCCCGACGCGGCGGGCGACGATCGTGGCGCCGCGAGCGCCTGCCGCCTGGGAAACACTCGGCATGGTCGAGGCCGGTCTCGAACGCTGGCCGGGAGCGGCCGCTGCCTGGACGCAGGCGGTCCGCCTTCGTCCCGGCCGGGCGGAGTCGCATGTCCATCTGGCCCGCGCGCTGGCTCGCCTCGGCGACGTCGAGGCGGCGGATCGCTCGTTCGCCACCGCCGGCAGTCTCGTCGCCGATGCGACGGTGGCGAGCGAGCGGGCGCTGACCTGGGCCGATGCCGGACAGCGGCAGGGACGGGCGGATGCCTATCGCCGGGCGCTGGCGCTCGATCCGGGGATCGGCGCTGCTTGGGTCAATCTCGGCGGGATGAGCTGGCGGGACGGCAATGCCGAGGCCGCCGCCGCCGCCTGGCACCGCGCCGCCGGTCTCGTCGCCGATCTCGCCGATCCCCACAACAACCTCGGAACGGTCGAGCAGCGGGCAGGGCGGCTGCCGGCCGCCGCGCGCGGCTATCGGCGAGCGCTCACGCTTGAGCCGTCGCGCGCGGACGCCTGGTTCAACCTAGGATCCGCGCTGCAGAACCTCGGGCGGATCGAGGCGGCGGTCGCCGGCTACGAGCGGGCGCTGGCGCTGAACCCGGACTCGCTCAACGCGCTGACGCCGCTCGCCGTCCTCGCCAACTTCCTCGGCCTTCTCGATCGCGCGACGATGTTCAACCGCCGCATCCTGGCGCAGCGCCCGGACAATCCGGAAGCCAACCGGGCGATGCTGTCGGCGCTTGTCTTCGATCCCGCCCTCGACGGCGTCGCCATGAGGAGGATCCGCGAGGCGTGGTGCGCCGAACGCCTGCCGGCCGCCGCCCCGCTGATGCTCGCTCCCTCCCGCGATCCCGACAGGATCGTCAGAGTCGGTTTCCTCGGCGGCCCCAATCTTCGTGGCAACACGCATGCCTTCGTGGCGTTGCCGGGCTTCGAGGGGCTGGATCGACGCGCCCACGGCTTCGAGGTCTTCGTCTATTCCGATCTGCCGGCCGAGCAGGAGGACGGCTACACCAAGCGCTACCGGCGGGTCAGCGACTCCTGGCGCGTGACTGATGGAATGGACGATGCCGCGCTCGCCGATCGGATTCGCCGGGATCGCGTCGACGTGCTGGTCGATCTCGTCGGTCATCTCGGCGGCCCGCGCTTTCCCGCCGTCGCCGAGCGGCCGGCGCCGGTGCAGATCATGGACCTGGCGCTCGGCACCTCGGGCTCGGCCGCGGCCGACTGGATCATCGGCGATCCCTTGCTGATCCCGCCCGAGCACGAGGCGCATTTCACCGAGCGCGTGCTCCGCCTGCCGCTGGCCTATTGCTACGACCCGCTGCTCGACCTGCCGCCGGTCGGGCCTTTGCCGGCGCGTGCGAAGGGCCGCGTCACGTTCGGGTCGACCAATGCGCTGGTGAAGGTCACGCCGTCGACCATCGCCTTGTGGTCGCGCGTGTTGCGGGCGGTGCCCGGCGCCCGCCTGGTGGTGAAGGGGAGAGGCTTCTCCGAGCCGCGCGTGCGCGCGCATTTCGCCCGTGCCTTCGAGCGCGAAGGCGTCGAGGCCTCCCGCGTCGAGCTTCGCCCCTGGACGACGGGCTTCGTCGATCACCTGGAATTCCTGAATGAGATCGACATCGCCCTCGATCCCGTTCCCTATGGCGGCGTTACCACCACCTGCGAAGCCCTCTGGATGGGTGTACCGGTGGTGACGGTGGCGGGAGACCGCATGGCCGGGCGCTACGGCCTGACGCTGCTCTCGTCGGTCGGATTCCAGCAGGGCATCGCCGCGGACGAGGATGACTACGTCGCCCGTGCCGCGGTTCTCGCCACCGATCTCGATGGCCTCGCCGATATCCGGCGCACGCTCCGAACCAAAGCCCAGGCCTCGCGCCTCGCCGACGGCAAGGCGTATGGCAAAGCCCGCGCCGAAGCCTTCCGCGCGGCCTGGCGGGCCTGGTGCGCGAACTCCTAGCGCCCGGCCAGGGCCGCGATCACGCGGTCGGCGATCGCGATGCCTTCCGGATCGTCGATCGACTGGGCCATCGAGCGCATGCCGTGAGCCAGTTCGCGGGCGGTGCCGGCATAGCTCGGCTCATTGGCATAGCGGTTCATGATGTCGTCCCGCGGCGTCACGAACAGATCCCACTCCTCCTCGGGATCGCGGTTCAGGTCGAACAGCGAATGCGCGCCGCCCTCGACGCTGCCGATCAGCTTCCAGTCGTCGGTGCGGTAGCCGCGCTGGTT
>CAMDFP010000281.1 GCA_945897335.1 Asaia bogorensis | reverse complement strand
GGATCCGGCAATCGGTGTGATAGGTGATCGGGTCGAAGGAGACCTGGTCCCAGATATAGGTGCAGCCGCGCATGCGCTTGCGGTCGCGGCAGACTGTCTGCGTCTCGCTGCCACCCCAGGCATCCATGAGCATCATGCCGTCCCGGTTCAGCGACCGCCGCGCGTTCCTGGCATAGGCCAGCATCTGCGCGCGGGTCTTGAAGATGCAGTAGGAGAAGTTGAGGGCGGCGATGACGTCCGCCTTGGGATGGCGGACATCGAGGACATTGGCATTGATGAGGTCGATCCGGGCGCGCGCGTCTTCCGAGAGCCGGGAGAGGTTGTGCGTCTCGCCCCAGCGGAGCGTCGGCTTGTCGAGGTCGATGCCGATCGCGTGGCGATCCGGCCCCAGCTTCACCCACTCGCAGGCCAGCAGCGCCGTCCCGCAGAAATCCTCGCGGAACATGCGGGCGGTACGACCCGTGACCTTCTTGAAGTAGCGCGCGATGTCGCGCACGTCCTCGTCGGGCGACTGGACGGCCGCCTGATAGAGCACGTGTTTGTCGGTCTTCGGCGTGAACTTCGGTTGAGCGGTCATTTGCCTATTTCTTTTGCACGACGAGGACGGACGCGAGAGAGGTTGCGCGTGGCAGATAGGCGAAAATCAGCCGCCGACCAAGGGGGATTTCGTCGGGGCGCGCAATCCGCGACAATCGGATCGACGGCGAGGACCGAGGGCACGATGGACACAGCAGCCAGGATCGAAGCTCCCGAGACGCTTCCCGCCTCCTGGTACAGCGACCGCGCGCTCTGGCAGCGCGAGCGCCGGGCGATCTACGGCGCCTCGTGGAACCTGGTCGCACGCGAGGAACAGCTTGCGGAGCCCGGCAGCTATGTCGCGCAGGACGTCGCCGGCTGGCCCGTCTTCGTGCTGCGCGGGCGCGACGGTGCGCTTAGGGCCTTTCACAATGTCTGCCGGCACCGGGCATCGCCGATGGTGGACGCGGGGGCCGGGCGGGCAGAGGTGCTGCGCTGCCGCTATCACGGCTGGGTCTACGACCAGGAGGGGCGCCTGCGGAAGGCGCCGGACTTCGGCGACGGGCTCGATCTATCCCAGAACGCCCTGTTCCCGATCCGGGTCGAGACCTGGCGCCGCCTGGTCTTCGTCTGCCTGGACGACCAGGCGCCGACGCTCGGCTCCTGGCTCGGCAGCATCGACGAGCGCTCTCGCCGCTATCCGGTCGAGCGCATGCGCTTCCATCGGGCCACCGTCGTCGACCTCGGCGTCAACTGGAAGACCTATGGCGACAACTACGCCGAGGGCTACCACGTGCCGACCCTGCATCCGGCTCTCGACCGGGCGATCGACATGGCGACGTACCGGGTCGAATGCGGGGTGGAGGAGGGTGTGCAGATCCACAGCGCAGCCGCCAGCGGCGGCGGCACCAGCGGGCTATGGCTCTGGAAGTTCCCCGGGCTGTTCCTCAACATGTACGACTGGGGCATGAACATCGCGCGCCTGGAGCCGCTGGACCATGGCCGCTCGCAGCTCGCCTACTGGTTCTTCTTCAACGAGGACGCGCCGGATGGGGCGGCCAGGCGCGACGAGATGATGCGCTGGTCGCTGACCATCGCCGAGGAGGACAAGACGATCTGCGTCCAGGTCCAGCGCAACCTGGATGCGGGCGTCTACGACACCGGCCGCCTCTCGCCGGTGATGGAGACCGGCGTCATCCAGTTCCAGGACTGGGTCCGCCGGAGGCTCAGCCCGGACCGCGGCTGAACCGGCCTATCCCATGGTCCTGCTTTAATTTTCTGCCCGGATGGGCTTCACTAGCGGCGGAACGGCCGGCGCGCCCGTCTCAACTCCGGCACGGCCCCGGAAAGCCCAACTAGGGAGAACGCTCATGCTGACTCGTCGTGACATGATGATGGCGACGCTCGCCGGATCGACCGCGCTCGCGGCCGGCTTGAGCGGCACGGCCCTGGCCCAGGCCATCGACATGCTGCAGATCTTCATTCCGGCGGCACCTGGCGGCGGCTGGGATCAGACCGGCCGCACCATCGAGGCCGTGCTGAAGGGTAACAAGCAGGTCAACGGCACCCAGGTGACCAACGTCGCCGGCGCCGGCGGCGCCGTCGGCCTGCCGCAGTTCGTCAACCAGTGGAAGGGCCGGTCGAACAGCATCATGGTCGCCGGCATGGTCATGGTCGGCGCGCTCATCGCGAACAAGAGCCCGGTCAACCTGACGCAGACCGTTCCGCTGGCCCGGCTCACCGGCGAGTTCGAGGTCATCGTCGTCCCCAACGCCTCGCCGCACAAGGACATGAAGAGCCTGGTCGAGCAACTTAAGAAGGACGTCGGTTCGGTCTCCTGGGCCGGCGGTTCGGCCGGAGGCACCGACCACATCCTCGTCGGCATGATCGCCAAGGCGCACGGCCTCGACCCGAAGAAGGCGGCCTATGTCGCGTTCTCCGGAGGCGGCCCTGCCCAGGCGGCTCTACTCGGCAACCAGGTGACCTGCGGCGTCTCCGGCTGGGGCGAGTTCTCCGAGCAGGTGAAGGCGGGCAAGCTGCGCGCGCTGGCGATCTCCTCCGACAAGCGGGTGGCCGGTCTCGACGTGCCGACGCTGAAAGAGCAGGGGATCGACGTCGAGCTGTTCAACTGGCGCGGCCTGTTCGCCCCGCCGGGCATCGCCGACGCCGAGCGCGCCAAGCTCACCAAGATGATCGAGGACATGGTCGCCAGCAAAGCCTGGCAGGACGAGCTGACCAAGCGCGACTGGATGGGCATCCTCCTGACCGGCAAGCCCTACGAGGACTACATCAAGTCCGAGAACATCCGCATCGAGGCCATCCTCAAGGACCTCGGGCTGGCCTAACGACGCATCCCCCCTCTCCCGCGCCGGCGCGGGAGAGGGGCGGAGCGACGAGGGGGGAATTCGTCATGCAGGCTCGCTCCACCGGTGCGATCGCGGTCGCTCTCGGGATCGTCGCCGTCGGCCTCGTCGTCGGCTACGAGACGACGCAGATCTCGCTGTCGCCGGCCTATTCCAAGGTCGGGCCCAAGGCCTTCCCGACCATGGTGTCGGCCGGGCTCGTGATCCTGGGCCTGGCGCTCCTCTGGCAGTCCTGGAGCGGCGCGTGGACGGCGGAGGACGACGATGACTCGCAGCCGACCGACTGGCGCGCGCTCGGCTGGCTCGGCTTCGGCCTCGTGTTCAACGTTGCCCTCATCGGCATCCTCGGCTTCATCCTGGCCTCGACCGTGCTCTTCGCTTCGGTCGCCCGCGCCTTCGGCAGCCTGAGGCCGGCCCGCGATCTTGGCATCGCCTTCGTCTTCTCGGCGGTCTGCTATCTGGGATTCGTCAAGGTTCTCGGCATCAACATGGGCGCGGGCGTCCTCGAGAGGCTTTTCTAGATGGATACGCTCGGCCAACTGGCCCAGGGCTTCGGCGTCGCCCTGACGCCGATGAACATCCTGTGGTCCTTCGTCGGCGTCGTGCTGGGGACGGCGATCGGCGTCCTGCCCGGCCTCGGCCCGGCACTCACCATCGCGCTGCTGCTGCCGCTGACCTACAAGGTCGATGCGACAGGCGTGTTCATCCTCTTCGCCGGCATCTACTACGGCGCCATGTATGGCGGCTCGACCACCTCGATCCTGCTGAACACGCCGGGGGAGAGCGCCACGATCATCACCGCGCTCGAAGGCAACAAGATGGCACGGCGCGGCCGCGGCGGTGCCGCGCTCGCGACGGCCGCCATCGGCTCCTTCGTTGCCGGCACCATCGGCACGCTCGGCCTCACCTTCGTCGCCCCCATCGTGGTCGACTTCGCGCTGAAGTTCGGCCCGGCCGAGTATTTCTCACTGATGATCCTCGCCTTCGTTACGGTCTCGGCCGTGCTCGGCAACTCGGCGATCCGCGGGCTTGCCGCCCTCTTCTTCGGCATCTGGCTGGGACTGATCGGCGTCGACCTGCAGACGGGGCAGGCGCGATTCACCTTCGGCATCCTCGAACTCCTCGACGGCGTCAACGTCATCATCGTCGCCGTCGGCCTCTTCGCCGTCGGCGAGACGCTCTATCTCGCCGCGCGTCACCGCTACGGCCAGGATGAGATTCTGCCGGTGAAGGACTCGCTGTGGATGACGCGCGAGGACTGGTCGCGATCCTGGAAGGCTTGGCTCAGGGGATCGGTGATCGGCTTCCCGATCGGGGCGATGCCGGCCGGGGGCGCCGAGGTCCCGACCTTCCTCTCCTACTTCATCGAGAAGAAGCTGTCGAAGAAGCCGGAGGAGTTCGGTCACGGCGCCATCGAAGGTGTCGCCGGGCCTGAGGCCGCCAACAACGCGTCGGCCGCCGGCGTGCTGGTGCCGATGTTGACGCTCGGCCTTCCGACCTCGGCGACGGCCGCGATCATGCTCTCGGCCTTCCAGAGCTACGGCATCAACCCGGGTCCGCAGCTGCTGATGACCCAGGGCAACCTGGTCTGGGGCCTGATTGCCAGCCTCTATATCGGCAACGTCATGCTGCTGGTGCTGAACCTGCCGCTGGTCGGCCTCTGGGTGAAGATCCTCGCCATCCCGGCGCCGCTGCTCTATGGCGGCATCCTGGTCTTCGCCACCATCGGCACTTACGGCATCAGCCAGTCGCCGATCGACCTGATCCTGCTCTACCTGATCGGGGGCATCGGCTTCCTGATGCGGAAATACGATTTCCCGACCGCGCCGGTGATCATCGGCATGATCTTAGGGCCCCTGGCCGAGCAGGAGTTCCGCCGCGCCATGACCATCGCCCAGGGCGACGTTACCGTGCTGTTCACCCGGCCGCTGTCGCTGACCTTGCTGGTCCTGGCGGCACTCGCCGTGCTCAGCCCCTACGTCTATCGCTGGTGGATGCGGGCTCGCTCATCGAATAGGGCCCTCTCCCGGAGGAGAGGGCCCTATTCGATGAGCTAGAGACGACTCACTCCGTCGTCGCACTCGTGGTGTCGCTCTTGCGATTATACTTGATGGTGATCTTGGAGATCTGGCAGAGGTCGAACCCGCGCCAGACGACGCTGGAGTTGTCGTCCTCGTAGGTGACCTTGAGGTCCCACTTGCAGCTCTTGTCCGCGCGGGAGAACGTGATGGGCAGAGTTTCTTCGTCGGCCATGGTGTCCCGGCCGAGAATGTCCTCTTCCCAGGAGTCCTGGTTGCTGGGCGAGACGTAGACGGCGCTGATCACGTAGCCGGTCGCGTTAACCAGCGTGAAATCCTGCTTCCCCTGAGCCTGCGCGCCCTGGCCGACGCCAAGGACCGTCAGTCCGAACAGAAACGCGAACACAAACCGCATAGAAATCCCCTTCGTGTTAATCGAACGCGGCGGAAAACATCACAACCGGCCAACGCCTGACAAGCGCTTATGTGAACGGATATTGAGTTTGTGAACGGCCGGGTAGGGGCGGTATCCGGTGCCGGTCAGGCTCTCTCGTCGACCCGTTCGACCGGCGGCTGGTCCGACGGCTGGCCCTTGGCGACGCCGACCATGGCCGGGCGCAGCAGTCGGTCGTGCAGCACGTATCCCGGCTGCATAACCTGGACCACGGTGCCCGGCGGCTTGCCTGTGTTCTCGGCCTCGAACATCGCCTGGTGCAGGTTGTAGTCGAAGCGCTCGCCAAGCGGCGTCACCTTCTTGATGCCGTTCTTCTCGAAGGCGGCCAGCACTTCGCGCTCGGTTGCCTCGAGCCCGACCAGCAGCGCGTCCAGGACTTCGCTCGCCTTCCTGGCGTCGGCCGGCACCAGCTCCAGCGCGCGCCGGAGGTTGTCCGAGATCTGCAGGATGTCGCGGGCCAGGGCAGCTGCGCCGTAGCGCCGGACGTCGTCGCGCTCGCGCTCGGCGCGGCGGCGGCCGTTCTCGGCCTCGGCGACGGCGCGCAGAAGCTGGTCCTTGACCTTCTTCAGCTCGACTTCGAGCTCGGCCTCGCGGGTTGCGGGGGGCAGGTCGTTGGCCGGTCTCGGCTCGGTCTCGGGGCCGCCTTCGCCCACCCTGTTCTCGTCGCTCATACGAAGATCCTTAGCTTAGATGCTCAATGTTAACCCAGTAGGCGGCCGATCAGCTTCGCCGTGTAGTCGACCATCGGAATGATACGGGCATAGTTCATCCGCATCGGTCCGACCACGCCGATGGCCCCGACCACGCGTTCGCGGCCGTTGGAGAAGGGGGCCACGATCATGGCGCAGCCGGCGACCTGGAACAGCTCGCTCTCGGCGCCGATGAAGATCTGCACGCCGTCGGCGAGCGAGGTCGCATCGATCAGGCGGAGTAGCGACTGCTTGGTCTCGAGCGCGTCGAACAGCGAGCGGATCCGCTCAAGGTCGCCGATGGCGCTGACGTCGTCCAGCAGGTTGGCGCGGCCGCGGACGATCAGGTGGCCGCCGTCGCTGCCGCTCCACGTGGCGATGCCGGCTTCGACCACGCGCCGCGTCAGCTCGTCGAGCTGGGCTCGCTGCTGCTGGATCTCTGTTGTGACCTGACTGCGCGTCTCATCCAGCGTGCGGCCGGCGACGCGGGCGTTCAAGTAGT
>CAMDFP010000280.1 GCA_945897335.1 Asaia bogorensis | reverse complement strand
GCGAGCGTCGTCTTGCCGAGGCCGGGCGGTCCGTGCAGCAACACGTGGTCGAGCGCCTCGCCTCGCGCCTTGGCCGCCTGGATGAAGACGCTGAGGTTGCCACGCGCCTGGCGCTGGCCGACGAAGTCGTCGAGACGCTGCGGGCGAATCGATGCCTCGACGGCATCGACCTCGGCCTGCGCGCCGGAGACCAGGCGCGCCGTTTCGGCCAGCTTGCCGGTCATTTGCCGAGTTCCCTGAGGCCGGCACGGATCAGGTCCTCGAGCCGGGCCTTGGCGCCGACCACCTGGCTAGCCGTGGCGACGGCGCCGAAGGCCTCGGCGCGGCCATAGCCGAGATTGACCAGGGCCGAGACCGCGTCGGCGGCGACGCCGACGGAGGGATCGAGCTTGGCGCCGGCGCCGGCCGGCGTCGTCTTCGCCGCGTGGCCCAGCATCAGCCCGGCTGCCTTGTCCTTGAGCTCGATGGCGATGCGCTGGGCGAGCTTCGGCCCGACGCCGTCGGCGCGGGTGAGGAGCGCCTTGTCCTGGGCGGCGATGGCGCGCACCAGCTCGTCGACCTCGAGGGCCGACAGGATGGCGAGCGCGATGCGGGCGCCGACGCCCTGGACCTGCGTCAGCAGGCGAAACCAGTCGCGCTCGGCCGCGGAGGCGAAGCCGATGAGGCGGAGGCTGTCCTCGCGCATCAGCGTCTCGACCACCAGGCTGACCTGGCCGCCGACCGCCGGCAGGCGGGCCAACGTCCGCGTCGCGCATTGCACGAGGTAGCCGACGCCGGCGCAGTCGACGATGGCCCAGTCCTCGCCGGTCGAGTCCAGCCGGCCGGTCAGCTTGGCGATCATGCGCGCATGCCGGCGGCGACCAGGCGCCGCGTCGAGGCGTGGTGCGCGTGGCAGATGGCGATGGCGAGCGCGTCGGCGGCGTCCGCGCTGCCGGGATCGGAGCCCGGAAGCAGCATCCGCACCATGCGCTCGACCTGCTCCTTCTCCGCCTGGCCGGCACCGACCACCGACTTCTTGACTAGGCTCGGCGCGTATTCGGCGACCGTTAGCCCGGCGCGCGCCGGAGCCAGGATCACCACGCCGCGTGCGAGGCCGAGCTTGAGAGTCGAGGAGGGGTTCTTGTTGACGTAGGTCTCCTCGACCGCCGCCTCGTCCGGGCGATAGAGGCCGATCACCTCGGTGATCCCGTCATGCAGGCGCACCAAGCGCTCGGCGATCGTACCCTCGCCGGAATCGACCCGGCCGGACGCGACGTGGCGGAGCCGGTTGCCTTCGGCATCGACGATGCCCCAGCCGGTATGGCGCAGGCCCGGGTCGAGGCCAAGAAGCCGCATCGCGCGACGCTCACCCCGCGAGCTTCTCGAGGACCGCGTCGGCGACCTCGTAGTTGCCCCAGACCGTCTGGACGTCGTCGTTGTCTTCCAGAGTCTCGACCAGCTTGAACAGCGAGTCGGCGGCGCTTTCGTCGACCGGCACCGTCGTCGTGGGCTTCCAGGCAAGCTTGGCGCGCTCCGGCGCGCCGAACTTCGCCTCCAGCGCGTCCCTGACCTGGGCGAAGTCCTCGATCGTGGTCACGATCTCGTGAAGATCGGTCCCTGACTCGACGTTGGTCGCGCCGGCTTCGAGCGCCGCCTCGAACATCGCGTCAGCGCTGGCAGCTTTGACCGGATAAACGATCTCGCCGACCCGCTCGAACATGAAAGAGACCGAGTTCGTCTCGCCTAAAGCGCCGCCGCCCTTGGCGAAGGCGGAACGGACTTCAGAGGCGGTGCGGTTGCGGTTGTCGGTCAGGGCCTCGACGATCAGGGCCACGCCGCCAGGGCCATAACCCTCGTAGCGCACTTCTTCATAGGCGGTGCCGTCGTCGGCGCCGGTGCCGCGCTTGATGGCGCGGTCCAGCGTGTCCTTGGGCATGTTGGCGCCGCGCGCGGCTATGATGGCCGCCTTGAGGCGATGATTGGACGCCGGATCCGGCGAACCCGCCCGGGCGGCGGTCGTCAGCTCCCGGATCAGCTTGGTGAAGAGCTTGCCTCGCTTGGCGTCCTGAGCGCCCTTGCGATACATGATGTTTTTGAATTGGCTGTGTCCTGCCATTCGCGCCGGTCCGAAGAGTTCGTAGAAGGATGTGAAGCCTTATACCAAATATAGTGGTTATAAGCATCTATGGCGTGTTTCACGACTAGAGTCTCATTGTGGCGGGAATGGGGCGGCGGAAGTGGCCCTGTCACCGCCCGGGGACGGCGAACCTCGCCTAGGCAGGCCGGCGCGCATCGGTATACATTCAAACCAAGTTGGGGGAGGACAAGGCAGGAATGAGCGAGCCGGCGGGGGCCGCCTCAAGATGATGGGCTATCGGCTCGATCGGTTGACGGTGCTGGTTGTCGACGACAATCAGCACATGCGGAGCTTGGTCCGGACCATCCTCGAATCGCTGGGCGTCAGCCAGATCGTGGAAGCACGGGACGGCGCCCACGCGCTCGAGAAGATGGGGCAGACCCAGATCGACCTGCTCATCATCGACTGGAACATGGAGCCGATGGACGGCCTGTCGCTCACGCGGCATCTCCGGACCTCGGCCGAAAGCCCTGACCAGTTCGTACCTGTCATCATGCTGTCCGGCCACACCGAGCGCTCTCGAGTCATGCAGGCGCGCGACGCCGGGGTGACCGAGTTCATGGCGAAGCCGGTCTCGGCCAGGTCGCTCTATGCCCGCATCGTCTCGATCATCGAGAACCCGCGGCCGTTCGTTCGTACCAAGGATTATTTCGGACCCGACCGGCGCCGGCAGATGCTGCCGTTCGACGGGCTCGACAGGCGGAAGGCTTCCGGCGGCGGGGAGGCCGCGGCCAAGCCGGGTCAACCCTTGACCGGGGCGCAGCAGGCGGCGCTCACCCGGACCAAGGACACGATCAAGTCGATGCAGAAGTCGTGACGCGTGGGGACGCCTAGGAGAATGTCATGAGCGGCGACAAGCCGAAGGGTGCGGTCGAAGTCATCCATCCGCCCAACAAGATCAAGGCCCGGGTCGGTCCTGCCGGCAAGGGCATGGATCCGAACCTGCTGGCGCGAGCCGAGGCTGCCGCGGCCAAGGCGCAGGAGCAGGTGGATTTCACCGTCCAGGCGAATCCGGAACTCGCCAAGGCCGCGGAAGCGGTCTCGCTGCTGCTCAGCGACCGCGAGAACCAGACGAAGCACCTGAACAATCTGTTCAACATCGTCCACGACCTTCGCGGCGGCGGCGGCAATTTCGGCTATCCGCTGGTGACCCGGATCGGCGGCATGCTGTGCCGTTATCTCGAAGGCCGCAGCTCGGTCGGCATGGTCGAGGTCGAGGTGCTGCGATCGCTGGTCGACGCCATGCGCGCGGTCGTCGCCAACAAGCTGAAGGGCGACGGCGGTCCGGTCGGCCAGGAGCTCTGCGGCAGCCTCGAACGGCTGGTCGGATAATCGTCTAGCCGGTCGCGGTCACGCCGGCCATGCCTGCTGCAGCCGCCCGCCGACGCGAAGCGGCGCGATGCGCCTGGCGAGCCCGGTCTTGTCGTCGGTCTCGACGAAGACGCCGCAGAGGGTTGCCGGTCCGTCCGCCGGCTGCAGCTTGTCGGTCGGCAGCTTGCGGGTGAAGCGCTGGATCGGAACGGCCTTCTGCATGCCGATCACCGAGTCGTAGTCGCCGCACATGCCGGCGTCGGTCTGGAAGCCGGTGCCGCCTGGCAGGATCTGGGCATCGGCGGTCGGCACATGGGTGTGCGTTCCGACCACCAGCGAGACGCGGCCATCCAGCATGTGGCCGATCGCCTGCTTCTCGCTGGAGGCCTCGGCATGGACGTCGACGACGATGGCGGCGACGGTCGCGCCTAGGCGCACCTTCGCCATCTCCGTCTCGATCGATCGGAACGGATCGTCGAGCGGATCCATGAACAGCCGGCCCATGACGTTGATCACCAGCACGCGACGGCCATCGGCCAGCGCGTATTCGTTGGCACCGCGGCCGGGCGTTCCGGGCGGATAGTTGCTGGGGCGCAGCAGGCGCGGGTCGCGGTCGATCTGACCGATGAACTCGCGCTGGTCCCAGGCGTGATTGCCGTTGGTCACGCAGTCGATGCCGGCCTTGAACAGCTGCTCGGCGAGGCTGAGGGTGAGGCCGAAGCCGTGCGCGGCGTTCTCGCCATTGGCGATGACGAAGTCGAGGCCGAGCTCCTTCCGAAAGCGCGGTACGTCCTTGATTACCTGGTCGCGGCCGGAGCGCCCGACGATATCGCCGAGGAAAAGGATCTTCACGCCAGGCGCTCCCCGCCGGTCTCGGTCGCGATCATGTCGATGCGCTGGTCGTAGGCGCCGCTGGGGACCTCGTCCACTTCCTGGAAGGCATAGCCGACGCCGATGGCTAGGATCGGGCCCTTGGCACGGAGATCGGCCAGCGTGCGGTCGTAGAAGCCGCCGCCATAGCCTAAGCGATGGCCGCGGCGGTCGAAGGCGAGAAGCGGCACCAGCAGGATCTCCGGGATGAGGTCGGCCGCGCCCGCGGCCGGGAAGGGAATGCCGAACGCGCCTTCATCCAGCGGCTCGCCCGGCGACCAGGAACGAAAGACGAGCGGCAGCCGGCGCCCCGCCACCGCCGGCAGCGCGGTCGGGTGCCCGCGCCGGGTGAACCACGACAGCACCGGCAGCACGTCGATCTCCGGCGGCATCGGATAGAAGCCGGCGACTGCGGCACCCGGCCGGAACGGGCCGAGGCCGGCAACGCTCTTTACCAGTTTGCGGCCTGCCTCGACGTCGGCGAACCGCTTCCGTCGCTCGATCATCTCGGCGCGGAGCCGGCGCTTCTTCTCGTCGATCTCGGGTGGAGTTGGCGGAGCCACCACAGCCGGTGGCATGAGCAGTTCCTCCAAGGCCTGCCTAAGCAGGTGGGCGCCGTGTAGCCAAGGCCGATGGCCAAGGCCAGGGACAGCTCCCTGAGGATCGGTATTGGCCCCGGGGAATGTGCAGCCTGTCGAACCGGGCAGCCCCGCCAGCACGCAACTTAGGAAGCTTCGAGCCTGGCCGCAAGCGCATCGATGCGCTTTGCCGCGGCCTCGATCGCCTGGGCGGCGGCATCCGTGGGCTTCGACGACGCGGGGGAGGAGGTTGCGTCGATCCCGCCGCGCGCTTCCGCCAGTTCGTCGGCGATCATCAGGCTCGCCATCGCGAGCAGGCGCGCATCGCCGATCTGCCCGGACTGGTTCACCAGCTCCTGGACCTTGCCGTCGATGTAGCGGCCCAGCTTCTCGATATGCGGCTCCTGGCCATCGGCGCAGGCGATGCGGTAGCCACGTCCGTTGAGGAAGAGGGTGACCTCGGCCATGCGCCGATCAGTCTCCCGCCATCAGCCGGAGCCGGCCGATGGCGCCGTCGAGTCGCGCCGATACCGTGTCGGCGGCTTCCGAGAGCCGGGTGTGGTCTGTCTTGAGCTGGGCCATCGCCTGCTCGAGCTCGGCGCGCGCCTTGGCCTCTCGCTCGGAACGGCCGGCCGTGGCCCGTTCCAGCCGCGCCAGAGCCTGATCCAGCTTCGCCGTTGCCTCTTCAAGACGTGTCATGGCCGCGACCATAGCAGGGGCTTGAGCGGGACGCATCCTACCCGCTTGGGTGCATCAGCGCCGGCCGACAAACCTCGGCTCCTTGTTGAAGAAGCGATAAACCATGCGCTCGAAGGCCTCGAGCGGCAGGGTCGGATAGCCCGGCTCCATGGCGTTCTGGTCGTACTTCTCGCAGAAATAGGCGGTGAGCTCGAAGGCCGGGTGGCCGCGGAACTTCTCGCGGCCCATGCGGTCGGACGTGGGATGGTTGAAGCGGTGATAGCGCTGGAAGACCGTGTGGTAGTTCAGAACCCAGAGGTAATCGTCGGAGAGGAACTGCTTCAGCATCGCCGCGCAGAACTCGCCATGGGTCACCGGCGCGATGTTCTGGCCGATGTCGTGCAGCAAGGACAGCACCACCATGTCCTCGTCGGCGCCGTCGCGGAGGGCTCGGGTCGCGGTTTGCAGCGAGTGTCCGAAGTTGTTGGTCTGCCAGCCATAGCTGGGCTCGTCCTTGGACGCCGCGAGGAAGGTCAGCACCTCCTTCGCCTGGCGGTCGTGGTGGTAGATCGCGCTCTGGCGCTCGATCGTCGCCCAGTCCTCGGCGGTGTTGGTCTCGAAGGTGTGACCCGAGGTGCGCTGCCAGTCGGCTCCGCCCAAGGGCACCAGGATGCTCTTCGCCTCGAAGGCCGCCATCTCGCGCTCGAGCGCGGTCGGTCGTGCCGCGCCGGCATAGGGCGGCTGCCAAGGCTCGCTGGGGTCCATCTTGGTCGCAAGTGTCATCGTTCTCGCCTTCCGAATTGCCGTCTGGAAAACAGATGGCCATTCGGAAACGCTGGCCGCTAGGCTCGTTTCAACCATAACGGGGGGATCGGCAATGCAGGCGACGATGCGGAAGGCGGCCCTGGTGGCGGTGCTGCTGGCGGCGACGACGGGCGGAGCGGCGGCGCAGAGCGTGCTGCGCTATGTACCGCATGCCGACCTCAAGGTCGTCGACCCGATCACCAACACCGCGGCG
>CAMDFP010000279.1 GCA_945897335.1 Asaia bogorensis | reverse complement strand
TCAGCACGTTCGGCAGGGTCCACAGCGGGTGCTCGGCCGGCAACGGCTCCTGCTCGAATACGTCGAGGGCCGCGCCGGCGATCTCGCCGGCCTTCAATGCCGCGACCAGATCGTCGAGGCGCGTGGTCATGCCGCGGCCGATGTTGATGAAGAAGGCGCCCGCCTTCATGCGGCGAAAGCGCGCACGGTCCATCAGCCCTTCGGTCGCCGGCGTGTGCGGGATGGTCAGCACGACGAAGTCGGCGCGCGGCAGAAGCGTGTCGAGCGCGGCGGCCGGATGCAGCTCGGCGACGCCGGGCGGCACGTCCGCGCGCCTGGCGTCGGTCGCGATCACCGTCATCCCGAAGGCGGCCGCGAGGCGCGCCGCCTCGGCACCGATGCCGCCCAGGCCCGCGATCAGCAGGGTCGAGCTCGGCAGGTCGACGACGCCGGTGTCGAGCGGCCGCGGCTTCCATTCGCGCTTCAGCTGAAGCGGCAGGTATTCATGGAAGCCGCGGGCGAACGCCAGCACGAACGCCATGATATGGGCGCCGATATGGTCGTTGTAGATCTCGCGCATGTTGGTGACGACGACCGGATGCGCCACCAGCTCGGGAAAGTAGAACCCCGCCGGCGGTGCTGCGGCCGGGGCCTGCAGCCAGCGCAGCTTCTTCGCCGCCTTCATCAGCCCCGGCGTCGGCGTGCCGAAGGCGGCATCGGCCTCGGCGATGGCGGCGGCCGCCTCGTTGGGGTTCTCCGGGATGAGCAGCTTCAGCTCCGGCAGGTCGGCGGCGAGCTTCTTCGCGACGCCGCGCGCGGCGTCGCTGTGGGGCGGGAGCATGACGAAGGTGAGGGTCATCTTGGGGTCTCTCGCAATGGGAGCGCGCACCCTCACAGCCCGCATCCGCGATTTCAAGCCGGTTGGGTTTTCCGCCGGCCGCGCGTAGTGTCGCCCTCTCAGCAGGAGGATCTGGCATGGGTTTCGACAATCTGCCGCCGCAGTCGCAGGAGCGGATGGGGCCGGCGGCGCAGGCCTATGCCGCGACCATCCTGGAGCGTTCGAAGAAGGTCGCCGAGTCGAGCCGGGTGGTGGTCGACCAGGCCTATGGCACCGACTACTGGCAGCGCCTCGACGTCTACCTGCCGGCCGACAAGACGCTCCGCGACCTGCCGGTGTTCTTGTTCCTGCACGGCGGCGGCTGGTCGAACGGCTACAAGGAGTGGATGGGCTTCATGGCCCCGGCCTTCACCGACCTGCCGGCGATCTTCATCTCGGTCTCCTACCGCCTGCTGCCCGACATCAAGTATCCGGCCAACCTCGACGACACCATCGCGGCGCTGGCCTGGGTCCGCCGCAACATCGAGCGCTTCGGCGGCGATCCCGACCGCCTGTTCATCGGCGGGCATTCGGCCGGCGGGCATCTGGCGGCGCTGGCGACGCTGCGCCGTGACCTGCTCGCCGCCGCCGGCGTGCCGGTGAAGGCGATCCTCGGCTGCTTCCCGGTCAGCGGCTCCTACAAGTTCGAGATCGGCGAGCTGGAAGCGCGCGGCAAGGCGATGCTGGAGAAGCCGGAGGACGCGGCCGAGATCAGCCCGATCACGCACGTCGCCGGCAACCGCGTGCCCTTCTACATCACCTGGGGCGGCAAGGACCTCGAGCATTGCCTCAAGACCGCGCCGCCGATGGTCGACGCGCTGAAGGCCGCCGGCACCCGCGTCGAGCACCAGGTGTTCGACGAGTTCGACCATTTCGAGATCAGCATCGACAACGGCCGCCGCGGCAGCCCCTGGGTCGAGACCGTGCGGAAGTGGATGACGGAGCTGTAGGGGGAGCGGAGGGATCGAGTCTCGCCCCCCCACCCCAACCCTCCCCCACGCTCCGCGGGGGGAGGGAGTGCGGAACGCCTCGTATCCCCTCCCCCCTCAGTGGGGGAGGGTTAGGGTGGGGGGGCGGACGCCCTACTTCGTCTTCTCGGCGTTCCAGAACACCAGCTGCGGCGACTTGAGCAGGCCCTTCACCTCGGCGCGCCAGGCATAGGCGTTGTAGTACATGCCGGTGAGCAGGCTCGGCAGCGAGGCCCAGGCGGCCTTGGAAAGATCCTCCAGCACCGCCTTCCGCTTGATCGCGTCGGCCTCGTTGAAATAGGCGGTGCGCAGCTTCTCCACCGCCTCGTCGCAGGGCCAGCCGAAGATCGCCTCGCCGCAGCGGGAATCGATGATCGGGTTGGTCAGCGGCGACTGCAGGAACTGCCCGTTGTAGCCCAGCACGATCAGGTGCCAGCCGCCCTCGGCCGGGGTCTTGCGGTTTTCGCGGCGGGCGAAGAGCTGGCCGAAATCGACCACCTGCAGGTCGACCACGCCGCCGATCTTCCTGAGGTTCGCCGCCATCACCTGGGCCATGGCGTAGATCGAGGGCACGTCGCTGACCGTCATGATCACGATCGGCTCGCCCTTGTATCCCGACTCGGCGAGCAGCGTGCGGGCGCGGCCGTAGTCGGGCGTGCGGTAGGGCTCGGAGCCGGCTTCAGTGCCGTTCGCCGACTTGCAGACGAACCAGGAGAAGCAGCTCGGCTCCCACCATTGCGGGTCGCCATAGGCCGCCGACATGAATTCGGACTGCACGATGGTGTGCGCCAGCGCCTGGCGGGCCTTCAGGTTGTTGAAGGGCGGCTGCAGCTGGTTCATGCGGATCACGCCCTCGCCGCCGAAGGGCGAGAGCTTGTCGACGGTGACGTTGGCGTCGCCCTTGAAGACCGGGATGAGGTCGACCGGCAGCAGGTCGATCAGGTCGATCTCGCCGACCTTCAGCGCATTCGCGCGCGTGCCGGCATCGGGGATGTATTTCAGCTCGACCCGGTCCAGCTTCACCACCTTGCCGCCGGCAAGGCCGTTCGGCGGCTCCGCGCGCGGCACGTAGTCGGCGTTCTTCTCCCAGGCCGCCCCCTGGCCGGTACGCCATTCGCCGGGGATGAACTTGAACGGGCCGGAGCCGACGGCCGTGGTCAGCGGCTTCATCGGATCGGTCTCGGCGTCGGCCTTCCTAAGGATCGCCGCCATGCCGGAACCGCTCCAGGCGAGCGCCATCTCGACGAAGGGGAACGGCGTCTTGAACACCATCTTCACGGTGTCCGCACCCTCGGCCTCGAAGGAGGCCAGCGCCGCGTCCATGCGGCGGCCGAGCGCATCCCGCTTCATCCAGCGCCGGATCGACGGCACCACGTCGGCGCCGGTGACCGGCTGGCCGTCATGGAATTTGAGGCCGGGGCGGAGCTTGAAGGTGTAGGTGAGCTTGTCGGAGGAGACCGTGTGATCCGCCACCATCTGCGGGCGCGGGAACATGCCGAGGTCGAAGGAGAACAGCGTGTCGTAGACCATCATGCCGTGCTGGGCGGTGACCAGCGCGGTGTTGGTCTGCGCATCCAGCGAGGTGAGATCGGCGGCCGGCGTGTAGCGCAGCACCTTCGGCTGCGCCAGCGCGGCCGTGGTGGCCAGAAGCGTGAGTGCGAAGGCAGCGGTGAAGGCGCGCATGGTCGATTTCCCTCGGATGAACGGAGATGAGGTTAGCGCGGGGATGATCCGGCTCCAACGAGATCCGCGAGCCCCCCACCCTACCCTCCCCCACGGTGGGGGGAGGGTTTACGACGTCGTGTCCCCTCCCCCCTTTGTGGGGGAGGGTCAGGGTGGGGGGCCGGCTGCTACTTCAGGAACCGCTCAATCACATTGCGAGTGATCTTCGACACTTTCTCGTCGACGAAGATCGACGCAGTCCAGGCGATGGATCCGGCGGCGAAGACCTGGCCGCCGGTCTTGGTCTCGTAATGGATCATGTCGGCGCCGCCCTGGTCGGGGTTGAGGCCCTTGGCGAGATGCACGGTTCCCTTCGGCGTGAACGGCGTCATCTTGTCGGTCTCGTGGCCCGACGCGCCGCCGGGGCAGCGCATGTGCAGCGAGTTCTCGCCGAAGGTGTCGCCGTCCTTCAGGCCCGTATGGGCATAGACCCAGTGCGAGGCGTCCTTCACCCGGTAGGGTGCGCCGGTCATGGCGCCGTCATAGTCGAAGACGACGCCGAGCAGGTGCGAGGGACACTCGACGCGGTCGCGGAAACGCGGCGTGTACGAACCCGGCGCCCTTAAGCGCCGCGCATCGCCGTTGTGGCAGACGACCGCATCGCCCTCGAACGTCACCTCGCAGTCGATGCCGTTGCCGCCGAGATAGAGGAGGCGCCCGCCGCGCTCGTGCACCCAGGCCTTCACCTTGAAGTACATCTCCCGCGACCAGTATTCCGGGTGGGTCGAGAGGATCAGCACGGTGTAGGCATCGAGGTCGAGCGTGCCCTCGTGCAGCTGGCTCTCGGCCCAGAAGTCGTAGCCGAGGCCCTCGCGCTCGAGCCAGGCGAGCAGGCGCCATTCCGCCGGCGCGATGTGGCAGGCCGAGCGGCCCTCGATCACCTTCTCCGGCGTCTCGTCCTCGGGCATGAAGTTGATCGGCTCGGGCCGGTCGAACGACAGCGGCGCATAGACCTCGGACTGGTATGTGAGGAAATTCTCGGCGGTGTAGCGCTGCAGGTCCTGGCGCGAGTTCACCGTCGGCGTCGGCGGCAGTTTGTCGGTGTTGATGTAGTTCGAGCGGCCGCCGAAGGCGTTGTAGACGTTCCAGGTGATGTTGGACGCCAGCACGCAGATCTTCTCGGTCGGCTTGGCCGGCGCCACCACCCAGGGGAAGGAGAAGAACTTCCCCGACTTGGTGGACGCATGGAAGTAGTAGAGCCCGCTCTTCTCCGGCGCCGTCGCCTTCGGGCGGAAGCCCGGGCTGGCATATCCCGTCTTGCTCCATTGCACGCCGGTCTGCGTGTAGTCGCCGTCGGGGGTGATCTGCACCATGGCGCGGGGCCCGTGCTCGTCCCACCATCCCAGGCTCTGCACCTTCTCCTTCTTCAAGCCATAGCGCCAGAGCTCCATGTGATAGGCCTCGGGCGAATGCACGCGGAACTCCGCCTGCTGGCCCGCCTGCACGTATTTCGGCCAGGGATAGCCCAGCAGCTGGTCGGCGAGCAGCCGGAACTGGTAGGGCACGTCGCGCACCACGTTCATGGTCACGCGCTTGGAGCCGAAGCCTTCCTTCGACAGCACGACCTCGTATTCGCCGGGCGCGATGTCCGCATGGACCGCACCGGACGCGCGCGAATGCACGGCGACCGAGACACCCGCACGGATGAACTCGAACGCGACACCTTCGATGGCGACGTAGCGTTCGTCGCTGACATAACCGACCAGCATGAGAGGACTCCTTGGACCTTCGGACTCCCTCTCCCGCGAAGCGGGGGAGGTACGCGACGACGCTTCGCGTCGTCGCGATGGGGTTGGGGCCGAGCGTAAGCGAGGAACGGCGGAGTGATAAAGAGAGACTACGCGGCCTTCGGCTCCGGCTTCCTGTAGAGAACCATAACAAGCGCCGAGAGAACCAGGCCGAGCGCGGCTCCTTCGCGCCAGCCGATGCTTTCGCCGAGGATCGCCGCGCCGGCGAGCACGCCGACCACCGGCGTCGCCAGGTTGGCGATGGAGGCGACGGTCACCGGCAGCACCTCGACCAGGCGGAACCACGCCCAGTAGCCGTATGCGACAGGTATGGTGGCGGCATAGAGGGCGCCGAGCATCACCGGCCAGGTGAGCAGCGCCAGATCCGGCGGCCAGGGCTCGAACATGGCGCCGACGAACATCGGCGGAAACGCGAAGACGAACAGCCAGGCGGTGATCACCGTCGTCGGCATCGGCAGCTTGAGATATTTGAGATAGATCGTGCCGAGGCCCCAGGACAGCGCCGCGCCCAGCATCAAGAGGATGCCGTGGATCTGCTCGTCATGCGCGGTGAGGATGTCCGGCGGCAGCAGGAACGCCATGCCGCCCATGCCGAGCGCCAGCGCGACGATGACGCGCACAGTCAGCCGGTCGCCCAGCAGCGGCACGGACAAGACGGCCGTCATCAGCGGCATGGTGTAGGCCACGATCGCGCCCCGGCCGGACGGCATGTACTGCAGCGCCGAGGCCGAGAACACCTGCCAGCCGGTGACGTTGAGAATGCCGGCCAGCGCCAGCGACCACCACAGCCCCGGCGGCGGCATCAGCCGATGGCCCTGCATCCGCGCCATCGAGAACAGCGCGACGATGCCGAAGGCAGCGCAGGCCGCGCGGAAATGCCAGGGCGGGAACCCCATCACCGCGAGCTTCATACCCGGCCAGTTCAGCCCCCAGATGAAGGTCAATATGACCAATACAATGAGCGCGTGATGCTTCGAGTGCGTGGGTTGTTGGTAGGTCAAGCTGGGCTTTCGGTATGACGAAAGAATACGGTCCCTCGCTTAATGGTCCGCCGCTCTCGGAAGATCGCTACGCGCGATCTCCTGCCGCGTCGTCCCGCTCGGGGCTCGGGGGGCGAGCGTGGGATGCGGAGCCAAGGCGCAAGTGCGCTCTTGCGCACGTCAGCCTTGGCGGAAGCAGACCGCCGCTTAAGCGAGCCTCGTGAGTTCCGAGCGCAGCGAGGCCCTAAGACCGCAGCGGTTCGAGAATGCTCACGTAGTTGGCCACCGCCGCGCCCCCCATATTAAACACGCC
>CAMDFP010000278.1 GCA_945897335.1 Asaia bogorensis | reverse complement strand
AGAACGCAATCGCATCGAGCGCATGTGGTGCCGCCTCAAGGATTGGCGACGGATCGCAACCAGGTACGACAAGCTCGCTCGAAACTACCTAAGCGGGGCCTATCTCGCGGCCGCAATCATCCCTTGGACGAATTGAGTCCAGACCCTAGCCAAGATCGGCGATACCAAGGCCAGCCTGGCGTTGGCGGAGCGCCTGAGCAGACTTCAGGCACAGGCAAAAAGCCCGACGGCGGACTTGCGAGGACGGCGCAGCCGCATAGCCGAATTTCCCGGCGATCCGTCGGCGCATGCCGACATCGCCGTCGACTACACGAACCTCGAAGACTATGCCCGCTCGATCGCGCATGCGAAGCGCATCATGGCGATCATGCCGGATAGCGAGCGAACCTGGCATTTCATCGCACACGGCTATCGGGCGCTCGGCGACATCAATGAGTTCGAACGATCGATGGCGAGATACGCCCTCGCCTTGAAGGCCAGAATCCCGATCGACATACCGAACACCGCACGCGCTCGCGTGGGCGCTCCTCAATATGTTTCGTACATCGGCGAGCTGGCCCTGCAGTCCGATCTCTACGTCAAGGCGGTCAAGCTCGGCTATCTTCCGCCGCGCAAGCTGATCTGGCCGGTGCACGGCCATGCGCTGGCGAACACCGCCTACATGGAACTTTGGCGCGACCATATCGAGTTCATCGAAGACGCCGCGACATGCGCGGCCGTGCTCAACGATCCCTCCTTACCTGTGCATGATGCCCATTGGCTGACCTTTCCGGACGGAACCGCGCGCCTGAAAGAGCGCGCGATGTACGAGGTCCAGAAGGAGTGGGAGTCACGGCAACTGCCGCCGGTCATCGAGCTCGACGCCGACGCGATGGAGCAGGGCCGTGCCATCCTGCGGCGTTTCGGCCTCAGAGACTCGGACTGGTTCGTCGTTCTCCACGTCCGCGACTCTGGCTTCAACCTTTCCAGCGGACGCGACGAGGTTCGACAAGTTCTACGCAACGCGCGCATCGAGACCTTCGATCCGGCTATCCAGCTGATCGCCGAGAGGGGCGGATACGTATTTCGTATCGGCCATCCTTCGTCCCGGTTCCATTCCGCGGGCGAACGCTTCTTCGACGTGGCCCATTCGGAGTTCAGTTCGCCCTACCTCGACGTCTTCCTGTGCGCTCAGGCTCGATTATTCCTCGGCGTCACTTCCGGACCGAGCACCGTATCCGCGAGCTTCGGCGTACCGAGCGTTCTCACCAACATCATCCCTGCCTCTCTCGGACCATTTCGAGGCACGGACACGTTCATCACCAAGCTGCTGTGGTCGGCTCGCGAGCAACGCCACCTGACATTGAGGGAGATGCTGCTGCCACCGTTGCAGGGATTGTTCGAGCCATCGGTGTTCCAGGCCCTTGGCATCGAGTGCCATGACAACACCCCCGCCGATATTCTGGCCACCGTGCGAGAGCAGCTGGACCGCCACGATCGCAGCTATGTTCCGGCTTCAAAGACGGAGATCCTCCAGCAACGGGCGCGAGAGGTCTATGCCGCCACCGGAAACCCCCTCATTGGCCGTTTCGGGGACGCGTTCCTTTCGGCCCACAAGGAGACATTGGGTCTCGATGCCTGACGCGACGACGCCGATGCGTCGTGCCAAAGAATCGTCGAAAGGCCCTAACGCCGGAAGCGCAGATCCACACCCTTCGCCGCCCAGTCGGCTTCCATCGCCTCGAGATCGGTCTCGCCGGACGGGTTGGCGCGGGTCGGGCGGATCGGGCGCTGTGGCACAACGTCCCGGCGGTAGATGCCGAGCAGGCGCCGCATCTCGACCAGCGGCTCGGCGTGGTCGTCGACGCGGAAATCGAGATCGGCATAGTCCTCGGTGGTCGCCAGCAGCATCGCCGCCGACTGCCGGCCGCGGCGGTCGCCGCCCGCCTGCTGGCCGGCATCGAGGGCGGCGAGCAGGCGCTCGGGCAGCGGCAGGGACGCGCCTCCCTGGAAGGTGTCGAATGTTGCATCGACCACGGCCGCGCCCGTCAGCATGTTGCCGGCGACGCTGAAGGATTCACCCGGCCGGTCGCCGGCCCATTCTACGCAATTCCGTCCGGTCCAGGCGGCCGAGTGGCCGTGGCGGTCGACGGCATGGACCTGGCGGAGATGGCGCCCCTCGTCGCCGAGCAACGCCACCTCGATAGCCGCCGCCGGCTCGACGTCGCGCTCGATCAGGTCGAGGATCTTCGGCCCCAGATACCAGTTGGAGATCGACTGGGTGCAGACCGCGCCGATGCCGGCGCGCACGAAGGGGCAGCGCGAGCCGACGGCGAAGGCGCGCGTGGTGACGGCGGCGGCGAAGGCGCCGGTCGCCTTGTCGAAGGCCACGATCGACCAGGTCATGATCTCTCTCCCTAAAGCAGCTCGGCGAACGCCCGCACCGGCATCGAGGTGGCTCCCCGCGCCTTCAGCGGCACGGCGAAGAAGCGGAAGCGCGCCCCGACCAGCCGGTCGAGGTTCAGCAGGTTTTCGGAGATCAGGATGTCGCGCTCGAGCAGACGCGAATGCACCGGGGCCCAGGCGTCGCCCGGCGCGTCGGCGCTGGCGGTGTCGGTGCCGAGCAGCTTGGCGCCCTCGGCGATCAGCCGGTCGACCACGTCCGGTCCGACCGCGGGATGCGCAGCGTAGCGTTCGGTCGCCCAATGCCGCTGCCAGCCGAAGAGGAACAGCACCGCGTAGCCGGCAAGGCTCGCCGCCGGCAGCACCTCGGCGCCGACGATCACGTGGTCAGGCCGGCCGCGGCAGTCGACCACCACGCCGGGCAGGATGACGTCGTCGAGGTCGAGGGCACCGATGTCGCGCATCCCGGCATAACGGCAATAGGGCGCGTCGATGTAGGTGGCGATGGCGGTCGGGAACGCGATCTCCGTGCTCTCGAATCCGACTTTGCCGCCATTGGCCGCCGCCGACTCTTCGCGCGTCCGCGAGATGCGCAGCCGCACCGTCTCCTCGCGCACGCTGCCATCGGGCTGCCGCCGGCGGATGCCGGGCATGCCGTCCTCGAAGGTCTGCGAGAGGTCGACGAAGCGGGAGGCGGTCATTTTATTGCGCGCTGATCTTGCCGACTACCTTCGCATGAGGGCGCAGGAATGGCACGGCTTGACACGTGGAACGGATCAGGAACAATATTTCATCACAGGAGAGGCGACATGATCAGGCCCGGCGAAAGAAGCACGTTTCCCCTTCCGAAGGCTTTATCGCGTGAGTGCCTTGAACGGGACATTGAGACGGCATTTCCTGACGAGTTCGGCCGGTGGCTGAAGTCGCTCGTGAGGCCCGCAATCTGCCTCTGGCCGCGTCCCGCCCCGGCCGACCTCACCGCTTCCCGGTTCGGCGGAAAGCCGTTCGCCCCCAAGGATTGGGTTTGGCCCGACTGCTGCGATGAGCCGATGCTGTTCATTGCGCAGATCGACTGCGCCGCACTCCGAGGGACAAGGGTCGCGTCCCTCCTTCCGCCGGATGGGCTGCTCAGCTTTTTCGGCGACCCCGATCTGGCAACCGGCTGCGCCTTCGGCGGCAGCCAGGAGCACGGCGCGGTCTTCCACTGGCCGTCTGGCGCGGCACTCGTGCCGCGTGATCCGCCGGAACCAGATGTGCAGATCCTGCCAAGCGCCGCCATCGAGTTCCTCGAGACATTCACTCTCCCCGATCTCTTCTCACGCGAAGTCGGCGAACGATCCAACGACCGCGACTTCCGCATGCGATATCCGGAGCAATCCGGCATCGACTCGAAAGCAGTCAATCCGGACAACATGAGCCAACTCCTGGGTTGGCATGGACTGGTGCAGCAGGAGCTGGATTCCTGTGACGAAGATGAGAACTGGCGCGTCCTTCTCCAGATCGGAACCTACGACAACGGCGTGAAGGACCATTGGTGGGGGCCGGGCGGCTCGCTCTACTTCATGATCCGCGAGGACGACCTCTCCGCCCGCCGCTTCGACCGGGTAGTTTTCGACGGACAGTTCAGCTGAGGCGCTACCGCCGCTGCCTGAGGAGCACGTAGAGGCCGCTGCCGACGACGATGGCGCTGCCGAGCCAGGTCCAGACGTCCGGCACGTTGTCGAAGACGACGTAGCCGATGATCACCGCGGCGACGAGCTGGGCATAGGTGAAGGGCTGCAGGATCGAGGCCGGGGCCAGGTCGAGCGCCTTGATCAGCAGGAAATGGCTGCCGGCGCCGAGCAATCCGGCCTGCGCCATCAGGAGCCAGCCCTTGAGGTCGGGCCAGCGCCAGAAGAAGGGTGCGACCAGCGAAGTGACGATCAGGCCGAGAAGGCCCGAGTAGAACAGCGAGGTGATGGCGCTGTCGGCGCCGCCGAGGCGGCGGGTGACGATCTGGAAGAGGGCGTAGAGGAAGGCGACGGCGATCGGCATCAGCGCCGCCCAGCTCAAGACCCCGGCGCCCGGGCGGATGATCACCAGGACGCCGATGAACCCCATGATCACGGCGATCCAGATCTCCGCCGGCACCCTCTCCTTAAGCATCGGCGCCGAGAGCGCCACGACGAAGAACGGCCCGGCAAAGTTGATCGCCTCGACCTCCGCCAGCGGCAGCAGCGACAGCGAGCCGACGAACAGGAGTGTCGAGCAGATCATCAATATCGATCTGAGCGCCTGGAGGCCCGGCCGCCTGGTCCGGATCAGCGCCCGGAACCCCGGCCGCCACGCGGCGACGAGAAGGATTCCGACATTGGCGAAGAAGAACCGGGCCCAGACGACCTCGGCGACCGGGTAGTCGATGGTCAGGTACTTGTTGGTGCCGTTCATCACCGCGAAGCCGATGACGGTGAGGAGCGTCAGCAAGATCGCCCGAAGGCTGGCGCTGGTGTCGCTGGACGTCGGGCTCTGGCTCACCGCGCCACGCTAGCACGCGCCTTTGCGTTCACGCATTCGTGTCACGCGCGAACGGAATGCAGGTCCAGACTTCCGGCCCCTCTCTCGGAGACCGGCGGCCATGACCCTTCTTCGCCTTTCCCTGATGCTCCTCGCAGCCATCGAGCTCGCGTCGCCCGCCTCCGCTGCCGGCCTCGAGCGCCTCTACGTGATCGACTGCGGCCAGGTGCTGGCGCCGGACCAGTCGCGGTGGTCGCCGGGCGTCAACGTCGGCAAGCCGATCGAGAACTCCGACAATTGCTACCTGATCCGCCACGAGCGCGGGCTGCTGCTGTGGGACACTGGCTATCCGGATGCGCTCGCCGACCAGCCGAACGGTGCGACCGGGCCAACCGGCACCTCCAGACGGGCGAAAAAACTGGTCGACGTGCTTGCCTCCCTCGGCGTCAAGCCGGGCGACATCCGCTTCGTCGCGATCTCGCACAGCCACGGCGACCACATCGGCAATCTCGACAAGTTCCCTTCCTCGACCTTCCTCATGCAGGCGGCCGAGCATGCCGCCGCCTTCGAGGGCAAGCCGACGCCGTTCCCGGCGAGCCAGCCGGTGATGAAGCTGAACGGCGACCATGATGTCTTCGGCGACGGCTCGGTCACCATCCTGTCGACACCCGGCCACACGCCGGGCCACCAGTCCCTGATAGTCAACCTGCCGAAGACCGGCGTCATCCTGCTTTCGGGCGACGCCGTCCACTTCAAGGACAACTGGGACAACAAGCGGGTTCCCAGCATGAACGTCGACAAGGACAAGACCGTCGCCTCGATGCAGCGGCTGGAGACGCTGATGACCCAGCACAAGGCCCAGCTCTGGATCAACCACGACAAACCGCAGAGCGACGCGCAGAAGAAGGCGCCCGAATACTACGACTGAGGCGAGTTCCGGCGGCGACCGGCCGGCCGTCGGCGAAGTCGCGGCACCCGAGATCGCCCGACGCAGGTCCGCGCCGGGCGATCCCGGTCTCGCTTCAGCCCTTGGTCTGGAGGTAGCTGTCGATCGTCGCCGAGTCGGGAGCCTTGATCGACATGCCGTTGGGACCGGCTCCGATGCGCGTTACCTGCTGGGCCGGTTCGCCCTTCGCCTTGAACTCCGCCAGCTCCTTCGATCCCTCGCGGAACACCCAGAGTCGTCCACCTTCGACCTTGGTGAAGAAGCCGGGGCGGTCAAAGGACGCCGTCGACGTGCCGGCGCAGCCGGCCAGAACGGCGACGAGAAGTACGGCCATGAATCGCGCTGCCATTGGTTCCCCCTTGCGGTTTTCTTTGCAGGACGAAGCCTAGGCAGCTTCGATGGCGAAACGATGACAGCCACTATCTGATCGACGGTTTCTAGGCCCCGAGCTCGACCGCGAGGTTGCCGGTCGTCTGCAGCACGCCGCGCTCGAGGAAGAGGCGCGTCACCTCCTCCACCACCTCGGTGAAGGCCGACTTCTGGCGGGCGGCGAGGCCGCGCGGGCGCGGCAGGTCAATGGTGAGCAGCCGCTCGATCCGACCGGGCCGGGGGCTCATCACCGCGACCCGGTCGGCCAGCAGCACCGCCTCGTCGATCGAATGCGTGATGAACACCACCGTCTTCCGCCGGGCGAGCCATAGCGCCTCAAGATCCAGGCGAAGCTGCTCCCGGGTCAGCGCATCCAGCGCACCGAACGGCTCGTCCATCAGCA
>CAMDFP010000277.1 GCA_945897335.1 Asaia bogorensis | reverse complement strand
GCGGATGAGGAGAAAACGACGTCGCCCGGCGTGAAGATCACCTCGCCGCCGAAGCTGGCGAGCGCGTCCATCTCCTCCTGCGTGCGCGGATCGATGTTCCCGTCGCCGCCGTACTCGTAACCTTTGGCGAAGTAGTCCGGCTGGATGATCTTGAGGTTCTGCAGCGGCTTCGGCTCGGGGTCGACGACGACGTAGTCCACCATCTCGAAGGCGGCGAGGTTCACGGCGCGCAGCTGGTCGGGGACGAAAGGCCGGAAATTCGCCTTGCCGATATGCTCGTCGGCGGTGAGCGTGACAACCAGGACGTCGGCCTTGCTCTTGGCGTAGAGCAGATGGCGGACATGCCCCGGATGCACGATGTCGAATGTGCCGTGGCACATGATGACCTTCCGCTCGCGCGGCCGGGGTCCGATCAGCGTCGCGACTTCGGCCGCGGTTCTGATCTTGTCCTTGATCTTGGCATCGACAATCACGGCATCAGCCTCGTGTATCGCTGGAAAGCATGCGGAACCAGGTCTTGGTCGCGTCCGCGATCGACTCCGGCGTCCAGAGCGGTGCCTCCCGCCAGTAGTCGATCTCGGCCACGATGCGGGCGACCCCCTCCTCGAAGGAGACCTTGGGCGCCCAGCCGAGATCGCGCCGGATCTTGGAGATGTCGGCCCAGGTGACTTCGGGCTCGCCCGGGCGCTTGGGGATCAAGGTGCGCTCGCCGCCGAGGAGTTCGATCAGCCGGTTGACCGACTGCGGATTGCCGGCGCCGATGTTCCAGGCCTCTCCCGACCGCTCGGTGTCGGCGGCGGCGAAGAAGGCCTCGGCAACATCCGTCGCATAGATGAAGTCACGCCGCTGGGTCCCGTCACCAACCACCGTGAACGGCGTGCCGGCCAGCTTCTGGCGGAGGAAGACGCCGAACACCGCGCCATAGGCGCCCGAGGTGCGCGACCGCGTGCCGTAGGCGTTGAAGATGCGGATCGAATTGACCGGCAGCTTGTAGACCTGCCCCCAATGGAACACCGCCTGCTCGCCCTGGTACTTCGACAGCGCATAGGGGTATTGCGGCTGGATCGGATGGTCTTCCCGCGTCGGCGTCGCGGCAAGGCCGTAGCAGGACGAGGACGCGGCGTAGACCAGCTTCCCGACCGACGCGTGGCGCGCCGCCTCGAGCACGGCGACCGTGCCCTGGACGTTGGTCGACATGTAGTCCGACGGCCGCTCGATCGAGGGCACGATGTCGCCGATGCCGGCGAAGTGGAACACGAAGCGGGCGCCGGAGAAGAGCGAGTCGTCCGGCGCCAGCGCGCGGATGTCGCGGCGGTCGAGCTGCACGTCCGGGTTCTGGGCGTGCTGCTTCAGGTTGGCCTCGCGCCCGCCGATGAGGCTGTCGATGACGCGGACGGCATAGCCCCGGGCGACGAGCAGATCGGTCATGTGGCTGCCGATGAAGCCGGCGCCTCCGGTCACGATCGCGATCGGCTTCCCCGCCATCAGGAGATCTTCCGCCGCTTCAGCACCCTCACATTCGAGTAGCGGTCATCCTCGAGGCTGCCGGGAAGCTTGCCTTCCTTCATGGCGCGGCAGAGCTCGCGGGCCGCATCTTCGACGCCGAGCTTCGGACGGAAGCCGAGCTTGTCGGCAATCTTGTCCGAGTTGATGTGATAGGAGCGGATGTCGTTGGTGGGCGTGGTCGCGATCTCGATCTTACCCTTCTCCGGGAACTCCTCCTGCACCACGCGCCGCACCTTCTCGGCGATCGCCATGATCGTCTGGTTCTCGTGTCCGGCGTTGAAGGTCTCGCCGGCGATCTTGGCATCGTCGACCTCTAGCAGGAGCCTGTAGAGGTCGCACATGTCCTGGATATGCAGGTTGGGCCGCCTCTGTTCGCCGCCGAAGACGGTGATCTTCCCGGCGTTGACCGCGTGGTTGGTCAGGATGTTGACGCTGAGGTCGAGGCGCATGCGCGGGCTGTAGCCGCAGACCGTCGCCGGCCGGATGGTGACGCAGACGAAGTCCGGCGACTGGTACTTGAACAGCACCGGCTCACAGAGGCCCTTGAATTTGTTGTAGAGGGTGAGCGGCAGCAGCGGGTGATCCTCCCGCACGTCGGGCGCGTCGGAGACGCCGTAGACCGAGCTGGACGAGGCGTAGATGAAACGCCGGACGCCCTGTTCCTTCGCGGCCGCCACCAGCGGCTCGAAGCAGTCGAAGTTGATCGTCTTCGACAGGCCCTCGTCGAGCTCGAAACTCGGGTCGTTCGAGATGCAAGCGAGATGGATGACGGCATCGACGCCCCAAAGGCAGTCGCGCAACTTCGCGGTGTCGCGGATGTCCCCCTCCACCAGCTTCAGCCGCGGCTGCGGCTTCAGCTCGCAGCCGAAGAACATCGCGTCGTAGACGGTGACGTTCCAGCCGGCGTCGAGGAGCTGGGGGACGAGTCGCGTGCCGACATAGCCGGCGCCGCCGGTGATCAGGACGTTGCGCAGTCTCTGGACAGGCACTTGAAACTCCGATTTACAGCATCAGTTCGACCCACGGCGGGCAAGGTAGTCGCCCGGCCCCGCGGGGGCAAATCAGACCACGGCAACCCCGCCGAATCGGCGATCAGGCGGCGTAGAACTCGTTGATGGTGGCGGCCACGGTGCGGATCTCGTCCTCGCTCATATAGGGATGAACGGGAATCGACAGGATGCGGTCCGCCTGGCGCTCGACCATCGGGAAATCGCCGCGCTTGTGACCGAGTTCCTTCGCCGCCGGCTGCAGGTGGATCGGGATCGGATAGTGGATCGCGGTACCAATGCCTCGGGAGGTCAGGAACTTCTGCAGCTCGTCACGCCTATCCACCTGGATCACGAACAGGACGAAGGTGTTGAACTCGTAGTTCTGGCAGGGCGGAATGAAGACGTGCTTCTCGGACAGCAACGAGCGGTAGAGCGCGACGTTGGCGCGCTTGCGCTCGATGACGCTGTCCAGATTCTTCAGGCGGATGTTGAGAACGGCGGCCTGCAGGGTGTCGAGGCGCGAGTTAACGCCCCACTCCTGCACCGTGTTGCGGTCGACCAGGCCGTGGTTGCGGAGCAGCTTCGCCCGCGCCGCCATGCCGGCGTCATTCAGGGTCATGTAGCCGGCGTCGCCGCAGGCGTTCATGTTCTTCAAGGGGTGGGCCGAGAAGCAGCCGATGTCGCCTAGGCTGCCCGAGACCTTGCCGTGATAGGTCGAGCCGCAGGACTGGGCCGCGTCCTCGATTACCTTGAGCCCGTGACGCTTGGCGATGCCGTTGATCTCGTTCATCGCCGCGATGCGGCCGGTCATGTGGACGACCATGATCGCCTTGGTCTTGGGCGTGATCGCGGCCTCGATCTTGGTCGGATCGATGTTCTGGTCCTCGCGGACGTCGACGAACACCGGCTTGGCGCCGGCCTGGACGATCGTCGCGGTCGAGGCAACGAAGGAGTTGGGAGGCGTGATCACCTCGTCGCCGGGGCCGATGTCCAGCACGCGGAGCGCCAGATACAGGGCATCGGTGCCGGAGTTCAGCGCCACCGCATGAGCGACGCCCATGCGTTTGGCGAGGCCGGCCTCGAGCGCGGCGATCGCATCGCCGCCGATGAATTCGCCGCGCTTGAGGACGGCGGTGACCGCCGGAAGCAGTTCGTCCTTCTCTTCCTCGAACTGGGATTCGAGGTCCCAGATCTTGATCGGACGGCGGGCGGCGGCTTCGGAGCTAAGCGCCATAGAATTCCCTCACTGTGGCGATGACGTAGTCCAGCTCCTCGTTGGAGAGGTGCTGGTCGACGGGAAAGGTGATCATCTCGCCGGCGTGGCGGTCGGTGACCGGAAAGTCGCCGGGCTTGTATCCGAGATGCTTCAGCCCGTCCTGGTGATAGAGCGGGATCGGGTAGTGGACCTTGGCCTCGATGCCGCGATCCAGGCAGAAGCGGAGCAGCCGCTCGCGGTCCTCGACGAAGAGGATGTAGAGCAGGAAGACGTGGCGGACGTCGTCGCCTCGGGGCGGGATCCGCACCTGGCGGATGCCGGAGAAGCCGGCGTCGTAGCGGTCGGCATTGGCGATGCGCCCGGCGGTGATGTCGTGGACCTGCGCCAGGATCCACTTGCCGACCACGGCCTGGAGCGAGTCGAGGCGGGTGTTGTATCCCAGGATCTCGATCTCGTCGCGGTTGCGAAGCCCGTGATTGCGCAGCATGCGCAGCTTCCGCGCCATCTCGTCGTCGTCGGTGACGATGACGCCGGCATCACCCCAGACGTTGATGATCTTCAGCGGGTGCATGGAGAATCCGGCGGCGACGCCCCAGGTACCGACCCGCTTGCCGCCGCGCTCGGCCATCAGACTCTGGCAGGCGTCCTCGATCACGGGGATGCCGCGGCGGGCCGCGATCTCCATCAGCGGGCCCATGTCGGCGACGCCGCCGGTGAGATGAACGGCCATGATCGCCTTGGTCCTGGGCGTGATCGCGGCTTCCAGGTGGGCGACGTCGATGCAGAAGGTGTCGTCGCAATCGACGAATACCGTCCTGGCGCCGAGCTCGTTGATGGCGCCGACGGTGGCGATGAAGGTGTTCGCCGTGGTGATGACCTCGTCGCCATGGCCGATGCCGATCGCCTTCATCGGCAGCTTCAAGGCATCGGTGCCCGAGCCGACGCCGATCGCGTGGCGGGTGCCGAGGGTCTCGGCGAATTGCCGCTCGAACTCGCCGACCGGCTTGCCCAACGTGAAGTCGCCGGACGCCACCAGGCTGCGCAGTTCCTCGAAAATGACGTCGGGGGCCGCGAACTGCTGGGGCAGCGGCGAATAGCGAATTTTCATCGGGGCCTGTTCAGGTCAGGAGGCGGCAGCGCGCTTCGCGCCGGCCGGCTGGATCGAATAGCTGGCCGCAGTCGCGTCGCGATGGAACATCTGCACGGTCTCGAGCGAGTAGTCGGCGAGGTCTTTGCCGAACAGCCCGAGCTTGGCCAGGATATCGTTGGTCGCGGTGATGATGTGACAGCCCGCTTCCTCGGCATGGACGACGTTCAGCACCTCGCGCGGACTCGCCCACAGCAGCTCCGCCTTCGGCCGGCCCGACAGGAGCCGCCGGCACTCCTTCATGTGCGGAATGGGATCCCGGCCGGTGTCGGCGATGCGCCCGGCGAAGACCGAGACGATGGCCGGCGTGGCGGCCGAGAGATTGTCGGCGATCGCCTTCACCTGCTCGGCGGTGAAGACCGCGGTGACGTTGACCTGGATGCCTTCGGCCGAAAGCCGCTTGATCACCGGCCCGCAGAATACGCGCTGGGTGTTGGTTACCGGGATCTTGACGTTGACGTTAGGCCCCCAGGTCGCGATCTCGCGTCCCTGCGCCTCCATCTGGTCGAGCTCGTCGGCAAAGACCTCGAAGGAGACCGGCCGGTCGGGAATGGCCTTCAGCACCTCGAGCGCGAAGGCCTTGTAGTCGGCGATGCCGGCCTTCTTCATCAGCGTCGGGTTGGTGGTGAAGCCCTTGATCGCCGGATTGGCGTACATCGCCTTCATGCCGGCGAGATCGGCGCCGTCGGCGAAGAGCTTGATCTTGAGATGGCCGAGATTCATCGGCGGGCCTCCTTCGCCCCGGCTTGCGCGCCGCGGCTGCGGGCGAGGATCACGGCGGCGGCCTCGGGGAGATCGGCGCAGACGGCATCCGGCGTTTCTCTCAAGGCTTCATCGTAGCCGCGATCGATCAGGATGGTGAAGCAGCCGGCGTTGCGGCCGGCGCCGACGTCGCGCCAGCGGTCTCCGACCATGAAGCTGCGCTTGAGGTCGAGGCCGAGCTCGTCCGCGGCGTCGAGAAGCAAGCCGGCTTTCGGCTTGTAGCACTCGCAGTCCGGTCCCTCGACGCACCAGCACACTTTGATTCCGTCGAGCGGCAGGCGAGAGCGGAGCCGCTCGTGCATCGCCTCCACCACCTCGCGCCGCTGCGTTCCCTTGGCGACGTCGGGCTGGTTGGTGGCGACGACCAGCGCGAAGCCCTCGCCCTTCAGCAGCCGCGCGGCCGCCTCGACGCCGGGCAGGATCTCGAATTCCTCCAGCGTCTGCGGCGGGTAAGGCTTGCCGGCGCGGACGAAGGCGCGGTTGAGGACGCCGTCGCGATCCAAGAACACGGCGGCGCGGCTCATCTCGCCGCCGCCGGCTTGTTCACGCTTTCCCATTTGGTGGCGACGATCTGGAGGGCCGGATGCGAGACGAGGCAGTGCCAGACGACCGCGTGGAAGGCCTCGGTGTGCGGCGTCACCCGGCTCGCATCGATGGTCGGCACCACGATCACGGTATCTCCCGCCTTCTTCGTATAGCCACCGTCGCGGCCGACGACCCCGTAGACCTTGAGCCCGCGGGCCTTGGCTTCCTGGATGCCCTTCACCAGGTTGGGGCTGACGTTGCGCTCGACGTCGCCGCCGCCGACCGAGAAGACGAAGATCGCGTCCTTGGCGTTGGCCCGGCTCACCTTGAGCCATTCGGAGAAGACCGAGTCCCAGCCCTCGTCGTTGGTCCGGGCGGTCAGCTCGGAGACGTTGTCGACCGGCGTATAGGCCTCGATCCCGCAGAGCTTGCGGAAATCGTTCACCGCATGGCTGCAATTGGC
>CAMDFP010000276.1 GCA_945897335.1 Asaia bogorensis | reverse complement strand
TCAAGAACTGGAGCCGGGAGCAGCTCGGACCGCATATCGGCTACCTGCCTCAGGACGATGCCCTCTTCGACGGCACCGTCGCCGAGAACATCGCCCGGTTCGGGCCGATCGATCCTGACGCGGTGGTAGCGGCCGCGCAGCGTGCCGGCGTGCATGACATCGTCCTGAAGCTGGCGGACGGCTATGAAACCAAGATCGGCGCCGGCGGCAGCGTGCTTTCCGGAGGTCAGCGTCAGCGGGTCGGTCTTGCCCGAGCCCTCTACGGCGATCCGGCCCTGATCATCCTCGACGAGCCGAACTCCAATCTCGATACCAGCGGCGAGCAAGCGCTGCTCGAAGCGATGACCTATCTCCGCGAGCGCGGCGCCACGGTGATCGTCATCACCCATCGCATGAACGTCCTCGCCGCCGTTACCAAGGTCCTCGTCCTGAAGGATGGCGTGGTCGAGAACTTCGGCCCGCGCGACCAGGTCCTGGCGACGGTGATGCGGCCGACCGTCGTGCCTCAGCGTCTTGCCGACCAGCCGCCCGCGGCGACCACTCAAGAAGCGCAGGCGTAGCGAAGGATGCGAGCGATGACATTGCAGAAAACCCCTTCCGGCCGGGCCGTGTCGGAGGCCGACCGGCACGTGGTCGAGGGAAACGTCGTCCCGCTTCGTGCGGAACGGCTCCCCGCGCCGTCGCGCCAGCCCTGGCGGCCGATCGCCGCCGGCATGGTGATCCTGCTGGTTGCGGTCGTCGGCTTCGGGATCTGGGCGGCCACCGCTCCCCTCAGCAGCGCGGTCGTCGCCCAGGGCACGATCATCTTCGAGGGCAAGCGGAAATCGGTGCAGCACCTGGAAGGCGGCATCGTCGGCGAGATCCTCGCCAAGGACGGCGATCGGGTCCAGGTCGGTGTCGTGCTCGTGCGCCTCGATCCGACCCGGGCTCAGGCGAATTTCCTGATCATCGAGAGCCAGCTCAATGCCGCCCGGGCGCTCGAGGCCCGGTTGATCGCCGAGCGCGACGAGACCGCCGCGGTCGATTTCGCGGCGGAGCTCAGCCAGCGTCGCGGCGAGCCCCAGATCGCTCAATTGCTGAGCCTTCAGGAGCGCCAGTTCCACGATCGGCGGCAATCCATCGCGAACCAGGTGTCGATCCTGAATTCCCGCGTCGAGCAGTACCGGGCCGAAAGCCGGGGGCTCGACACCCAGCAGAAAAACAAGGACGAGCAGATCAGGCTGATCGCGGGTGAACTGGTCGGCCTCAAGGAGCTCAACGCGAAGGGCTGGGTCCCGATCACGCGCATCCTCTCCCTCGAACGTGAGGCGGCGAGGCTCCGCGGTGATCGCGGCGCAGACGTCGCCGGGATGGCCCGGATCGAGAACGCGATCGGCGAGGCGCGCCTGCAGATCATCCAGACCCGTCAGAAGTTCAGGGAGGACGCGCTGGCTCAACTCCGCGAGACCCAGAACCAGGTAGCGGAGCTCTCCTCGCGCCTCATCGCAGCACAGGACACGCGTCAGCGAAGCGATATCCTCGCACCCGAGACGGGCGTGGTGCAGGGATCGAAGGTCCTGACCGTCGGCGGCGTGGTGATGCCGGGCCAGGAGCTCATGCAGATCGTGCCGTTCAACGACCGCCTCCAGATCGAAGCCCATATCCAGCCCCAGGACATCGAGTCGGTGGTTCCCGGGCAGATCTCCGAGCTCAGGTTCACTGCGCTCAACCAGCGGACGACGCCGGTGATCGACGGAACCGTGACCCTGGTCTCGGCCGATCGGTTCGTCGATGAACGGGCCAATGCGGCTTATTACTTGGCCACAGTGGATGTGCCGGCGGACCAGATGGCCAAGCTGACGGGCCATCGCATCCAGGCAGGGATGCCGGTCGACGTACTGATCAAGACCGGCGAACGCACCTTCATTCAATATCTGCTGAAGCCGCTGACGGACACGATCGCCCGCAGTTTCCGGGAGCGGTAGCGCCCCTCGCGTCGCCGTTGCGATCTGTCCGGACGGACCTGATAAAGTCCGGCGGATGACCGAGCCCGCCACCGTTCTCCGGCCCATGGATGCCCCGCGCCGGCCCGCGACCGCGCCACCGCCGGGCGCGACCGACTGCCATGTGCATGTGTTCGCGCCCGCAGGACGCTATCCGTTCAATCCGGCGCGACCCTATACGCCGCCGGAGGGAATCGACGCCGCGCGGCTGATCCGCATGCACGAGGCGATCGGCGTCTCCCGCGCCGTTCTTGTCGCCTCCAACGTGTTCGCCGAGGACCTGCGGGCGACCGAGGATGCGCTTGGGGCGCATCCCGACCGCTTCCGCGGCGTCGCCCTGATTCGCCCGGACATCGCCGATGCCGAGCTCGACCGTCTGCACGGGCTGGGATTCCGCGCTGTCCGCATCAACCTGGTGCTGCCGGGCGCGCTCAGGCTGGAGCATCTGCCGGCGCTGGCGCCGCGGCTGGCCTCCCGTGGCTGGCATCTCGAGGTCCAGTCCAGGCCGGAGACCCTGGCCGAGGTGGCGGACACTCTGCTGGCGCTGCCGATCGATCTCGTCGTCGACCACCTGGCCCTGATCCGCCCGGAGCATGGCGAGGCGCATCCCGGGATCGCCGCCGTTCTCCGCCTGCTCGACAGCGGCCGGGGCTGGGCCAAGCTCTCCGGCCCCTATGTCGGCGAGCCCGAGGGGCGGCATTTCCCCAAGGCCGCGGCGCTGGCTCGCCGCTTCGCACAAACAGCGCCCGAGCGCTGCCTCTGGGGATCCAACTGGCCGCATCCGCAGGCGGTGCCGATGCCCGATGATGGCGACCTGCTCGACTGGCTCGCCGAGGCGGTGCCGGATGCGGTGGCACGATGGCGCATCCTGGTCGACAATCCGGCGCGGCTCTTCGGGTTTCCGCAGCTGTGAGCGAGGCGCGCGCCGGTCTGGTACGCCAGGCTTGGCGGCACGCCATCGTCCGCGCGCCGGAATCGGCGCCGGCGTATCTCTCGCTGGCGAAGCTGAGCCCTCAGGCGGATGCCTTCCTGCTTCTCGGTCGTGCCCAGGCGCTGGCCGGCATGTCTTCGGAGGTGGCACGAGCCTATGCCCAGGGCGCCTTCCTCGCCGGCGAGACCGGCCGCGCCCGGTCGGCTCTCCTCGCCATGCTCGCGATCGAGGTTCGCGCCGAGACGCTGGCCGATCTCGGCGTGATCGAGGCGCGGCTCGGCCTGGAGGCCGCCGCCGGCCGTTTCCGCCGCGCCCTCGCGCTCGGCCCGGCATTGCTGGCTGCGCATTTCTCCCTCGGCAACCGCGCTGAGCAGGCGGAACGGCGCTACCGGCGGGCGCTGGCGCTGGATCCGCGCCATGGCGGCACGCTGGTGAACCTGGCCAATCTCTGGCGCGACGGCCCGCGTCTCGATGAAGCCGTCGCGCTGCTGAAGCGGGCGGTCGCCCTGTCGCCGGGCGATGCGATCGGCCTCTACAACTTCGCCAATGCCCGGCATGTCTCGGGCGATGCGCGGGCGGCGGCGAGGGGCTATCGCGCGGCGCTGGCGGTCGAGAACCGCGATGCCTGGCGGCTGCGCGAGGCGACGTTGCTGCCGCCGATCCCGGAGTCGGCCGACGAGATCGCCGAGTGGCGTAGCCGTTTCGCCGCGCGGGTCGAGAAGTTGAGCGCCGGATCCCTCCGCGTCGACGATCCGCTCAAGGACGGGCACTGGACCAATTTTCACCTCGCCTATCACGATCAGGACGACCGGCCGTTGCAGGAGGCGGTGGCGCGCCTCTGGCGGCGGGCGACGCCGGCGCTGGCGACGACCGATCTCCGCCGTCACGACGGCCGGCCGCGTTTGGGATTCATCTCCGCCTATTTTCGCGACCACACCATCGGGCATCTGTTCAAGCGGGTGATCGCCGGCATCGACCGGGAGAAGTTCCGTGTCGTCCTCATCCAGGCAGGCGCGGCCGACGACGCCGTCGCGCGGATGATCGCCGCCAGCGCCGACGAGATCGTCGTCCTCCCCGAAGATCTGGCGAAGGCGCGGGACGGTCTCGCGGCCGCGAAGCTCGATGCGCTGCTCTACACCGACATCGGCATGGATCCGTTCACCTACTACCTGGCTCATGCGCGGCTGGCGCCCCTGCAGATGGTCGCCTGGGGTCATCCGGTGACGACCGGCCTCGATACCATCGACCTGTTCCTCTCGGCCGATGTCTTCGATCGCGACGGCGCCGAGGCCGACTACACCGAGGAGCTGGCGCGGCTGCCGTTCCTGCTGCTGGACTGGCAGCCGGAGACCGTCGATCTAGTCGGCGTCGATCGCGCCCGGCTCGGACTCGCTGCGGAAGGGCGCGCCTATCTCTGCGCCCAGAGCCTGTTCAAGCTGCATCCGGATTTCGACCGGGTGCTGGCGGAGATCCTGCGCGGCGATAAGGAGGCGGTGCTCCATTTCGTCGAAGGCCATCGTCGGTCCTGGTGCCGGCGCATCGTCGCGCGCCTCGAGCGGCAGCTGCCGGGAGCGGGAGAGCGCATCCGCTTCCTCCCCCGGCTCTCCGGTGCCGACTTCATCCGTGCCCAGGCGCTGGCCGATGTCGTCCTGGATACGCCCGGGTTTTCGGGTGGCAAGACCAGCCTGGAGGCCTTCGCCGTCGGCCAGCCTGTGGTGACCCTGCCGTCCCGCTATCTCCGCGGCCGCCTCACCCACGGCTTCTACCGGCGTATGGGTCTCGACGACCTCGTCGCCGCCTCGCCCGAGAGCTTCGTCGCCATGGCGCTGAAGCTGGGGCGGGAGGCCGGGTTCCGCGCGGAGGCGAAGGATCGCATTGCAGAGCAGGCACCGCGCCTGTGGGGGACGGCCGAAGCCGTCCGCGCCTTCGAGGATCTGGTGCTGGCCCGGCTCAGTCGCCGAGCAGAGACGCCATCTTGAGGGCGACGCCGACCGAGCCTTCGACTTTGATCTTGCCGGTGGCGTAGGCGAAGGTCGGGTCGAGCTCGCCGGAGAGCAGCTTCTCCATGTTTTCGAGGCTGATGCTGATCGTGGTGTCGGCATCCGCGTCGTCGTTGGAGATCACCGGCGGCGTCGCCGTGCCGTCCCAATGGACGACCGCGCCGTCGCCGGCGGCGAACTTGATCTTGTATCCGAGGCTGGGCGCGCGATTGGCGCGCTGGCGAAGATCGTCCGTCACCGACTCGAGACTCATGCCGACACGCCTCCCTTTTCCGCCACTTTGCGGGGGCCGGGGCCGGCGCGCAAGCCGAAGGACGCGACGGTGTTGCCGAAGAGGGCGCCCATCACCAGGGCACCGCCGACCAGCGCCAGCGCCGTCGGCCGCTCGCCCAGCACCAACCAGACCCAGATCGGGCCGAGGATGACCTCGAGCATGGCCAGCAGCGCCACCTCGGCGGCGGCGAGATAGCGGGCCGCCATGGTCATGAGGATCAGGGGCAGGCCGACCTGGACGGTGCCCATGATGACCGCGACGGTGATCGAGCGCGAGCTGGTGGCAAGTGGCCAAGCGAAGGGCAGCGCCAGCACGATGGCGATCACGCCGGCGATCAGCACCGAGGGCACCATGTCGACCCGGCCGCCGACGGCACGCAGCGTGACCAGGTGGGCCGCATAGCTGAGGGCCAGACCCAGCGCGAACAGGTTGCCGATCATGCCGTGATCGGTGTCGAGGGAGTCCCAGCACATGATGGTGACGCCGACGGCGCTGACGGCGAGCGCGATCCAGGTGCGCCGGCCGACTGCCTCGCCCAGCACCAGACGGCCGAACACCGCGGCGAAGAACGGCGTCGTCGACATGATCACCACCGTGTTGGCGACGGTGGTCGACTGCACGGCGGCGACGAAGCAGAAGAAGGTGGCGGCGAGGAAGCAGCCGCAGAGGAGGCCGGCCCAGCCGGTGCGGCGGACCTCGCGGAGGATATTCCAGCCATGCTGGTGGCCGAGGAAGGCAACCAGCACCAGGCTCATGGTGACCGACCGCCAGAACACGATCTCCCAGGCCGAGGCATCGGCATGGCGTACGAGCAATCCGCCCAGGCTGAGGCCACAGGCGGCGAGAAGGATGAAGACGACGCCCTTGGCGCGGGAAGAGAGGATCATCGAGTCCCAAACTGGAGGAGACTCGGTGCCTTGTCGATGATCTCCCTGAGGATTTCCTCGGCAACGTGCAGCTTCCGCTTCGCTTCTTCGTCGAGCCGGCTGTCGTAGCGGGGTTCCGAAAGCGTCTTCTTGGTCTCGTAGAGCGTTCTCAGTTCCTGGAGAAACACCTCGCGGGTGCCCAGGGGAAGCTCGTTGTTCTGCGCCAGGGCCCAGAGGAATTGGATGCTGGTCTTGACCAGCACCTTGTAGGTCATGGCAGTCAGGTCGTCGAAATGGCCCTGGAGCCGCGGGTTGGCCCCCCCTTCGAGATGATCGAGACGGCCCTCGATCAGGATCGAGAACGTCGCGAACTCCCCGGCCTTGTTACGAAAGGCCTGATAGGCTTTGAAGCTGTTCTTCTCCGCCTTCTTCCGGGCATCTTCGGCCACCGCGGCGACCTCGCGCGCATGCACCTCGAGCGCATCCAGAAGCTTCTCGACCTCGCCCTTTGTGTAGGTCTTTGCGGCCATGCCCGGGACGTGTATTAGGGGCCCCGACCATGCTCCACATCAAAGACC
>CAMDFP010000275.1 GCA_945897335.1 Asaia bogorensis | reverse complement strand
GAACATCTGCTCGGGCCTTCTCGGCTGCCTGACGGGCACGACGCCGAAATCGACCTATGCCGACCCGGCCTGCGCCGACGCCGTCCGGCGGCTGGTGGCGGAGGTCGGTGCCGTCGCCCGCGCCATGGGCTATCCGACCGAGGTCGATGCCGAGAAGCTGCTGGCGGTCCAGCGGAACCAGACCCACGTCTCCAGTATCATCCTCGATCTCCTGAAGGGTCGGATGATGGAGTTCGACGCGGTCTTCGGCACGCCGGGCGAACTCGCCCGCCTGAAGGGCGTACCGACCCCGACCCTCGATCTCCTCTCCGCCCTGGTGAAGATCAAGGCACGGGAAGCAGGCTCCTACGCGGACTAGCGGCGCCCTGCCGATCTGCTAATCTCCTCAAGGCAGCCGGCGGCTGGGGTGAGACGCGCGGCCTGGTAAGAGGTTCTTCATGCGCCGCGTCTTCAGGCTGGCTCTCCCCGCCCTTTTCCTTTTTGCATTCCCGGTTTCGGCCCAGGACTTCCCCGGCTGCTCGCCCAACAATGCGAATGAGCGGATCTGCCGGTCCGGCAACATCTGCGTCTGCCGGATCACCGGCGGTTCGCTCTCAGGCATTCCCCAGGCCTTCCGCTGGGATTGCGGCATTCAGAACGGCGGCTGCATCCCCGGTGCCTTCGAGCGCACGCAGACCTACTCCGGCCCGGGCGGCACGCCGGGGCCTCGCGCGACCATGACGACCACCACCACAACGACGGTGCGTGCCGGCAGCGCGGCGAAGGCGGAGGTCGTCCAGGCCCAGGCGGCCCTCGCCCGGCTTGGATACCAGACCGGGCCGGCGGACGGCGTGGTTGGACCGCGCACACGGGCGGCGCTGCAGGCCTATCTCGCCAAGGAAGGTCTGCCGCCGTCGGATCGGATCACCCCCGAGATATACCGACGCCTGGTGCCCTAGTCGGCCGGTGCGGGCGACGGCTTTGCGTTGCGGCGGACGGTCACCGCGAGCGGCAGGGTGAGCGCCATGGTGACGGCGATGGCGACGAAGACCAGCCTCGGCGAGTCGTGGTCCATCAGCCAGCCGAAGGCGAGCGGCCCGACACAGGAACCGATGTCGAGGCCCGAGTAGACGAAGCCGAAGACCTTGCCGGTGGCGCCTTCGGGCGCTGCGGCGCGGATCAGCATGTCGCGGGCCGGCCCTACGGTGCCGACCGCCACGCCGGCGAAGGCGATCAGGGCCAGCACGGCCGTGAAAGGCAGCGCCACGCCCCCCGCGATCGCCATCGCGACCGCGCCACAGCCCATCCCCGCCAGCGCGATCAGGTCATGGCGCCGGGTCCAGTCGACGATCCATCCGCCGGCGAGGATGCCGGCCGACTGCGCCAGCAGATAGACTGTGAGAGCGGTGGTCGCCGCCACCAGCGGCACCTGGTGGATGGAGACCAGCGCCGGCACGCCGAAGCTCTGGAAGCCGATGCCGGCCATCGCCGCAAGACCGAAGAAGGCGAAGCCCGAGACGATGCCCGCCTGGCGCACCAGCGCGCCGTAGCGGTGATCGTCATGCGCCTTGCCGGACGACGTGCCGGCGCCTCCCAGCGTCTCGTCGAAGCGCGCGACCAGCACCAGCGCGATCAGGCCGAGAACACCGGCGATGACCAGCGCCGGCCGCCAGCCGATGGTGAGCGCCATGGTGCCGATCACCACCGGCGCGGTGGCGTAACCCAGCGTGCCCGAGAGCCCGTGCATCGCATAGGCGCGGCCGAGGCGGCCATGGCTGACGCGGGTCGAGAGGATCGAAAGATCGGCCGGATGGAAGACGCTGTTGCCCATGCCGGCCAGCGCCGCCAGCGGATAGAACATCCAGAAATACGGCACCAGTCCGGCTGCGGCGATCGAGAGCGCCAGCAGCGCCAGGCCCATGTAGAGCACCCGCGCCGCGCCGTAGCGATCGCACCAGACTCCGACCAGCGCCTGGCAGATGCCGGAGACGGCATAGAAGACCGCGGTGATGCCGCCGAGCGCGGTCCAGCTCACATCGAACTCGTCCTTCAGCAGCGGGAAGAGCGGCGCCAGCGCCAGCTGGAAGAAGTGCGACATGAAATGCGCGACCCCGATCAACCCGATGACGAGGGAGTCGCGGCGGACGGTCGTGGCGATCGTGGTCATGGCTCGAAACGAACGGGTTCGGGAGGGGCTCGCATCCTACACGCGGATAGCAGGCCGCGGAAACTCTGGCTAGGATCGCCGCCCTTTCCCAGAACCTCCGAGGACGACATGGACAAATGGACGGTGATCGATCGCAAGGAGGTTTATGCCGATCCGCCCTGGCTCCGCGTCCACTGCGAGACCGTGCGACTGCCGACCGGCCAGGTGATCCAGGGCTTCCACCAGGTCGAGCTGCTCGACTACGCCTCCATGGTGGTCGAGCGCGAGGATGGCCGCTTCATCATGCTGCGCCAGTACAAGCACGGGCTTCGCGACGTCAGCCTGACCACTCCCGCCGGTGGCCTCAACCCGGGCGAGGAGCCGCTAGAGGCGGCCAAGCGCGAGCTCCTGGAGGAAACCGGGTATGAGGCCGGCAATTGGACCAAGCTGGTCGAGATGGTGACGCATGCGAACCAGCGCTGCTGCGTCGGCCATGTCTTCCACGCGACCGGCGCCCGCCAGGTGATGGCGCCGAACTCGGGCGACCTCGAGGAGCAGGAGCTGGTCTATCTGACGCGCGAGGAAGCGATCGCCGCCATCCGCAACGGCGAGATCCGACTCTCGGGCGCTCTCGCCGCCTTCTCCCTGGTGCTGGGCGGCATCCTGCCTGCCCGCTGAGTCTATTCGCCGGCGATCGGCGCCCAGCCGCCCTCGACCGGCTCGAACAGCGGCGTGTCGAAGCATCCCAAGACTCGATCCGGCCAGCCCGGACCCAGCTTGGCGAAGGCCGGGACCCAGCGCCGGCTCTGGCGCATGGCGACCACCAGGGCCACCGGATCGGCGCCGAGGCGCTTGAGGAAGGGAATCGCCGCCGCCGCGGTGGCACCGCCGGAGATCACATCGTCGACCACCACGACACGTCGGCCGGCGACCTGAGGCACCATCCGGGGATCGATGTAGATCTTCTTCTCGTCGCCAGGCGAGGTGATCGAGCGTACCGGCACGCCGAGTTCCTCGCGGTACCAGAACTTCCGGGAATATCCCATGGCCACGTAGCGCTTGTGGCCGAGCTTGCGGGCGACGCCGCGGGCGAGGCTGAGGCCGAGCGTCGGCAGCCCGACCACGACGTCGGCGATCAGCGGAAACGCCAGCTCCGCCATCGAGGCGATCAAAGCGTCCTCGACCACGAAGCTCGCCTGGTTGACGATCAGCGAGGCCGTCGCCTTCTTACCCCCGAGGCTGGGCGGCTGGCGCAGCGGCAGCATCAGCCAGCGTCCATCCGGAAGCCTGACCGGGTAGGTGTCGGCGTAGGGTGGGCCTGATGGCGGCGGCCCCTCGGGCAGCAGCACCTGCCAGTAGAGCCGCGTATCCTCGGGTCCGAGGGAAGATGCGTCGTTGCCCGCCATTGCGCTAAAGTCCCCGGCCCTCGGAAAGGCCCATGATGCCCGACATCTTCAGATGAGCAAGCGCAAGCTCATCCTCGACTGCGATCCAGGCCAGGACGACGCCCTCGCCATCCTGCTGGCGCTGGCCTCGCCCGAGCTCGACGTGCTGGCGATCACCGCCGTCGCCGGGAACATCGGCCTGGAGAAGACGTCGCTGAACGCGCGTGCCGTGGTCGAGCTGGCCGGCGCCAGCACGCCGGTCTATGCCGGCTGCCCCCGCCCTCTGGTGCGCGAGCCGGTGCTCGCGACCCACATCCATGGCGAAAGCGGAATCGATGGCGCGAACCTGCCGGCGCCGGCGCGCCCCCTCGCCTCCGGTCATGCCGTCGATGTCATCCGCGACACCGTCCGTGCCGCGCCCGCGGGCGAGATCACTTTGGTCGCCATCGGCCCACTGACCAACCTCGCCTGCGCGCTGATCATGGCGCCTGACATCGCGCCCCGGCTCCGCGAGATCGTGCTGATGGGCGGCGCCATCGGGCTCGGCAACACGACGCCGGCGGCCGAATTCAACATCTACGCCGATCCGCATGCGGCCGCCGTGGTCTTCGGCTCCGGCGCCCGCATCGTCATGACGCCGGTCGAGCTCACTCATCAGGTGCTGGCGACGCCGGCCCGAGTCCAGGCGATCCGTGCGCTCGGCACCGAGGCGGCCCGCCAGGCTGCCGGCATCCTCGACGCCTACCCCAAGACCACGCATTTCGGTGCGACCGGCGGGCCGATGCACGATCCCTGCGCCATCGCCTACCTGCTATGGCCGGACCTGATGGACGGCAGGGAGTGCCGCGTCGACATCGAGACCGAGGGCACGCATGCGCTCGGCCGCACCGTGATCGAATGGCGCCGCCAGAAGCAGCCGGCCAATGCCCGCGTACTGGACACCGTCGACGCCGAGACCTTGTTTCAGCGCTTCATCGAGCGGCTGGGGCGGCTGGGCTAGATCCCGTCTTCTGCCGGACGACCGTGGCCATGGGCGTGTTTCGATCCGATAGGATCTCCTTGCGGATCTCGGCTATGCCCGGAAGCGGTCGCCGCTGTGTCTTCGACAGCGGAATGTCGGCCAGGACCGCCGAAGCTGGCACCGCCATCGCCGCCGTCTCGTAGGCGACCAACGCGTCATCCTTATCCAGGTCGCCATAACTGATCCGGTTCCGGTCGCGATCGTGAAGCCCGTCGGCCATGACGAACCGCTTCGACCCCTCGACATTGACGACGCCCTCGGCCAGAACGCGTGCGGTGCGGTCGATCAGATAGTAGCCGACCACGCTCGTCCGGACGACGTCGACCGAAACCTTGGCGAAGCTGTACTCCTTGTAAGAAGGTACCGGCACCTTCGGCGGCGTCGCCTGGAGCCTTGCGCGCGCCACGTCGACATTGCCTTCGAGCTGTGCTTCGACGAAGGGGACGAAGAGACCGGCACAGCCGATGCCGCAGCGATCTTCCCGCCTGGCGATCCGGCGTCTCAGGTCGCGGAGCTCACTCTCGGCCTGCCTCAGATCCGCCTTGGCGATGACGAATTGCGGATTGTCGTCGTGCCGGATGCTGCTCTGGTACTCGGACTTCACCGCTTCCCGGCCGATCGTCCGACGCTTGGCTCGCGTCGATCGCACATCGACCAGGAGTAGGAGATCCGCATTGAGGTCGAGTGCGGCATCGAGGCCCATGCGCGCCGCGGTGAAAGGCGCCTCGCCGACGATGTCGACCGGGAAGACCCTCTCACCCGAGCTTCGAGCGGTGATGTCGGCGACGACAAGGCGAAGCTCGACGACGCCTCGCAGCGGCAGCTTCTCCGCCCGGGTCGCTGCGAGCGCCGCCAGGATCGCCTCGACGCCCTTGCTGGGCGCGGACGCGAGGAATGCCTCATAGTAGAGGCGACCCAGTGCGGCGAAGCTGTGCTCGCCCAGGGCCTTCTCGTAGCGGTCGCGGAACGCGAGGATCGCCGCGGGTCGCGCCGAGGCAAGCTCCGCCGACCACCTGTCGCGTGTCTCCTCGAGGAAAGCCAGAGGCTCCAGCGGGACCGGGTATGCCGTGAAGAACATCTCGTCGTCGGCGTGAAAGCTCGCTGCGGCACCGGCGCCGATCGCCGTCAACTTTGCATCGAGTGCGCCGAGGAAGTCATTGTGGGCTGCGCTCCGCCCCTCACCGGCCGACAATACCCTGTGATCATCGAGCTCGGTCTTCAAGGTCCGCGCCTCGGACATCGTGGACCTTGCGTCCGCCCAACTCGCCCGCGGCGCCGGCCAGACGATCGCCGCGACCCGCTCGCGCAGCGTCTCGATGCGGGGAGCGAGGCGAACCGACAAGGCTGCTTTCAGCGCCTGGGTTGCCTTGACTGCGGCCTCGCGCTCGTTGCCGACGAAGTGCAAGTTCTGCTTCGACCAGACTTGGCTCGCTGCATCCACGTCACCCGATGCAAGCAGTTCCTGTACGTGATCGGTCGGCGAGAAGAACAGGTGATAGCTCCTGTCGATCGAGGCATGGGTCGCCGACGTGCCCGCGGCTTTGGAGCCGGCGGAGCCAGTGGTCTGGCAGCCCGTCGTAAGCAGAACGAGGAGGAGCGGAAGGACGCGACGCGCGATCGGCATGGCGGGACTCCCTGGTTCCGCCAATTATTCTTGTTTTGTTCTTTTCTACGCAAGAGGGAAAATAAGCCAAGCCCCCACCGCCGAGGTGGCGCCCCGAGGCTCGGAATGTCGCTGCCGCTCCCCTCTTAGCTCAGCGTCTTCACGTCGTGGCGCGGGCGGCCCCAGTCGCGGGCGGCGGCGACGACGCGGGCGACGTCCTCCTCCAGCATCAGGCGCTCGGCCACCAGCTTCTTCGCCGCGGTTTCGATGGCGCGGACATAGCCCGCCTTGTCCTTGTAGCGGGACAGGATCGAGGGCCTGGGATCGTTGGTGAAGTTCCGCTCGGCGTCGGTCTCCGGCAGCGGGATGTAGCTGCCGGTGAAGGTGTGGCTGGAGCCGAAGCCGCCTCCCCTCGCCCTGAGGTTCCACCCTGTGTAGGTGCCGAGAGGCGCGTCGACCGCCGGCATGCGCACGCCGCCCTTGTCGTTGCCGTCGGCATCGCAGGCCGGCACCAGGATGGCGTAGCTCTGGTTGTCGAGGACGCGCGGCGGCTCGACCAGGATGCCGGCGTCG
>CAMDFP010000274.1 GCA_945897335.1 Asaia bogorensis | reverse complement strand
CTATCATTTTCGCGACAAGAGCGAACTGGCGCTGGCCCTGCTCCAGCGCCATTTCGAACGCGACAACGAGATCCTGGACGGGCTGTTCAATCGGGGGCGCGAGCTTCACGACGACCCGCTGCACGCCTTCCTGATCGGGCTCAAGCTGTTCGCGGAAATGCTGACCGACCTGCCGGAGAACCATCCGGGCTGCCTCGCGGCTTCGATCTGCTATCAGGACCAGCTGTTCAACCGCGAGGTCCGCGAGTTGAATGCCCGCGGCACGCTCACCTGGCGGACCCGCTTCGGCGGCTATCTGGAGGAGATCGCCCGCGTGCATCCGCCCCGGATCGAGGTCGATCTGCAGGCGCTGGCCGACATGGTCTCGGCGCTGGTGGAGGGCGGCATCGTCCTCAACAAGCTGTTGAAGGAGCCGAAGCTGCTGGCGACCCAGATCATGCTCTACCGCTCATTCATCCAGCAGGTCTTCGCTCGCGAGTAGCCACGTTGCGCGCCGGAAAGTGCATATTATCAATGGCGTGCCATTCACGATCGGTGATGACTTCATGCCCTTGCGACAGGAAGACCCGGTGAAGCCGTCCCCCACCATCCTGGTGGTCGACGATCAGCCCTCGACCCGCGCCATCCTGCGCGAGGCCTTGGCCGGGCGTCGCGGCACGGTCATCCTGGAAGCGGCCGACGGCGAAGCGGCCCTGGCGCTGATCGAGGATCGCCTTCCCGACGTGGTTCTCTGCGACATCCAGATGCAGCCGGTGGACGGTCTGACTCTGCTCCGGGCCATGCGCGCCCACGACGACGAGCGCATCCGCAAGATGCCGGTCATCATCATGTCGGCGATGGCGACACGTGATGCCGTGGTCGCAGCCGACAAGGCCGGCGCCATCAGCATCCTCGCCAAGCCGATCTCGCTCCGCATGTTGGCCGCTCGCCTCGACGCGGCACTCGGCTCCTAAGCGTTTTCGGCCCCGATCGGGATGCTGCAGACGATGAAGGAGGTGACGATGCTGCCGCTCTCGGTCTCGTCCAGCGGCACCTCCAGCCTCAGCCAAAGATCGACCGCTACCGTGGGCGGCGGCTTGTGCTGGCTGAACACCGGCACCCGGTAGCCTTCGCAAAGGCGATACACTGATTTGAACAGCTGGCCGATCAGCGTCGGAAAGTCGTCGACGCTGAGGCCTGTCATGTCGCGGCCATAGGCCTTGGCGAGGGTCCGGCCGAAGCGGAGGTAGTGCAGATCCTCGCCTCGTTTGCCAGCAGCACCATGCAGTCGTCGATCTCGGCGAGGAAGGTCGAGCTGAGATCTGATGATGCCGGCACGCCGTCTCGCTGGCGCCGGGCCAGCCGCCAGTGGTGGCATAGCCGCCGGTGGCGCACGTCCACGAGATCGCTGTCGATCGGGTCTACGACGACGTCGATCGGTGTATCCAGTCCATCCTGAACCAGGCGGTCGACGAAGCGGGCCATGGCCTTGAGAGTAGTATCCTCCCGGTCCTCGGGGCATCCGCCTTCTCGACAACCGGAGATCGGGTTTCGCAATCGGTCTCGTTGGCGTGCGGCCTCGCACTTGGGATATCCTCTGCCTCCCGTCCCCGACGTCCTCCCGGACCTGACCCAGGTCCGGCGACGGACACCCCGAAAGACAAAGGAGTCTCGACCATGGCCTCGTCCCAGAAGATCGCCCTCGTCACCGGCGCCGGCAGCGGCATCGGCCGTGCCGCCGCGCTTGCGCTGGCCAAGGACGGGTTCGCCGTGGTGCTGGCCGGCCGCCGGAAGGACGCGCTGGAGGAGACGGCGAAGCAGGCGGGATCGGCGAAGTCCCTGGTGGTGCCGACCGACGTTCAAGATGTGAACTCGATCAAGGCGCTGTTTGCGAAGACCAAGGAGACCTTCGGCCGCCTCGACGTGCTCTTCAACAACGCCGGCATCGGCGCGCCGCCGGTGAACGTCGAGGACCTGACTTACGAGCAGTGGATGGCGGTGGTGCAGACCAACCTGACCGGGCCGTTCATCTGCACCCAGGAAGCCATCAAGATCATGAAGGACCAGAACCCGCGCGGCGGCCGCATCATCAACAACGGCTCGATCTCGGCGCATACGCCGAGGCCGAACTCGGCCCCCTACACCTCGACCAAGCACGCGATCCAGGGCCTCACCAAGTCGATCGCGCTCGACGGCCGCAAATACGACATCGCCTGCTGCCAGGTCGACGTCGGCAACGCCGCGACCGAGATGACCGACCGCATGACCAAGGGCATCCTGCAGGCGAACGGCGAGACGATGGTCGAGCCCCGCATGGACGTGAGCGCGGTCGCCGGCGCCGTCTCCTACATGGCCAGTCTGCCGCTCGACGCCAACGCGCTCTTCATCACCATCATGGCGACCAAGATGCCGTTCGTCGGCCGCGGGTGATCGCAGCCAGGACGCGGGCACCCAAGGACGGGGTGCCCGCGCAGGCTACTCCATCGTGGTTTTGAGCGGCCGGTGCTCGACCAGGGTGAAGAGGAAAAGGCTGACGGTGATCACCGCGGCGACGGCGGCGAACATCACGCCGAAGGCGCGGGCGACCTCGACGCGGGCCGGTCCCAAGAGCGGCTGGCGCACCAGCTCGTCCAGGCTGGCGAGGCCGGCGGTGTCGGGGACCCAGGCGACGATCAGGCCCAGCACCAGGGCCGAGCCGGCGGCGATCATGATGGCGCCGCCGAGGGCACGCGAGAAGCCGATGGCGCCGGTGACCGTGCCGAGGTCACGGCGCTCGACCGCGTTCTGGGCGGCGACCATGGTGACCGGGAAGATCGGGCCGATGCCGAAGCCGAAGAGGGTAAGCAGTACCGTCGTCTCCAGCGCCGACACACGGTCGGCGTAAAGCGCGAGGACCAGCAGCGTGACGATAGAGACCGGCAGCCCGATGAAGGGCGGCAGGCGATAGCGCCCGGAAGCTTTGGAGTAACGGCCGGCAGCCCAGGCGGTGGAGGTCGAGGAGACCATCATCGGCATCATCAGGAGGCCGACGGTGGCGGCCGGGATCTGCAGGCCAACCTGGAAGAAGGTCGGCGCCAGAACCGCGACCACCAGATAGGCACCGAAGGAGAGGAAGATGGCGGCCAGGACCGGGCCGACGACACGGTCGCTGAGGAACCGCGCCGGCAGGATCGGCTCGGGGATCCGGGCCTGGCGGATGGCGAAGCCGACCAGAAGCACGATTCCCGCGGCAATGCCGGCGATGACCTGCGGCGAGGTCCAGGGGTAATGGGCGCCGCCCATCGACAGGGCCATGAGCAGGGCCGTGGTGCCGAGGCCGAGCAATGCCACGCTGCCGAAGTCGAGAAATCCCTTCCGTCCGTGCACCGGCAGCCGACGAAGCGCCTTGTCCGAGAGCAAAATCGCGGCGAGCCCCAGCGGCAGGTTCAGCCAGAAGATCGAGGGCCACCCCAGATGCTGGGCCATGACGCCACCGAGGCTTGGGCCGATCAGCGAGGAGCCGCCCCAGACGATCGAGAAGAACACGGCATAGCGCCCGCGCTCGCGCGGCGAGACGACGTCGGCGACGGCTGCCTGCGAACTGGTGATGAGAGCGCCGCCGCCGATGCCCTGGAGCGCGCGGGCGAAGATCAGGCCAGCCATGGATGTGGCCAGCGCGCACAGGACCGAACCGATCAGGAAGACCGCGAGCGAGACATGCAGCAGGCGCCGTCGGCCGTAGAGATCGCCCAGCTTGCCGGCGATCGGCGTGACGCAGGTCGAGGTCAGGAGATAGGCGGTGACGATCCAGGACAGCATGTGGACTTCGCCAAGGTCGGCGGCGATCGACGGGAGCGCTGTCGCCACGATCGTGGTCTCGAGCGCGGCCAGGAACATCATGGTCAGCGCGCCCGCGATGGTGGCGCGGACTTCAGGCTCGGTGAGCGTCATCAGGAGACGTGTCCGGGGGAGGGAAGGTGTCAGCCCATTCTAGGCCGGGGGCGCCGCCCGGCAAAGCGAAGCTGTGCCCGTTTAAGCCAGATCCAGCACGAAGTCGAAGCGGCTGCTGCTGCCGGCGCGCGTCATCTCCAGCGACTTCCGGTAGATGCCGTCGCGGGCATTGCCGGGGTCGCCCGGGAAATAGAGCTGGGTGGTGAGCGCCGGGTGTCCAGGGGCCGCCACCTTCACATGGATATGCCGGGTGCGGCCGGGATAAGCGCCGGGGATGATGGTGGTGAGGTCGAAGCGCCCTTCGGCGTCGGCGATCTGGTGGCCGCGGAGGCGGAAGCCTGCATTGTCATAGCGGCCGCGATCGTCGGACTGCCAGAACTCGAGCACGGTGCCGGCAACCGGCCGGCAGCTCCGAGTGAGAACCTGGCCGGTCAGCTGCAGCCTCTCGCCGCCGAAGCCCGGTTCGATCAGCGAGGAACGGAGCGGCGAGCGCGGCTTGAAATAGGGGCCTTCTGTCTGGGCCACGGTGGTGCCACCGCAGGCGGGCGTCGCCGCGCGGGCCGAGGTGGGATGACCCAACGAGAGGGCGGGAATCGCGATCGCACCAATGATCAGGTTGCGGCGGGAAAGGAGGCGGGGTTCTGGCACGATCGGACTCCTTCGGATACCCCCGAGATGTCGTCTGTCACGGCGCCAGTACAAGGGGGTTTGCGTCCGCCTCGCGCCAGCCGCAGGCGGCCAGCGCTGCCCGCACATGCGCCGGCACAGGTGCGAGGCAAGTGATCGGATCGCGCTTGGGATATAGGGGCAGCGACACGGCGCGGGAATGGAGATGCATCGGCCCGCCGCCCTTGCCATAGGTCGGATCGCCCTTCACCGGACAGCCGATCTCGGCCAGATGGACGCGGATCTGATGCGTGCGCCCGGTCCGCGGGTGCAACTCGATCCAGGCCATGCCGTCGGCCTGGCCCAGCACGCGGTAGTCGGTGACGGCCGACTGGCCCTTCTCGCGATCCACCACCATGCGCCAGCCGGCCTTCTTCGCCTCCTTGAATAGTGGGAACTCCATACGTCCAGTAAGCTCCGCCGGCACGCCGTCGGTCACGGCCCAGTAGGTCTTCTCGACCTGCCCCGCCTGGAACAGCTTGCCGAGGCGCGAGAGCCCCTTCCGCTGGCGGCCGAGGACGAGGCAGCCGGAGGTGTCGCGGTCGAGGCGGTGCGCCAGGGCCGGCGGCTGCGGCAGGCCGAAGCGAAGCGCCGGGAAATACTTCTCCAGGTTCTCGCCGCCGCCGGGACCGGCATGGACCGGAAGGCCGGCCGGCTTGTCCAGGATCAGCATCAGCGCGTCGCGATAGAGCAGGCGGGCGAGGAGATCGACAGGCTTCATCGCCGGCGAGTTGCGCGTTTGTAGGCACCAATGTCAACCACGGGCATGTCAACCGCTGGGGCCGATCATGATAGGGTGCGCGCCATGCCGCGACCGACACATTCCCGCCGTCCCAAGCCCGCAACCCGCGACCCTCGTGAGCCGCGAGAGCGCCGCGACCTTGCCCGCATCGGCGGTCTGCCGGCCGTGCGGGCCCTGTTCCAGACAGCGCCCGAGCGGGTGGAGCGACTTTTCTTCCTGGCCGAGCTTCGGCGCGACGTCGCCGATCTTTGCGAGGTGATGGCGGCAGCGCGAAAGCCGTTCCGCGAGGTCGGGGCCGAAGAGCTGGCGAAGGTCGCCGGCACGGCTCTGCATGGCGGCGTTCTGGCCGTCGCGGCGCCGCGCGCCACCGTCGCCTTCGACCCGGCGCAGGCCAGCGCGTCGGCGGGAGAGGTGCCGCTGCTGCTCTGCCTCGACGGCGTCGCCAATCCTCACAATCTGGGCGCCATCGTCCGGACCGCGGCATTTTTCGGTCTCGACCGCATCGTGCTCTCCGACCACCCGGGCCAGGCAGGTCCGTCGGATGCCGCGCACCGCGTCGCCGAGGGCGGCCTTCAGCATGTGACGCTCCATCGCGCCGAGCACTTCGGCCAAGGCTTGAAGCGATTGAAGCCGGCCTATCGCGTGGTCGGCACCGCGCTCGATCGCGGGCGTCCACTTGCCGACGTGCCGCGCGACAAGCCGATCGCGCTGATCCTCGGCAACGAGGAGTTCGGCATGAATCCGGCGTCCCTCTCGGCCTGCGACGATGTCATCCGGCTGGAAGGCTCCGGTCACGTGCAGTCGCTGAACGTCGCCGCGACGGCGGCCATCCTCATTCATGCACTAGCTGCAAAAAAGGCCCCGCCAGCAGGAACGCGCTGACGGGGCCAGGCTAACCGACTCTTTGAGCGATTTAGCTCACATCAGCCGTCCAAGCCATGCCGCGGGCCGACGGAAGCGACCGCCGACGGCGTGCCGTCCAGGCCGAGACGATCGTCGAGACGATCGATCGTGCGCCCGCTGAGCGGACGATCGATAGCGGCCCTCAGATCGGTGCGCGCCGCGGCGATGGCGTTTGCCTGCTGCGTCCGCTCAGGCAGCGCTAGCGCCGCGATCACGGCACGGTCATAGGCGGCGATCGACTGGATCGCCTCGACCCGGTTGTCGACTCGTTCGGTCAGAGCGGCGGCGCGGCGATCGGCCAGCGCGACGATCTGCGCCGCCTGGACATTGGCCTTGGCGACGAGGTCGACGGCGCGCGCTTCGAGCTTGGCCGGATCCTTGGCCGTCGCCTCGCGAGCGCGGAGATCGGCGGCCCTCGCTTCGGCCCGGGAGATGGTGCTGACGGCGAGTCGATCGCCGGCGGCCCGGATCTCGGCGGTGCGGCGGTCACCAAGCGCGTCGAGCGCCGCCGCGCGTGCTTCAATCCGCGCCGGGT
>CAMDFP010000273.1 GCA_945897335.1 Asaia bogorensis | reverse complement strand
TGAGGCCCTTGACGTTCTGTAACAGCGACTCCGCCCGGTCGAGCCTGGCGGCTTCGGCTTTCTGCACCGCCTTGTGATCGACCTGGAGCCACTGGTCGAGCGCGGCGATGGCGCCGACGACATTCTCCTTGCCGGCCTTCATCGGACGGCCGATGCCGCGCTCCTGGTGATAGCAGGCGCGGATGAAATCGCGCTCGCCGGCGATGACGCCGGCGGTGGTGCCGGCCGCCGCCTTCTGGGCGCTGAAGATCACGGCGGTCGCGCCGTCCTTGAGCATCCCCGGCCAATCGTATTCGGCCGCGGCGTCGACGATGACCGGCACGCCCTTCGCCCGACACACCGCACTGAATGTCTTCAGGTCCATCAGGCCGCTCTGCACGGTGTGGTGCGAGAGGACGAAGACCGCGGCCGCAGTCCGCTCGTCGATCGCCGCCTCGAGCTGGTAGACGGCGCAGCCGGTCGCGGTGCCGATCTCGACCGGGACCGCGCCGGTCATCCGGATCATCTGGGTGACGGTGGCGCCGTAGTTGACCTCGTGACCCTTCTGCAGGATGACGCGGCTCTTCATGCCGGTGGTGTCGGGCAGGCGCTCGACACGACCGAGATCGGCCCCGGTCATGGCGGCGGCGACGGCGACGGAGATTCCCGCCGCCGTGCAGCCGGTGACGAAGCCCGCTTCCGCCCCCGTCGCCTTGACGATGACCTCGCTGGCTGCGCGCTGCAGCTCCGCCATCTCGATCCAGTGCGGCAGGACGGCGGCGACGGCCGCCGCCACCCTTTCCGAGGCCCGGCTCGCGCCGTGCACGGTCTCGGTGCCCGAGGCGTTGATCACACGGCGGATGCCGAACCGGTCGAAAAGCTCTGACATGGCGATGGTCTTATCCGGTCAGTTCTGGAGCCAGACGTTCCACAGGCGCGCCGTCCGGAACTTCACGAAGCCCTGAATCTTGGTGGAGAGCATCTGCGAATGGCCCATGTCGCCGAGCTTGATCATCAGTACCTGATCGATGATCCGGTCCTGCGCCTTGAACCAAGCCTGCAGCCGGCCCTCGGCCGTCGGCAGGTTCTCCATGTCGCGGGCGAAATCGTAAAGGGGCCCGTCCTTGAAGTTGTTGCCGGGGGTCGGGCCGATCAGGCTGGCGATCGAGATCAGCGGGTCGCCGAGCCAGGGGCCCGTCCCGAAGAACCCCGGGTTGAGGTGCCAGCCGTCCGGGCGCGAGCGCAGCGCCACCACCGCTGGCCAGTCCATCGACTTGAGCTGGACGTTCATCCCGATGGCCTTCAGCTGCTCGGAAATGACCAGAGCCGTTGCGGCATGCCAGTCGAAGGTGACCGCCGAAATGATGATGACCGGCTCACCCTTGTAGCCCGCTTCCGCCAGCCACTTCTTGGCCTGGGCCTGATCCTTCTTATTGTATCGTTCCTTGCCGCGATCTCCGGGGTGTGTCGCGTATCCCGGATACTGGACCGAGTGGTTGAGCTGGTAGTTGCCGTCGCGCGCGGCGTCCATGATCTCGTCGATGTCGAGCGCGACCTCGACGGCGCGGCGGACCAGCAGATTATCCATCGGCGCCTGAGCCATGTTGACCGACAGGCTCTGCATACCCGCCGGCATGATGTTGACGTGCTGCAGCTTCGAGTTCTTTTTCAGCGTCGGCACCGACTTGTCCGGCACCCATTCGGCCATGTCGATCTCGCCCGTCTCGAGCGCCGCGATCATGGCCGAGCTTTCCGGAATGATCCGAAAATTGATCGTGTCGAGATAAGCCTGCTTATTGCCGACATAGCCATCCCTGCCGGTACCGCGGGTATCGACCGCATAACCTTCATGACGGGTCAGGCGGACATGGCTGTCTGGCTTGTATTCCTGAAGCTTGTAGGGGCCGGTGCCGATGCTTTCGATCTTGTTCGCGTCCTTCGCCGCTTCCTCGGAGGGAAGCATCGCGACGATGACCTCGGGCTGGCTGAAGTTGTTCATGAACAGCGGGCGCGCGCTCTTGAGCTTCAGCGCGACGGTGTCGGCGTCCGGCGCCGAGACCTCGGCGACGTCCTCGAGATAGCGCCGGCGTACGCTCATGCGCTGGTAGCGTTCGATCGAGGCCTTGGCGTCGGCCGAGGTCAGCGTCTTGCCGTTGTGAAAGGTGATGCCCTTGCGGATCTTGAAGGTGTAGGTCAGCCCGTCCGCCGACATACTCCAGCTCTCGGCCAGCATCGGCGCGGCTTCCAGCTTCTCGTTGCGGCCGATCAGCGGCTCGTACATGTGCAGGTGGATGACGCGACCGGTGTCGTCGGTCGATGCCATGATGTCGAAGGTAGGAATGCCGTTGGGGACGCCGACGGTGAGGGTCCCGCCCTTCCGCGGGGTCTGGGCTTCGGCCGCGCCAATCGCGGCGGATGCCAGCAACGCGGCCAGAATCGCAGTTCCGGTACGCACGATCATGGTGTTCCTCCCCCTAGATGAGACACGCTTTGTCAGACAATCTATCGACCGACGGTTTGTCTGACAATCCCGACGCCCGAACGACGAAACGGCTTTCAGCGCGCGGCTGCCGGGACTATTGATACGGCCATGTCGGCAACGACTCTCACCGCCCGCCCCGGCCGTGCCCCTCCGGCCGCGAAGAAGAAGCGCTCGGTCGTCGAGGCCGTGACCGAACGGCTCTACGCGATGATCCGCTCGGGCAAGATCGGCGTCGGCGACCGCCTGCCCTCCGAGCATCAGCTGATGGCGACGCTCGGCGTCGGCCGCTCCAGCGTCCGCGAAGCGGTGCGCGGCTTGGTGCTGATGGGCCTGCTCGAGCGCCGGACCAGCCGCGGCAGCGTATTGGTCTCGGCGCTTCCGCCGACGGTAGACGGCGGGCGGTCGCTCGCTCAGTGGGCGGTCGAGGATCTCTACGCCGTGCGCGCTCTGCTGGAGCCTGCCGCGGCCGCGGGGGCCGCCCGCAATGCGACGCAGGCGCAGATCCAGCGCATCGCCGGCTTCGCCGCGGCGATCGAGGCGCATGTCGCCGCCGGAACGCCTTACTTCGCAGAAAACATCGGCTTCCACCTGAGCATCGCCGCCGCCTCCGGCAACCAGCTCCTCTACCACAGCATCGAGAACCTGATCGGTCGCTTCCGCGACGTCCGCGAGCGCATCAACCGTTCGCTGAAGGCGCGCGGCCGACGCGCGACCCGGCCGAACACCGGATCATCCTGGAGGCGATCCGCAGCCGCGACCCGAAGGCCGCGGAGGCGGCGATGGCCAGCCACCTGAAGAGCTTCCGACAGAAGGCCTCGGTGGCGTCCTCGGCGAGCTAGACGACCTCAGATCATCGTCGCGTTGGCGCCGGGGCGGTGCTGGTCGAACAGCAGGAGGTCGCGGCCGAGCTCATCCAAGGTGCGGCAGCCCATGAAGCCCTGCACACGGTCGACCTCGTCCTTCATCGTCGCCAGCATGTGTGATACGCCGGCCTTGCCGCCACCCGCCACCGCATAGGCCGCCGGGCGGCCCAGCAGCACCGCCTTGGCGCCAATCGCCAGCGCCTTGACGATATCGGTGCCGCGACGGAAGCCCGAGTCCAGCAGCACAGGCATGCGGCCGCCGACGCCGTCGACGATCTCCGGCAGCACCTCGAAGGGAGCCGCCGAGCCTTCCAGGTTCCGCCCGCCGTGGTTGGAGAGGATGATGCCGTCGACGCCGATCTCGATGGCACGAAGTGCGTCCTCGACGTTCAAGATGCCCTTCACCAGCAGCTTGCCCTTCCACTGGTCGCGCAGCCGCTTCAGGTCGTCGAGATCGAATCCCGGATGGCGCTGGGTAAGGAAGTAGTTGGCCAGCGCCTCGTAGGTGGTCTCGCCGGTGACCTCCCGCTCCAGGTTGGCCAGCTTCGGCATCGGCCGGCTCAAGACCACATCCCACAGCCAGCGCGGGCGCGCCATCACGGCGGCGATGTTTTTCGGCGTCTTCTTCAGGTTGAGGCCGATGCCGTTCCGCCGGTCGCGCTCACGCTTGGGGAACATATGCGTGTCGGTGGTGATCATCAGCGCTTCGTAGCCGGCGGCGGCGGCACGCTCGACCAAAGAATGGTTCACCTTCTTGTCCTTGAAGACGTAGAGCTGGAACCAGAGCCGGCCGCCGGGCGCGCTTTCGGCGACGGTCTCCATCGACACCGCAGACGCCGTGCTCAAGATGAAGGGAACGCCCGCGGCGACGGCGGCCTGCGCCATCACCACCTCGGCATTCGGCCAGAACAGGCTGAGATTGCCCATCGGCGCGATGGCGAAGGGAGACGACATCGGCTTCCCGAACAGCTCGATCTTCTGGCTGCGCTCGGTCATGTCGACCAGGGTGCGCGGCTTGAAGCGCACCCGGTCGAAGACCGTGCGGTTGTTGGCCAGCGACACCTCGCCCTCAGCGCCGCCCTCGATCCAGTCGAAGATCGGCCGCGGCAAGTACCCGCGAGCCTGGCGCTTGAAGTCGTCGATGTTGTGGATCTGCGTGAAGTCGGGCATGGGCGGTCCTGGGACGGAAGCTGCTCTTGCGCCAAAGGCGCCGCTTTGCTTCGGTTCGGTCAAAGGGCGAGTATCCAACCTGATGCTAGCGGTTGCGGCCCAGGTCCGCCAATTGCCACACGGATGGGATGAAACATGCCTTTGGACCCGAGCCTGATCGAGACGCTGCGCGGGATCAGCACGGCGACGCTGACCATGCAGCTCCTGAAGCGCGGCCTCCGGCGGGTCGCCATGGAGGGAGTTCGGCCGCTGGTGCCGATGACCCGGCGCCTGGTCGGCGAGGCCTTCACGCTGGCCTATGTCCCGCTGCGGGAAGATCTGTCGGACTACGCCATCCTCGCCCGGCCGGACTATGCGCCCCGGCTCGCCATCGAGGAGGCGCCGGCCGGATCGGTGCTGGTGATCGACGCCCGCGGCGAAGCCACGACCGGCATCGTCGGCGACATCCTGGCAGCCCGGCTCAAGACCCGCGGCGTCGCCGGCATCGTCACCGACGGCGGTCTCCGCGATGTCGAAGCGACGATCCCGCTCGGCCTTCCGGTCTATGCCGCGGGTCCCGCCTCGCCGCCCAGCATCTCCGGCCTCTCCGGCGCCGGCATGCAGGGGCCGATCGGCTGCGGCCGGGTCGCGGTGATCCCCGGCGACGTCATCGTCGGCGACCAGGACGGCATCGTCGTCGTGCCGAAGACCTTGGCCGCCGAGGTCGCCCGCGACGGAGCCGAGCAGGAACGGCTCGAGCGTTTCATCCAGATCAAGATCCTGGCCGGCGCTCCGACGCCCGGTGTCTACCCTGCCAACGACAAGACCAAGGCCGAATACAAGGACTGGCTCGCCGCCGGCGAGCCCCGGGAGTGGCGCCGCTGACATGACTGAACCCGCCTTCGTCGATCCGCATACCGGCAAGACCTACGCGCTGACCCAGCCGCGCTGGCGCTCCGACGACGGCAATCCGCTGATGACGACCGAGCTGCCCGGGATCGGCCGCGGCGGCATCGACACCTCCGTCCGCTCGCTCTGGCGCTATGCCAAGGCACTTCCCCTCGCCGTCCCCGATCCCATCACCATGGGCGAAGGCTGCACACCCTTGATCGAGCGGCGCTGGCAAGGCGCCCGCGCCCTGATGAAGCTCGAATGGTTCGCGCCCACCGGCAGCTTCAAGGACCGCGGCGCCTCGGTGATGCTGTCCGTGCTGCGCCAGCAGGGCGTGCGGCACGTGCTTGAGGACTCCTCCGGCAATGGCGGCGCCGCGGTTGCCGCCTATGCGGTCGCCGGCGGCCTGAAGGTGAAGATCCTGGTGCCGGCCTATACCCAGCCGGCCAAGATCGTGCAGATGCGCGCCGTCGGCGCCGAGGTCGAGCTGGTGCCCGGCACCCGCCAGGACTGCGCCGACGAGGCCGAACGCCAGGCCGCCCGGATCTTCTACGCCAGCCACAACTGGCAGGCTCTGTTCCTCCAGGGCACCAAGACCCTGGCCTACGAGCTCTGGGAGGACCTGGGCTTCGAGGCGCCGGACAACGTCATCGCGCCGATGGGCGCGGGCTCGAACATCCTCGGATGCTGGATCGGCTTCGGCGAGCTTCTGCGCCGCGGCGAGATCAGGAAGATGCCGCGGATCTTCGGCAGCCAGCCGGCGAATTGCGCGCCGATCGCCGCCAGCTTCAAGGCCGGCGTCGACACGCCGGTCGAGTGCAAGGTCGAGCCCACCGTCGCCGAAGGTACCGCCATCGCCAAGCCGATCCGGCTGAGAGAAGTCTTAGGCGCGCTGCGCGGCTCCGGCGGCGGCGCCGTAGCGGTGCCCGAAGACGAGATCGTCACGGCGCTGAAGGGTCTGGCGGCGATGGGTCTCTATGCCGAGCCGACCAGCGCGCAGACCGCAGCGGCCCTCTCACGACTGATCGCGGCGGGCACGATCAAGCCGGAGGAGCGCACCGTATTGGTGCTGACCGGCTCCGGCCTGAAGGCGACGCAGAAGATCGGCGAGATCCTCGGCGGGTAGAATGACCGGCGGGCAAAAGCCCGCCGGTCTCACTCGGCTACATACGTCCCATCGGACCGCCCAGGACCTCATCGGCGGTCTTCTTCTGGGTCGCCGAAAGCGTGGCGTAGAGCGCCGACGACACGCCCTTGAGACGGCGCAGGGACTCAAGGCGCTGCTCCAGGTCCTGCTCCTGACGAGTCAGGCGATCGATCCAGGTCGCAGCCGGTACCGCCGCGTGGCCCATCGGCATGCCCCCGGTCCGTCGCTTGGCTTCGGCGCGCACGGCGTCGGCGTAGGCATTCCA
>CAMDFP010000272.1 GCA_945897335.1 Asaia bogorensis | reverse complement strand
GTAGCGGCGCAGATAGGGAAGAACGCGGATCATCGATTCAGACTGCGCGGTCATGAAGTTTCTCCGTTAATTGACGACGATCCGGCGGGGGGCCGTCCGTCGCTTTTGATTTCCGGCGTCAACGAGACTGGGGCGATGCGGAGTTCGATTGGCCCTAAGGCTTTGAGTTCTGAACCAATCTGCCTCCCGATCGTTCTTCCTGTAGGCGGCACGGCACGTTTAACTGAAACCGATCGTACGCGCGGTATCAGAGGGGTCGAGGAGCAATCCGGTGGTAATCGCGTGATCGGGCCGTGACAAACGCCAAAAAGCCCACGAAATCAGGCCCTAAGGCTTCGGAGACGGCGCCCGCGGCGCCGCGCCTGGAGCGCGACGCGGCACTCGGCAGCACGTGGCTGGACCAGCGGCTGAAGGCGCTCTACGAGCCGGTACTTTACGAGCCGCTGCCCGAGGAGATGCTGCGCCTCCTGGAGCCCCGCAAGCACTAGCGCCTCACCGCCGGAACCTGGACCGGCGGCAGATGTTTTCAGGACACACCCCAGACCATCGAATGGAGCCCATCATGGCCCGCAGCGACCTCCGCCTGGATATCGCGCTGAAGGACCCGTCGCGTCAGTTCGACCAGCCCGACCACGTCGTCGACCACCCGGGTCTCACCGACGAGGAAAAGCGCAAGATCCTGAAGCAATGGGAGATCGACGCGAAAATCATGTCGACAGCCGAGAGCGAGGGCATGTCGGGGGGCGAGGAGAGCAAGCTTCGCCGGGTCAAGGCGGCGATCAAGCGGCTAGGACGACCGGCCAAGACAAATGGCGCCGCAATCTCCCCACGGGGTGATTGATATTGCGCTACGCCCTTCTCTGGCTCGTCGGCGTACCGATCCCCGTGCTCGTCCTCATCTACTTCCTCTTCAACTGATCGAAACGAAAAGGGCCTGCCAGGCATTGCCCGGCAGGCCCTTTCCGATGGGGAGACGAAGGTCAGCGCTTCCAGACCGGCTCGCCGAGGTCGACCTGCTTCTCGTTCGTGACGACGCCGGTCGTGCCACCGGCCGCCGCGCCGATGAGCGCGCCGGGAATCGCGCCGACGCCACCGAACAGCGCCCCGACAGCGGCGCCACCGGCCGCGCCAACGGCCGCGCCGCCGGCGGCCCGGTCGCCCTGCGCCCGCGAGCTGCCGCAGCCGGCCAGCGCGATGGCCGAAACGATCAGGCAGGGAATCAGAAGGTCCTTCGTACGGGTCATCATTAGCTCCTTAAGTGATGGGAATCTCATGGACATGAACGTCAGTGGCGCCACACCGACGCAGTATATCGGTCGCCACGCGCTCCTGCTCGGGATCGTGGACCATCACCCACAGGAGGATGCCGCCCTGCTCCACCTGGTCGCGCAGGAACTCGCTGCGGTTGCCGCTCACCCAGCGGCCGATGGTGTTGACCGCCGCGGCCGCACCGCCGCCCGCCGCCGCCGCTCCGGCCGCCGCGGCAAGCGCGCCGCCGCCGGTCAGGATGGTGATGCCGGACGCGGCGAATGCGGCGATGACGGCCGCCATGCTGGTGGCCAACGTCCGTCCCTGGCGGATGTCCTCATCCTCGACGACCGGGCTCCGGGCAACCTCGGGCTCGTCGGCGGCGCTGCGCATGTCCTGGCCATGGGCGGGAACGCCGGGCTGGAGCACGCTTTCCTGCGCCAGAAGGCTCATTTCGGATTTATCCCACCCGGCGCTGGCGAGCTCGCTGACCGCCGTTTCCAGCGCCTCGGGCGAGCGAAACGCGCCGACGGCCTCGCGAACGACCGGCTGTTCGATCTTCTCGGCCGTCATGGCTCTTCTCCACGGTACAATCGGACGCGGGTCAGCGACGGTTGTGCAGGAACAAGCCGACCAGGATGCCGGCCGCCGCCGCCAGCACCGACAGCGGCGATTCCTGCTTCAGCGCGCCGACGATCTGGTGCACCGCGTCGTTGCCGGACTGGGCGCCGACGGCCGCCTGCGCCACCGGCAGCATCCCGCCGCCATGCTTGCGACGACGGTTCGCGATCGCCTCCGACACGAGCCAGAGGAAGCCTGCGACCAGGACGAGACCGCCGCCGACGATCGCGGCGGCGAGCGCCGCTGAATAGGCGACGCTGAGCGCCATGTAGCTCGCGGCGAGCAGGAACCCTGCCCCGGTGAGCACCATGGCGACGACGACGATGGTGACGACCATAGGACTTCCCCCGATGCCGGCGCCCTCAGCGACGCATCAGCATGGCCGCAGCTACGCCGGCCGCGAACGCCGTCGCCATCGAGGCGACCGGGTTGTCCGAGACCTGGCGGCGGAGGGTGTCGCCGGTGTCCACGGCCGACTGCCGGGCCGTTCCCAGCGTATCGGTCAGGAGATCGGTGATCTGCCCCTGGATGCGGTCCAACTGCTCCCGCGCCTTCTCAACGCCGACTTCCTTGCCGCTGGAGGCGATCTGCTCGAGATCCCCGACCAGGGCGGACAGATCACTCTGGAGGGCTTTGATGCCCGACTGGAGTTTGCGGCTCTCACGCGTTGCCATGGTTATTTCCCTTCCTCGACAAATGCCTAGTGCGCCAAGGAAACGCCGGGAGGTCCCCAGGGTTCCGGCCGCCCGCCACGGAACCGCAGGTACCTGGATGCGTTGACTTAAGTGTTGAGCCTCACGGAGGGGCGCATGCCCGTGCTCGGAACCATCCTGATGGTCGCCATCGTCCTGCTGCTGATCAGCGCCGTTCCCGTTCACACGGACGGGCGAGCTTGGTCGCGGTCCCCCGGCGGCATTCTGGGCGGGTTCCTGGTGGTCATCCTCCTGCTGACGGCCAGCATCAACATTTGAGGGCCATCGAGATGGGGAAAGACACTTCGCCGAAGCCCGGCACCGACACGCACGAAAAGAACCCGGACGAGGCGGCGCAACGCGCCCGCCAGCATCACGACGAAGAGCCGCTGCAGGCCCGGGGCCCCGATCCCAGGGCCGAAGCCCGCTCGGACGACGTCAGCGAAGAAGCTCACGGAAAGGCCGTCGGCGGCGTGCATCACGACGAGACGCCGCCGGTTCTCGTAAAGCAGGCGCATAAGCACCAGGAGATGGAGAAGGGCCGCCCGAAGGACACAGGGCGCGCCGGTGCCTGAAACTCTCTCCGGGCTTGGACGTTGATGTCGCCGCACCGGCCAATGGAGTGACACCATGCTGCAATGGGCCTTGACCTTCCTGCTGATCGCGCTCGTCGCCGGGCTATTCGGCTTCGGCGGTGTGGCGGTGGTCGCCGCCGACTTCGCGCGCGCCCTTTTCTTCCTGTTCCTGGTCTTGTTCCTGGTGACCCTCGCCTCGAGCCTGTTCAGAGGCCGTCGGCTCTAGCGCGCGGCCTCCCGCTCCCGGAGATCGTCCGGGAGCGGAAGCAGCAAGACGGCTAGATTCGGCGTCCGGCGCCGATCAGCACCGCGCCGCCGACGATGGCGCCGATGCCGCCGACGATCAGCCACATCGTCGAATTGGTGTATTTGCCGGTCAGCGTCTCGCTGACGGCTTCGATCGGCGCGCTGGTGGCGTTGATGCCGAAGGCGAGCAGGGCGATGCCGATGGCGACAACGACAGCGCCCAACCAGGAATTCGAGCTCATTGAACAATCCTTTCTGTGTGGATTTGGGGGACGACCTTGGCGCTTCACCAACGTCGGCCGTCCCCGCCGGTTCCGCTTTGGCAGGAACCGCCCCCTATCCCGTGTGTTCCCCAGGCATCAACCGAAACCAGGAGGTTCCGAGATGAATTGGGATATCGCCACCGGCAACTGGAAGACCTTCAAGGGCAAGGTCAAGCAGCAGTGGGGCAAGCTCACCGACGACGATCTGACCCAGATCGAAGGCAAGCGCGACGAGCTGCTGGGCCGCCTGCAGGAGCGTTACGGCATCGCCAAGGATGAAGCCGACAAGCAGATCAAGGATTGGGAAGACCGGCTGAACTGATCAGTCGCGGTCGTGCCCCCTCCCCCGCGTCTTACGCGGGGGAGGGAGTCGAATACGGCCTCAGCGGCCGATGAAGGCGGGCTTCCGCTTCTCCATGAAGGCGCGCCGGCCTTCGACATAGTCCTGGCTGTCGAAGCAGGCCTTCACCATCCGCGCGACCAGATCGAGGTCGCGCGCCTCCGGGTCCTTCAACGCCTCAGCCACCGTCTGCTTGACCGCGCGCACCGTCATCGGCGCGTTGCCGGCGATGGTCGCGGCATAGCCGGCGACGTAGCTTTCGAGCTCCGCATCCGGCACCACCCGGTTCACCAGGCCCATGCCCGCCGCCTCCCCGGAGGTGAACTGGCGCGCGGTGAAGAAGATCTCCTGGGCGAAGGCCGGCCCGACGATGTCGATCAGCCGCTTGATCCCCGAATAACCGTATCCCAGGCCCAGCTTCGCCGCCGGCACGGCGAACTTGGAGCCGTCGCTGCAGATGCGGAGATCGCATCCCAGCGCCAGCGCCAGGCCGCCGCCGATGCAGTAGCCCCGGATCATGGCGATGGTCGGCTTGGTCAGCGCGTGCAGCTTGCCGTGCGAGCGCTCGGTGATCTTGCCATAGGCCTCGACCGCCTCGGCCGACGCCCGCTCGCTCTCGAACTTGGAGATGTCGGCGCCGGAGACGAAGGCCTTGCCCCCTGCCCCGGTCAGGACCACCACCTTGATCGCGTCGTCCTCGGCGAAGTCGTCGACGATATCGCCCATCGCCTGCCACATCTCCAGCGAGACGGCGTTGTGACGCTCAGGATTGTTGAAGATCACCCAGCCGACCGCGCCGTCCTTGCGTGCGATCATCTTGTCGGTCGCCATGCCCCGCATCTCCTGAAAGAGGACCCGAACGGCAATATACCGCGAGCCCAGGCCGCGGATATCATGCCCGTCATGAACAAGAAGCATCACGCCGCCATCATCGGGCTCGGCATGGCCCACAAGCAGCATCTGCAGAGCCTCCGGGAGCTCGAGGACCGCGTCGACATCGCCGCCGCATTTGCGCCAAGCCCGGCCCGGCGGGACGCCTTCAAGGCGGCCAATCCCGACCTGAACGTGACCGGCGACCTGGAGGCGATCCTCGCCGATCCCTCGATCGACGTGGTCCTGCTGCTGACCCCGCCGCGCTCGCATCTCGACCTGGTCGAGCGCTGTGCCGCCGCCGGCAAGCATGTGCTGCTGGAGAAGCCGGTCGAGGTGACCGCCGAGCGGGCGCGGAGATCGGTCGAAGCCATGGAGCGCGCCGGTCGGTGCTTCGGCATCATGCTGCAATATCGCTTCCGCTCGGACTCGCGAAAACTCGCCGAGACCATCCGCTCGGGCCGGCTCGGCGCGCTGCTTTCGGGTTCCGCCTCGGTCCGCTGGTGGCGGTCGCCCGATTACTTCGCCCAACCCGGGCGCGGCATGAAGGAGCGCGACGGCGGCGGCGTGCTGCTGACCCAGGCGATCCACACGCTCGACCTGTTCCAGAGCCTGACCGGCCCCGTCGCCCGCGTCGCCGCCATGGCCGCGACCTCGCCGCTCCGGCGCATCGACACCGAGGACGTGGTGGCGGCCGCTCTCGGCTTCGCCAACGGCGCCATCGGCAGCCTGGACGCGACCACGGTCGCCTATCCGGGCTTTCCCGAGCGGATCGAGCTGGCGTTCGAGAAGGGCACCGCCGTGCTCTCCGCCGGCACGCTCATCATCCACTGGAAGGAGGGCGGCGAGGAACGCCACGGCGAAGCCAGCGGCAGCGGCGGCGGCGCCGATCCCATGGCCTTCTCGCATACCGCTCATAAGGCGCTGATCGCCGACTTCCTGGATGCCGTCGACCAGGGCCGCGAGCCCGAGGTCAGCGGCCGCGAAGCCCTCAAGGTCCATATCCTGATCGAGGCCCTGCTCGCCTCGGCCGAGAGCGGCAAGACGGTGACTCTGGCGGTCTAACATCGTGCCCCCTCTCCCGCGTCGTACGCGGGGGAGGGATGGGGTGGGGGCGAGCGAAGCGAGGGGCTTAAGGATGCAAACGACATCCGACCTCGCTGCGCTCGCCCCCACCCTACCCTCCCCCGCTTCGCGGGAGAGGGTTCCGAAGTCAGGGCACCTGGACGTCGAACAGCGGGGCGTATTGCTGGGAGCCGAAGACGTCGCGTTCGCCGGGACTGCCGCTCGGCTTCAGCCGGCGGATGGTGAACTTGATCGCGTTCGCCGGCTCGAACACGCAGTAATGCGTGATCCGCTTCGGATCCAGGTTGAACAGCGCCGGGATGCGGGCCTCGGCCAGGACGCCGGAATCGCGCACGCGCTCGAAGTTGGCGCGCTCGCGGAAGATGACGTCGAAGGTGATGTGATCGACGCCGGCGTTCTTGGAGCGGATGGTGGAGGCGAGTTCGCGGAGGCGGGTCGCGGTCATCACGCGGCCTCCTTCGCGGCACCGGCCTCGACCACGAGATGGCGGAGACGGAACAGTTCCATGGGCGATTTGACCTCGATCACGTGGTTGAGGGTCCACTCGTAGCCCGGCTCGCCGATCAGGATCTCATCCGACATCAGCGCGGCCGTGCCGGCGGTGCCCTTCACTTCGGGCAGGCGGGCGTAGAACAGGTTGCGGGCGGCAAGCGCGCAGATTTCGTGTGCGCGCCCACCCTCCTTGGCGACAACCTCGACGACGATGCCCAGCTCATGCGGCTGCAGCTCCGGCGCCGGATCCAGCTCTTCCATTACCGCGTCGCGGCCGTAGCGGTGATAGAAGACGTCGTAATCGCCGCCGATCGGGCCGAAGCGCTCGGTCAGCTTGCCCTTGGCCCAGTCGATCGCCTTGTCGATCAGGCGGATGGTGTTGGGATCGCGGATGCCGACCACCGCCAGGCGACGC
>CAMDFP010000271.1 GCA_945897335.1 Asaia bogorensis | reverse complement strand
CGACGCCGGAGACCCTTAAAGCCTCTTCATACGACCAGGGCCCGCCCCGGACGATGTACGAGTTCAACCTCGCCGGCCTGCTGCCCTATACCGATCCGCTTCCGGCCGCCCTGGTGACGACGCTCTGGTTGAGCTTCCTCGCCATCGTTTTCTCGGTCGTCATCGGTGTCCTCGGAGCGTTGTGCCGTGTCAGCAGCGGCATCGTCCTCCGCTTCGTCGGCGCGGCCTATGTCGAGGTTTTGCGCAACATCCCGCTCCTGGTCGTCATCTACCTGATCTACTTCGGCCTCGCGCAGGTCGGCATCCGCGTCAACGGCTTCAACTCCTCGCTGATCGCGCTCACCCTCAACGCCGGCGCCTACATGACCGAGATCTTCCGCGGCGGCCTTCTCGCCATTCCCCGCGGCCAGTACGAGGCGGCGCGCTCGCAGGGCATGACCGGGCTTCAGCTCTACCGCTACGTCGTCTTCCCCCAGGTCTTCCGCATCATCTACGCGCCGCTCGGCAACCTGATCATCGGCATCGTGCTGGGGTCTTCGCTGGCGTCCGTGATCGGGGTCGAGGAGGTGACCACCTGGATGCGGCGCGCCGGCGACGAGACCTTCCGCTACATGGAGTCTTTCTTCGCCGTCGGCGTGATCTACGTGATGCTGGCGCAGACTATCAACATCGGGCGGATACTCACCGGCCGCCTGCTGCTTTCCAAGGCCCCGGTCGGACAGCGCCGATGAGCCCGACCATCGCCGCCTACTGGTATGTCTTCCTCAAAGGCACCGCGATCACGCTGTGGATCAGCTGGCTCGCGCTGCTGCTGGGCGGCCTTATCGGCTTCGTCATCGGCATGATGCGGATCTCCAAGTGGGCGCCGCTCCGATGGCTCGCCGTCGCCTACACCGAGCTCTTCCGTTCGATTCCGCCGCTGGTGCTGTTCTTCGGCTGCTTCTACGGCTTCTCCTACGCGCTCAATCTCGATCTCTCGCCGTTTTCCGCCGCGACGATCGCGCTGACGCTGACGGCGAGCGCCCTGATGAGCGAGGTCGTCCGCGCCGGCATCGAGAGCGTGACCTACGGCCAGTGGCAGGCCGCCCAATCGTCGGGCATGCGCTACCATCAGGTGTTCCGCTACGTCGTCTGGCCGCAGGCGATCCGGGTGATGCTGCCGCCGTCGGTCGGCGTCTACATCTCGACGCTGAAGGACTCCTCGCTGGCGTCGATCATCGGCTATGTCGAGCTGACCAAATCGGGGCTGCTGGTACGCGAGTCGACGGGGATCAGCTTCGAGGTGCTGCTGATCATCGCCATCCTCTACTTCGTCATCAACTACTCGATCTCGCTGGTCGGCACCGCGCTCGAGAAGAGGTTCAAGTATGCCCACTGAGCCCGCACCGCCGGTCCTCAAGATCAAGGGCCTGGTCAAGCGCTACGGTCCGCACATCGTCATCGACGGCGTCGATCTCGACGTCGTGCCCGGCCAGGTCGTGGTCATCGTCGGCCCCAGCGGCACCGGCAAGTCGACCCTGCTTCGTTGCGTCAACGGCCTCGAGGACATCCAGGGCGGCAGCATCCTGTTCGAGGAGCAGCCGGTCCTCTCGCGCTCGCGCACCATCCACGCGATCCGCCGGCGCATCGGCATGATCTTCCAGAGCTTCAACCTCTATCCGCATCTGAGCGCGCTCGAGAACGTCATGCTGGCGCCGGTCAAGGTGCTGGGCGAGCCGGCGAAGGAGGTCGAGGAGCGGGCGCGCGGCCTCTTCCGCAAGGTGCGCCTCGAGCATCGCGCGCACGCCTTCCCGAGCCAGATGTCGGGCGGCGAGCAGCAGCGGGTCGCCATCGCGCGTGCGCTTGCCATGAACCCGCATCTCCTGATGTTCGACGAACCGACCTCGGCGCTCGATCCGGAGACGGTCGGCGACGTTCTCACCGTCATGGAGGACCTCGCCACCGAGGGACGGACCATGCTGGTGGTCACCCACGAGATCGGCTTCGCCCGCCATGTCGGCCATCGCATGATCTTCATGGACGCGGGAAAGATCGTCGAGGATCGCACCCCGGCCGACATGATCACCGACCCTCAGAACCCGCGGACGAAGCAGTTCCTGGGCTCGATCCTGCAGCATTGAGAGACGGCCGAGCTGAATTTAAAAAGTAGTTGCTTCTTAAATCCGCTGAGCTAGAACGAGGCCCCGTTTCGGACAGGGCCCTGGCCGTGAGCGATGTCGAGACCAGCCGCTGGAGCGATCTGTTCGAGCGCCGCAACGCCGCGCCGCTGATCACGCTCAGCCTGGGCGTGGCGCTGCACGCCTTCAACGGCTTCCTGGTCGCGACCGCGCTGCCGGCCGCCGTCATCGACATCGGCGGCGTCGAGCTGATGAGCTGGTCCTTCACCGTCTATTCGGTGCTGTCGATCGTCGGCGGAGCCGGTGCCGCGCGCCTGAAGCAGATGGTCGGCGGCCGCCGCGCGATGATCCTGCCGGCGCTGGTCTTCCTCGTCGGGACGCTGATCGCCGGCATGGCGCCGACGATGCCCATCTTCCTCGCCGGCCGGGCGCTGCAGGGTGTGGGCGAGGGGATCATCTCGGCTCTCTGCTACATCTTCATTCCCGTGCTGTTTCCCTCGCGCCTGATCGCCCGCGTCTTCGGCGTCGAGGCGGTGGTCTGGGCGCTGGGTTCGTTCGGGGGCCCGCTGATCGCCGGCATCCTGACCGAGACCGTGTCCTGGCGCATGGCCTTCTTCGTCAACGTACCGGTGACCTTTCTTTTCCTGGCGCTGGTCATGCGGGTCGTGCCCGCCGATGTGGGGAGTGCCGATTCCAGGGCCAGGAGCGTCCCTCTCGGGCGTCTCGGCGGCATCGGCTTCGGCATCATGCTGGTCGCGGTCGCCGCGATCAGCCACGAGGTCGCCTCGGCGACGCTCCTGACATTCGGGGCGGCCGCGGTTCTGGTCGGCGTCTTCGCCTTCGACCGCCGCCGCTCAGACCGGCTTTTTCCAAGCGACGCCTTCTCGTTCACCACGACGGTCGGCGCCGGCCTTTGGATGATCCTGCTGATGCCGGTCGCCCATGCCTCGGCTTCGGTCTATCTCAACATCACCGCCCAGAATCTCTGGGGATACGGTCCGACGGTCGCCGGGCTCATCCATGCGACGATGGCGATGTCCTGGAGCGGGTCGGCGCTGATCTTCGCCAGCATCGACGATCCTGGACGCCGCCTCGTCCTGATCCGGCTGGGACCGGCGCTGGTGGCGGCCGGCCTTGGCGGCATCGGTCTCGCCATCCGCCACGACATGCCCTGGATGCTGGTGCCCTGCCAGATCCTGATCGGTACCGGATTCGGCTGCTGCTGGGCGTTTCTCAGCCAGGCGATCATGGAAGGGGCCCGGCCGGGCGAGCGGGACGTCGCCACCACCATGCTGCAGACGGTTCTCGCCAGCGGCTACGCGCTCGGGGCGGCCGTCGCCGGCCTCGGCGTCAACATGGCCGGATTTGCCCCGACATTGGGGGCGGAAGGGATCGTCCATCCGGTGACCCGCGCCATCGCGGTCGGCGTCTGCATCTGCGTGCTTGCGATCCTGGCCGGCTTCGGCGTGCGCCTGAAGCCGAAGGCGGAGAGTTCACCGGCGACGCCCGGCCGTTGACGGCCTACCCCGAGCGGGTCTATCTCAAGAGATATCAAGGATTTCCGAGCGCGCGGGGGCGCGCCTCCTTCCCCGGGGGAACTGAATGGCATCCGCCCAGCGGCCTCTATCGCCGCATCTCCAGGTCTACAAGCCGCAGATCACCACGGTCATGTCGATCGCCCATCGGGCGACCGGCATTGCCCTTACGGGTGGCGCGTTGGCGCTGGTCTTCTGGCTGCTGGCCCTGGCGAGCGGCCCGGAGTCCTTCGAGGTGGCCCAGGCCATCGCCGGCTCCTGGTTCGGCTATCTCTGCCTGTTCGTCTGGTCCTTCTGTCTTTTCTACCACCTCGCCAACGGCATCCGGCATCTGGTCTGGGACATGGGTTATGGTTTTGAAATTCCTCAGCTTTATGCCTCCGGATGGGTCGCGGTCGGGGCCTCGGTGGGACTCACCGTCCTGGCCTGGGTCGTGGGCCTGATGGGCCTCGGCGGCCACTGAGGAGAGGAGACACGCCATGGCCATGCGCACCGCGATCGCCCGCGTCAGAGGCTTAGGCTCGGCCAAGACCGGCACCGAGCACTGGTGGATACAGCGTGTCACCGCCGTCGGCCTGGTCCCGCTGACGCTATGGTTCGTCGCGTCCCTGGTCTCGCTGGCCGGGGCGGATTTCGAGACTGCCTATCTCTGGGTCGCCTCGCCGATCGGGTCGGTGCCGATGATCCTCTTGCTGCTGGCCGGGCTCTGGCACGGCAAGCTCGGGCTCCAGGTGGTGGTCGAGGACTACATCCATGCCGAGGGCGTCAAGGTGGCGATCCTCATGCTGCTGACGCTGGCGACGGTGGCGCTGGGCGTCGCCGGCGTCTTCGCCGTCTGCAAGATCTCCTTCGGAGAGTAGGTCATGCCTCAGGCTTACAACATCGTCGACCACACCTATGACGTGGTGGTGGTCGGCGCCGGCGGCGCCGGTCTCCGCGCGACGCTCGGCATGACCGCGGCCGGCTTGAAGACCGCCTGCGTCACCAAGGTCTTCCCGACCCGAAGCCACACGGTCGCGGCCCAGGGCGGCGTCGGCGCCGCGCTCGGCAACATGGGCGACGGCGACAACTGGCGCTACCACATGTACGACACGGTCAAGGGCTCCGACTGGCTCGGCGACCAGGACGCGATCGAGTACATGTGCCGGAACGCCATTCCGGCGGTGATCGAGCTCGAGCATTTCGGCGTACCATTCTCGCGCACGCCCGAGGGCAAGATCTACCAGCGGCCCTTCGGCGGCCATACGCTCGAAGGCGGCAAGGGCCTGGCCAAGCGCGCCTGCGCCGCCGCCGACCGCACCGGCCACGCCATCCTGCACACGCTCTACCAGCAGTCGCTGCGTCATGGCGCCGAGTTCTTCGTCGAGTATTTCGCCCTCGACCTGATCATCGACGAGGAAGGCGCCTGCCGCGGCGTGATGGCCTGGAACCTCGACGACGGCACGCTCCACCGCTTCCGCGCGCACCAGACGGTGCTGGCGACCGGCGGCTACGGCCGCGCCTACCAGACCTGCACCTCGGCGCATACCTGCACCGGCGACGGCAACGCCATGGCGCTCCGCGCCGGCGTGCCGCTCCAGGACATGGAGTTCGTGCAGTTCCATCCGACGGGGATCTACGGCGCCGGCTGCCTGATCACCGAGGGCGCCCGCGGCGAGGGCGGCTATCTCACCAACTCCGAGGGCGAGCGCTTCATGGAGCGCTACGCGCCGTCGGCGAAGGATCTCGCCAGCCGCGACGTGGTCAGCCGCGCCATGACCATCGAGGCCAACGAAGGCCGCGGCTGCGGGCCTGAGAAGGACCACATCATGCTCCATCTGGAGCATCTCGATCCGAAGGTGCTGCATGAGCGCCTGCCCGGCATCTCGGAGACCGCGCGCATCTTCGCCGGCGTCGACGTGACGCGCGAGCCGATCCCGGTGCAGCCGACCGTCCACTACAACATGGGCGGCGTGCCGACCAACTATCACGGCGAGGCGATCCGTCCGACACCGGGCAACCCCGATGCCGTCTGCCCCGGCCTGATGGCCATCGGCGAGGCGGCCTGCGTCTCGGTCCACGGCGCCAATCGTCTCGGCACCAACTCGCTGCTCGACCTCGTCGTCTTCGGCCGCGCCGCCGCCCACCGCGCGGCGGAGCTGGTGAAGCCCGGCGAGGCCCACAAGCCGCTTTCGGCCTCCGCCGGCGATCAGGCGATCGCTCGCCTCGACCGTATCCGCAACGCCAAGGGCGGGCGCCCGACCGGCCAGCTCCGCCTCGAGATGCAGAAGGCGATGCAGCAGCATGCGGCGGTCTTCCGCGATCAGACGACCCTGGAGACGGGGATCCGGAAGATCTACGGCGTCTATGCGGCGATGGCCGATCTCGGCATCTCAGACCGCTCGATGATCTGGAACTCCGACCTGGTCGAGGCGCTGGAGCTCGACAACCTGATCATCCAGTCGATCGTGACGCTGGCCTCGGGCGAAGCGCGCAAGGAGAGCCGCGGCGCCCATGCCCGCGACGACTTCCAGGATCGCGACGACGTCAACTGGATGAAGCACTCGCTCGCCTGGCTCGACGACAAGGGCAAGGCGCGGCTGGGCTACCGTGACGTCCACATGTACACGCTCTCGAACGAGATCCAGGTCATCCCGCCCAAGGCGCGGGTCTATTAAGAGGCTCCGCCATGGCTGAATTCACCCTGCCCGCGAACTCGAAGGTCACCGAGGGCAAGACCCACAAGGCGCCGGCCGGCACCAAGCGGGTCGCCACGTTCCGCATCTATCGCTGGGATCCGGATACCGGCGCCAACCCCCGGCTCGACACCTTCGAGATCGACCGTGATCAGTGCGCGCCGATGGTCCTGGACGCGCTCATCAAGATCAAGTCGGAGATCGACTCGACGGTGACGTTCCGCCGTTCCTGCCGCGAGGGGATCTGCGGCTCGTGCGCGATGAACATCGACGGCACCAACACGCTGGCCTGCCTGAAGCCGATCGACGACGTCGACGGCACGGTCGACATCTACCCGCTGCCGCACATGCCGGTGGTCAAGGACCTGGTGCCTGACCTCTCGGTGCCCTACGCGCAATACACCTCGATCAAGCCCTGGCTGCAGACCGAGACGCCGCCTCCGCCGGATGCCGAGCGCCGGCAGAGCACGGAGGAACGCGCCAAGATCGACGGCCTCTGGGAATGCGTGCTGTGCTTCTGCTGCACGAC
>CAMDFP010000270.1 GCA_945897335.1 Asaia bogorensis | reverse complement strand
GTTGTAGCCCTCGACATCCGCCTTCTGGGCGAAATAGAGATAGCGCCGATTCGCCTGGCTTTCGCCGGCGAAGGCCGCCTTCAGGTTGGCCTCGGTCTTCGAGCCCTTCAGTCCTGCCATATGTTCCTCCTGCAAAGCTTATTGGGAGCGGCAACGCACCGTCCCTCGCGCTAATTCTAGGAACCGCGCCGAAGCCAGTCAATGTTTTTAGAATTGATCTAAATTAACTGACGACGCGAAGCGAACGGCCCCGGCTCAGGCCTTCTCGCGAAGCCGCACGACCACGTCGACGCGCTCGATCTCATGGCCCTCGGGAACCACGGGGAGACCGCTGATGGCCAGCGTTCCCGCCGGTATGTCGATCAGGTTGCCGGTGGCGACGGCCAGCACATGGTGGTGGTCGGAGGTGTTGGTATCGAAGTAGGAGCGGCCGGCCTCGACCACGACCTCGCGCAGGAGACCGGCGCGGGTGAACTGGTTGAGGGTATTGTAGACCGTTGCCAGCGACACCACGACCCGGGCCGTCTTCGCCTCGGCGTGGAGCTGTTCGGCCGAGACATGGCGGTCGCCCCGGCTGAACAGCAGCCGCGCCAGCGCCAGGCGCTGGCGCGTCGGGCGCAGGCCGGCCTTCTTCAACCGATCGAGCGGTTCGGCGAAGGGGCGGGTCTCGGCGACGGCGAGGGTCATGCGTAAGCCTTGCCGCCTCAATCGCCGGTCGTCAAGCGGTGGACCAGCTGCCCCACCGTCGGGACGAATCCGCCGGCATAATAGGGGTCGTCGGCGAAGCGGAAGGCGTTGTGACCGGCGAACATCAGCTGGTCCTCGCAATCCTCGGAATGGCTGATTGCCTGCAATGTCTTCTGGATGCAGTAGGAGCGCGGATCGGCCTTCTTGCCGGTGGTCCCCTCTTCGTTCTGCGCCCAGTTGGAGAAGCCGCAGGCCGAGAGACAGCCCATACAGTCGACCTGATCCTTGTGGATCACCTGGGCCTGCTCCTGGGTGACGAAGATCAGCGTCGAGTCGGGTGTCCTCAGCGCCTGGGTGAAGCCCTCGGCGACCCAGCCGGTCGCCCGCTCGGCGTCATGCGCTGTCAGGAACACTTCGCGACCGCGGGCGCCGACCTTGAACGAGGTGTCGTGATCGGCGACCACATGAGTCTGGTAGGCGACCTGGCGTTCCGAACGCGCTTTCAGGTCCATCAGGAAGGGGTTCTTGACCGCCGATGAATAAAACCCGGTCGGGCTGAAGCGGTTGAGCCAGATATCGCCCTCCCTGAGGGTCATCAGCTTCTTCTTCCAGGCTTCCGAGATCGGGCTTTCCTGGGTCAGCAGAGGCCGGGTGCCGAACTGGAAGCCGACCTTGCCGATCTCCGGATTCTCGAGGAAATGCTCCCATTCACGGAGGTACCAGACGCCGCCGGCCATGATGATCGGGGTCTCGGCGAGGCCGACCTCGTCCATCACCTTCCGGAGCTCGCGGACGCGGTGATAGGGATCTTCGGGCTTCTCCGGATCCTCGACGTTGGAAAGCCCGTTATGGCCGCCGGCCAGCCACGGGTCCTCGTAGACCACGCCGCCAAGCAAGTGGCGGAACTTGTGATAGGCCCGCTTCCACAGCGCCCGAAAGGCCCGGGACGAGGAGACGATCGGGTAGTAGTAGACGCCGTAGTTCTCGCAGAGCTCCGCCAGGCGATAGGGCATGCCGGCGCCGCAGGTGACGCCGTGGATCAATCCTTTGCTGCCTTCGAGGATGCCATGGAGCACCCGCTCCGCTCCGCCCATTTCCCAGAGCACGTTCATGTGGATGCGGCCCTGGCCGCTCGCCATCTCGTAGGCGATGCGGGCCTGGGTGATCCCGCCCTTGATCGAGGAAGCCAGCAGTTCCTCGTGGCGTTCGCGCCGGGTCTTGCCGTGATAGACCCAGGAGACGGTCTGCCCCGATGCGTCTCGCGCATCGGCATTGACGCCCGAGAAGGTGCCGACGCCGCCGGCCGCCGCCCAGGCGCCGGAGCTCTCGCCATTGGACACGGAGATGCCCTTGCCCCCTTCGATCAGGGGCAGCACCTCGCGTCCGGAAATCACGATGGGGTTCAGCGCCTTCATTCTCTCTCGAAACCTAGGATCCGGGCCGCCTCGAAGGGCTGCGGCCGCGCTCACCCGCCCTCTAATATACTGCGCTCCGCCCAAGCCAAAGAGGGTTCTCGCCAATTCCCCTTCCGCGGTTGGGGAATTGGGTTACGAAACGATGACGGCGCCGGGAGATGACAGGCGCCGCGAAGTCGGCTTTAGTCCCGTCGCTCCGGAGCAGACGTCGTCGCCACGAGGAGCACGAACGAAGCCGTCATACCCGCAAAGCGGAGTGAAACAGACATGAAGGCCTTCCTTGGCGCGCTTGCCGCGACGCTCGTCGCCGGCACCGCTGCCGCGCAGCCGGTCAAGCTCGGCGAGCTCAACAGCTACAAGGTGTTCGCTGCCTTTCTCGAGCCCTACAAGAAGGGAATGGAGCTCGCCACCAGCGAGATCAATGCCGCCGGCGGCGTTCTCGGCCGGCCGCTCGAGGTCGTTATTCGCGACGACGGCGGCACGCCCGGCGACGCCGTCCGGGTCGCCGAGGAGCTGCTGACCCGCGAAGGAGTGACGGCGCTCACCGGCACCTTCGCCTCCAATGTCGGCCTCGCGGTCGCCGACCTCGCCAAGCAGCGGAAGGTGCTGTTCATCGCCGCCGAGCCGCTAACCGACAAGATCGTCTGGGACAACGGCAACCGCTACACCTTCCGGCTCCGCCCCTCGACCTACATGCAGACGGCGATGCTGGTGCCGGAAGCGGCCAAGCTTGCGAAGCAGCGCTGGGCCATCGTCTATCCCAACTACGAATACGGACAGTCGGCGACCGAGGCATTCAAGAAGCTGCTGGGCGAGCGCCAAGCCGGCGTGCAGTTCGTCGCCGAGCAGGCGCCCCCGCTCGGCCGGATCGACGCCGGCGCCGTGGTCCAGGCGCTGGAAGAAGCCAAGCCCGACGCGATCTTCTCGTCCCTCTTCGGACCTGATCTCGCCAAGTTCGTGCGCGAGGGCAATCTCCGCGGCCTGTTCAAGGGCCGCCCGGTCTTCAACCTCCTGGGGGGCGAGCCGGAGTACCTCGACCCGCTGAAGGACGAGACGCCCGAGGGCTGGGTCGTCACGGGATACCCCTGGCAGAGCATCCAGACGCCGGACCATGCCCGCTTCCTCGCGGCATACCAGGCGAAGTTCAACGACTATCCGCGCCTCGGCTCCGTGGTCGGCTACGCCGCCATCCACAGCTTCGCCGCGGCGGCGAAGAAAGCGGGAACGCTCGACACCGAGAAGATGGTCGATGCGATGAAGGGGCTCTCGCTGCCCTCCCCCTTCGGCCCCGTCACCTACCGGGCGATCGACCACCAGTCGACCATGGGCGCCTATGTCGGCAAGCTCGCCCTCAAGGACGGCAAGGGCGTGATGGTCGACTGGAGCTTCGCCGACGGTGCCAGGTTCCTGCCGGCCGACGACGTCGTGCTGAAGCTCCGGCCGAAGGAATAGGCGGTCTCACCCGACCCTCCCCGGCTTTGCCGCGGGAGGGTCGGGGTGAGGACTTCCCATGACCGTCGCCGCGTTCGCCTCCTATCTGCTGACCGGCCTCGCCGGCGCATCGTCGCTGTTCCTGGTTGCCGCCGGGCTGTCGCTGATCTTCGGCGTCACCCGCATCGTCAACTTCGCCCATGGCTCGTTCTTCATGCTCGGCCTCTATTTGGCGGCGACGCTGGTCGAAGCCTTCGGACGCACGCCGCACGGGTTCTGGGGCGGGGTGCTGCTGGCGTCGGCCGCCGTCGGCGTCTTCGGCGTGATCGTCGAGATCCTCATCCTCCGTCGCCTCTATGGCGCGCCGGAACTGCTGCAGCTGCTGGCGACCTTCGCCGTCGTCCTGATCGTCAAGGACGCCGCACTCTGGATCTGGGGTCCGGAGGACGTGCTGGGACCGCGCGCACCCGGCCTCAGAGGCGCGGTCGTCATCTTCGGGCGCGCCGTGCCGGAATACGACCTGCTCCTGATCGCGCTCGGGCCTATGGTCCTCGGCGCGCTCTGGCTGCTGCTGACCCGGACCCGCTTCGGCCGCCTGGTCCGTGCGGCGACCGAGGACCGAGAGATGGCCTCCGCCCTCGGCGTCGACCAGGCGCGGCTGTTCACCCTGGTCTTCGCGCTGGGCTCGGCGCTGGCGGGCCTCGGCGGCGCGCTGCAGCTGCCGCGCGAACCGGCCAGCCTCGGGCTCGATCTCGCGATCGTCGCCGACGCCTTCGTCGTCGTTGTCGTGGGCGGACTCGGCAGCCTGCCGGGCGCCTTCCTCGCCGCCCTGCTGATCGCCGAGCTGAAGGCACTTTGCATCGGGCTCGGCATCTCCAAGTTGACGCTGGTGATCGAGTTCCTGGTCATGGCGATCGTGCTCGCCATCCGTCCGCACGGCCTCCTCGGCCGTCCGGACACGGCACCACGGACCAGCACGGTCGACGCCGACGGCCCGGACTCGACCCCGCTCCTCGCCTGGGTCCTCCTCGCTGCCGCCTGCCTGCTGCCGCTCTTCCTCGGCGGCTACGCCCTGGTGCTGGCCATCGACGTGCTGATCCTCGCCCTCTTCGCCGCCAGCCTCCGCTGGCTGGTCGGACCCGCGGGCCTCGTCTCCTTCGGCCACGCCGCCTTCTTCGGGCTCGGCGCCTATGCCGTGGGGATCTCGACGCTGAAGCTCGGCTGGCCCATGGCGGTGTCGCTCGTATTCGCCCCTATCGTCGCCGGCGTCGGCGCGCTGGCGTTCAGCCTGGTCGCCATCCGCCTCTCCGGCGTCTATCTCGCCATGCTGTCGCTGGCCTTCGCCCAGATCGTCTGGTCTCTCGCCTTCCAATGGGACGCGCTGACCGGCGGGTCCAACGGCCTGGTCGGGGTCTGGCCCAGCGCCGACGTTGCCGGCAAACCCGCCTACTACCTGCTGACCCTGGCGGTGGTCGCGCTCGCCTGGTTCGCGCTTCGCCGGATCGAGCGGGGCCGGCTCGGCCACGCCATCCGCGCCGTTCGCGACTCCCCGCTGAGAGCCGAGGCCGTCGGCCTCGACGTGCCCGGCCTCCGGCGGGCCGCGCTCCTCATCTCAGGCGCGATCGCCGGCCTCGCCGGCGGGCTCTTCGCTTTCTCCAAGGGCAGCCTGTCGCCGGAGACGCTCTCGATCCCGCGCTCGGTCGACGGGCTGGTGATGGTACTGCTGGGCGGGCTCGCCTCGCCGCTTGGCCCGATCCTCGGCGCCGGCCTCTTCACCTGGCTCCAGGACGAGGCGGCCAGGCGGGTCGATTTCTGGCGGGCGCTGGTCGGCCTCGTCATCCTCGGCCTCGTCTTCTTCGCTCCCGGCGGCGTCGCCGGATGGTTCAAAGGGCGGCGGCGATGACACTCCTGTCGGCGACCGGCCTCACCAAGACTTACGGCGGCGTCCGCGCCGTCGATGCCGTCGACCTTGCGGTCGATGCCGGACAGATGGTGGCGATGATCGGTCCCAACGGCGCCGGCAAGTCGACCTGCTTCGGGCTGATCGGCGGACAGATCCGCCCCGATGCAGGCCGCGTCGAACTGGACGGTGCCGACATAACCGGCAGCCCGCCGCGAGCCCGCGCCCGTCTCGGCCTCGGCCGCACCTTCCAGGTCGCCCAGGTCTTCGCCTCGATGACCGTCGGCGAGAATCTGGCGGTCGCGGCCCGCGGCGCCGCGTTGCCGCCGCTGCTCGATCGCGTCGGCCTCGGCGGTGCCTCCGACCGTCCGGCCGCGGCTCTCGCCTATGGCGACATCAAGCGGCTCGAGCTGGCGCTCGCGTTGGCGACCTCGCCCCGCCTGCTGCTGATGGACGAGCCGACCGCCGGCATGGCGCCGGCCGAGCGGCGGTCGCTGATGACGCTGATCGCCGGCCTCGCCCGCGACGACGGCCTCGCCGTCCTTTTCACCGAGCACGACATGGACGTGGTCTTCGGTCACGCCGACCGCATCCTGGTGCTCGACCGTGGCAAGCTCATCGCCTCAGGCGATCCGGCCGCGATCCGCGCCGATGCCCGGGTGCGTGCGGTCTATCTCGGGCAGGGAGACGGCTGATGCTCACCGTCTCCGGCCTCGAAGCCGCCTATGGCCGTGCCCAGATCCTGTTCGGCATCGACCTCGCGCTCGACCCCGGCGAGGTGCTGGTCCTGCTCGGCCGCAACGGCGCCGGCAAATCGACCACCTTGAAAGCGATCATGGGGCTCCTGCGGCCGGCGGCCGGCAGCGTGACCTTCGACGACCATCGCATCGCGGGACTGCCGCCGCACGAGATCGCCCGCCTCGGCCTCGGCTATGTGCCGGAGGACCGGCGGGTCTTCGCCGGGCTCACCGTCATGGAGAACCTCGATGTCGGCCGCCAGCCCGTCCGCACCGGCGCGGCCGCCTGGGATGAGGATAGGCTCTTCCGGCTGTTCCCGCGCTTGAGCGAGCTACGTCATCGACGAGTCGGGCAGATGTCCGGCGGCGAACAGCAGATGCTGACGGTGGCGCGCACGCTGATGGGCAATCCGCGTTGCCTGCTTCTGGACGAACCGTCCGAGGGCCTCGCCCCGGTTGTCGTCGATGCCATGGCCGACGCCGTCCTTGCCCTGAAGCGCGAGGGGCTCGCCATCCTGCTCTCCGAGCAGAACCTCCGCTTCGCACTCCGCGTCGCCGATCGCGCTGCGATCATCGAGCAGGGCCGGATCCGCTTCTCCGGTCCCGTCGCGACGCTCGCCGCCGACGAGAGCCTGGCTCGCGCCTATCTCGCGGTCTAGGCGAACACGATCCGCGGGAAGTAGAACGA
>CAMDFP010000269.1 GCA_945897335.1 Asaia bogorensis | reverse complement strand
AACGGAAGCGTCGGGAGTCCGCCCCCGGTCACTTCCTACCGGTAAGCTCCTTCGGCATGCCGTCGCTCCACCACTTGCCGTGGAGCACGACACCACGCGGGACGAGGCGCTTGTCCGCCTTCATCTCGCCGCCGATGGCGTCGACATAGACGACGGGGCCCTTCTTGATCTCGAGAAGGACCGCGTCGCCGGCCGCGCCGACCTTGAGCGTGCCTATGTCGGTCCGCCGCATCGCCGCCGCCGGCGCCGCCGTGGCGGCGCGGATCACGTCGGCCAGCGGGAGCCCCAGGCACAGGAACTTCGACATGGTCACCAGCACGTCATAGGCCGGGCCGTCGGCCGAGTAGAGATGCACGTCGGAAGAGATCACGTCTGGCGTGAATCCGAGATCCAGCATGGCGCGGCAGATGTCGAAGCCGAAGGAGCCGGCGCCGTGGCCGACATCCATGATCACGCCGCGCTCGCGCCCCGCCACCATGCAGTCGCGGAGCTGGCCCTTGGACGTCAGCGGCTTGTTCATCTTCGGGGTATAGCAATGGGTGACGATGTCGCCCTTGCGCAGCGGATCCAGGATCTCCTCCAGCCTGGGCGGCATGTCGGCGCCGATATGGGCCATCACCGGGGCATTGCCGGCCTGTTCGGAGGCCGCGATCGCCAGATGCAGCGGCATGGCACCGAGCGCCCCGGTCGAGGAGCGGCCGATCCGGATCTTGATGCCGACGACGCTGTCCGGCCAGGTCTTGAGCGTCTTGACCACGTGCGGCACGTTCAGAAGATGGAGGTCCGCGGCCTCGGCGATGTAGACCGCCCGCAGGTCGCCGTAGATGCCGGGGTAGGCCAGATTGACGAAGGCGAGGATGCGGACGTCGGTCAGCCGCTGCTGGTGGTCGACCAGACCGCGGATATTGGCGGCACCGGCGCTGCCGGCATCGACCGCGGTGGTCATGCCGGATGCGTGACCCAGCTTGTCCGGATCGACCGAATAGGTGGTGCCGCCGACATAGACATGCGCATGCAGGTCGATCAGGCCCGGCACGACATGGAGGCCCTGGGCCGAGCGGACCTCCCTGGCTTCCGCCTCCGAAATCCGTTCGGCGACGGCGGCGACCTTGCCGTCCTTGAAGGCGACGTCGGCGATGCCGTCCCGGCCGGCGGCCGGGTCGATGACGTGGCCGCCCTTCAGCAGCAGATCGTAGCTCATGGAACTCTCCGGATATCGGGCGGGGCCTCGCCGGGCCGCACCAGGTGACAGGCGACGCTCCTCCCCTCGCCCAGATCCTGGGTCGGAGGATCCTCGACACGGCAGCGATCGATGGCAAGCGGGCAGCGGGTGTGAAAGCGGCAACCCGACGGCGGCGCCATCGGGCTCGGCACGTCGCCGCTCAGCAGCACGCGGCCCCGCCTCGCCTCCGGCTTCGGCCGCGGGATCGCCGACAAGAGTGCCTGGGTATAGGGATGGAAGGGCCGCGCGAACAGCTCGGCGGTCGGGGCCAGTTCGACGATGCGGCCGAGATACATGACGGCGACACGGGTCGAGATGTGGCGTACCACCGCGAGGTCATGGGCGATGAACAGGTAGGTGAGGCCGATCTCACGCTGCAGGCGCTTCAGCAGGTTCACCACCTGGGCCTGGATCGAGACGTCGAGGGCTGAGACCGCCTCATCGCAGACGATCAGCCTCGGGTCGAGGGCGAGTGCGCGCGCGATGCCGATGCGCTGGCGCTGACCGCCGGAGAACTCGTGCGGATGGCGCCGGAGGTGTTCCGCGCTGAGGCCGACGCGTTCGACCAGCCGCAGCACGCGGCCGCGCCGCTCCGCCCGGTCACCGATACCGTGGATGACCAGCGGCTCGCCGACGATCTGCTCGACGGTCTGCCGCGGGTCGAGCGAGCCATAGGGGTCCTGGAAGATGAGCTGGAGATCGGCACGGCGCCGGCGGAGCGCTGCCCCTTCGAGCGCCAGCAGGTCCTCGCCGTCGAAGCGGATGGCGCCGGCCGTCGGCTCGATCAGCCGGAGGATCATGCGCCCGACCGTCGACTTGCCGCAGCCGCTCTCCCCGACCAGGCCCAGCGTCTCTCCCGGACGGACCTGAAACGACACGCCGTCGACCGCCTTCACCATGCCGCGCCGGGCACCGAAGGCGCTTCGCCGCACGGGGAAGTGCTTCTTCAGGTCGACGATGTCGAGGAGCGGTGCGGTCATGGACGGGCCAGGTCGAGGTCGAGACGGCAGGCGGTGCGGCGATCGCCGACGGCCCGCAGCATCGGCTCGGCGGCGTTGCAGGCGTCCTCGACGAAACGGCAGCGCGGCGCGAAGCGGCAACCCGCCGGCAAGCCGAAGGGGCTCGGCACCACGCCCTCGATCGCCGGCAGCTCCTCGACGGTGTGGTCGAGGTCGGGGATCGAGTCCAGGAGACCGGAGGTGTAGGGGTGCAGCGGCCGGGCGAACAGAGGCGCGGTCGGAGACTCCTCGATCACGCGGCCCGCATACATGACGATCACCCGGTCGGCCTGCTCGGCGACGACGCCGAGGTCGTGGGTGATCAGGAGCACCGTCAGGCCGAGCTCGGCCCTGAGCTTCCTCAAGAGATCGAGGATCTGGGCCTGGATGGTGACGTCGAGTGCGGTGGTCGGCTCGTCGGCGATCAGCATTTCGGGATCGCAGGCAAGCGCCATCGCGATCATCACCCGTTGCCTCATGCCGCCGGAGAGCTGATGCGGATAGGCGGTTGCGCGATCGGCGGCGCCGGGAATGCCGACCTTCTCCAGCATCTCGATCGCCCGGTCCCAGGCGGCGCGGCGCGACAGGCCGTCATGGCGGCGGACGGCCTCTGCGATCTGCTCGCCGACGGCGAAGACCGGATTGAGGCTCGACATCGGCTCCTGGAAGATCATCGCCATGCGCTTGCCGCGAAGCCGCTCGAGCTCGACGTCCGGCCGCCCCACCAGTTCCTCGCCGTCGAAGCGGATGCTGCCGGAGGAGACGCGCCCGGGCGGCTGGATCAGACCCATGACGGCGCGGGCGGTCACGCTCTTGCCGCTGCCGCTCTCGCCGACGATGCCGAGGAACTCGCCGCGGGCGGCGGCGAAGCTCAGGCCCTCGACGGCCGCCATCTCGCCCCGCTCGGTGCGGAAGCGGACGCTTAGGTCGGAGACTTCCAGTAGGGGCCGGGTCAACTGGAGGCCACCTTCATGCGCGGATCGAGCACGTCGCGGAGCCCATCACCCAGGAGATTGAGACCGAGCACGGTGATGGAAATGGCGATGCCCGGCATCAGCGTGATCCACGGCGCCTCGCGGATGAAGTTGCGGCCGTCGGCGATCATGTTGCCCCAGGTTGGCGTCGGCGGCGCCGGGCCGACGCCGAGGAAGCTCAACACCGCCTCGGCCAGGACCGAATAGGCGAAGATGAAGGTAAGCTGCACGATCAGCGGCGCCAGGCTGTTGGGCAGCACATGACCCAAGAGTATGCGGGTGTCGCCGGTGCCGGCGACGCGCGCCGCCTGCACGAACTCGGCCTCGCGTACCACCAGAACCGAGGCGCGGACGATGCGGGCCGTGCGCGGGGTGTAGACCGCGGCGAGAGCGATGACGACGTTCAGCTCCGACGGTCCGAGGGCGGCAGCGATGGCGATGGCGAGCAGTATGGCGGGAAACGCCATGAAGGCATCCATCACCCGCATCACCGGATTGTCGAGTCGGCGGAAGTATCCGGAGATGGCACCGAAGAAGGTGCCGAAGACGCCGGTGAACAGAACCACCATGAGGCCGATGCGGAGGCTCACCTGGGCGCCATGAGCGAGCCGCGCCAAGATGTCGCGCCCGAAGGCGTCGGTGCCAAGGAGAAAGCGTGGGTCGCCGGGAGCGGTGAACCTGAGCCGCATGTTCATCCGCGTCGGGCTCTGGGTGACGATCCATTCGGCGGCAACCGCCGCGATCACGACCAGCAGAAAGAGGGCGAGGCCGGTGGTGAACAGCCGGTGGCGCAGGAGCCGCCTAATCGGCATAGCGAACCCGCGGATCGAGCCAGGCGTAGAGCAGATCGACGGCGAGATTGACCAGAACCAGCGCCGATGCGGTCAGCAGCAGGCCGCCCTGGATCACCGGGTAGTCGCGGCGCTGGATGGCGTTGACGATCAACCGGCCCATCCCCGGCAGCGAGAACACCGTCTCGATCACCACCGTGCCGCTGAGACTGAGGCTGAGGATGATGCCGAAGACGGTGACCAGCGGGATCATCACGTTCTTCAGCGCATGCTTGCCGACGACGCTCCAGCGCGGCAGCCCCTTGGCCCGCGCCGTCTGGACGTAGTCCTGGCGGAGCACCTCGAGCATCGAAGACCGCGCCATGCGCGCAAGCAGGCCAATCTGGGTCAGCGCCAGCGCCACAGCCGGAAGCGTCAGCGCCACCAGCGCCCGCCAGACGTCCTGGTCGAACGGCACGTATCCACCGGTGGGGAACCAGCCGAGATATACGGAGAAGAACATGACGAAGAGGATCGCAAGCCAGACATTCGGCAGCGAGACACCGAGCAGAGCGACCGTCATGCAAAGCTGATCGACCCAGGAGTTCTGGCGAACCGCGGCAAAGACGCCGAGCGACACGCCCGCAACCAGCGTCAGGATCATCGCATAGGCCGAGAGCGCCAGCGTCACCGGCAGGCGCTCGGCGACCGCCTCCGCAACCGTGCGCTGGAGCAGGATCGAGCGGCCGAGATCGCCCTGGAGAAGACCGATGATCCAGTTCACCAGCCGCTCGTGATAAGGCAGATGCAGGCCGAGCTGGATCCGGATCGCCGCGATCTCGTCCGGCGTCGCATTGGCGCCGGCGACCACCGAGGCGGGGTCTCCCGGCACCAGCGACATCACCGAGAACGAGATGATCGTCACCAGGAAAACGACGAGGACGGCGCTCGCCAGGCGATGCAGGATGTAGCCGATCATCGGGGAGCCGGGTCCCGCCCCTCTGCCCGCCCCTTCATCGGGCTCAGCGGGTCAGCGGATAGAGGGTCTTCGGCGCCTTCTTAAAGGGGAAGGCGCTGAAGTCGTAGGCGGCCGGCCCCGGCGCGTCGATGTCGATCATCTCCCGGAAGGTCGAGCCGAAAGAGGCGCGGAACTGGTTCTTCGCCTTGACCGCGAGCACCGCCAGCTTCGAGAGGTCGATGGCGGCCGCCTTGTAGAAATTGGCATCCGTCGTGTCGTGGCAGATCCCGGTGATCATCACCGAGATCGGCAGGCCGACGAAATCGAGGCGAGCGCAGCCCCGGAGGTCGTTGGCGAGCCCGCCATGGACCGGGCCGACATTGATGAACTTGCCATCGGACAGATGCCCGACCGTGACCTCCGCCTCGACCGGCGGCCCGAACAACGGCGTCAGGCGACCGCCGAGCTTGACCTTGAGGTGACCGCCGATCCCGGCGGCCCTGGCCCGGGCGACGAGGTCCGGGTCGTGGAAGAAGGCGAAAGCAGTCGGCCGGCTCGGCTTCGCCGCAACCAGGGCCGCGAGCAACCCGGGCGTATCGCCGATGCCGCCCGCACCGGTATGGTCGGCAGAGTCGATGACCGCGATCGGTCCCTCTGCCGCTGCGAGCGCGCGGGCGATGCCGTCAGCGGCGCTGGGCAGCTTCTTGAACAGCAGCGGACGGCGCTTGTTCATCTCCTGGACCAGCTCGGTCGCCGCCTTCAGCGCCAGCGCGCGGTCGCCGTTCGCGGTCGCCCAGGCCGAGGCGCCGGCAGCCTCGTTGTCGTTGTAGGCGTAGCCCTGGTAGGGCGTGAGGTCGAGCAGGCCGTACCTCTTCTCGATGTCCGCAGCGATCTGCTTCACCTCCGCCATCGGGCCATCGGTGGTGCGGGCGAAAAGGCTCGGGATGATGGCGTCGGCGCGGACGATGACGGCGACCGGCTTGACCTCGCCCTTGATGCGCCGCTCCAGAATGTCGAGTGCCTTGGTCGCAGTCTCCGCCATGTCGGTGTGCGGGTGGCACTTGTAACCGACGACGATGTCCGGGATGTCAGCCTCGGCCTGGCTGACATTGGCGTGCAGGTCGAAGCTCACCGCCAGCGGCGTGTCCTTGCCGATGATGTCGCGAACCCGGCGGACGAGCTCGTAGTCGGCGTGCGGATACTCGGCGGCGTTCAGCGAACCGTGCAGCGACAGAAAAACCGCGTCCCACTTGCGCTTGGAGAGGCCGGCCGTGATCTCGGCGAGGATCGCATCGAACACCCCCGCAGCCAACACGCCGGACGACGGTGCTGCCGTGCAGCGAAGATAGGTCGGCTTCCACTGCGGCCGCGTCTCCAGCCAGGCGATGGCGCCGCCGATCTCCGTCTTGCTGCCGCGGTAGTAGGCAGGAACTTCGTCGCCGACCGCCCACTCGCCCGACTTGAAGCAGTCGATCGGGGTCAGGAGCGGCGAGAAGCTGTTGCCTTCGTGGGCGAAGCGGGCGATGGCGATATCAGGCATGGAGGTCCATCTCAACTGGTGGAAGATACGGCCACAGCTCCGAGGCGACGATTGCGTCGCCGAACGCGGACGACGAGACCGGAGGTCAGCGTGCGAGCCAGCGCGCCATGCCCTGGCGCGTCAGATCGCCGCTCGGCGGCGGCGCGACGGGCTTGGAGTCCGCCGGCACGGTCGAAAGGATCTCGCGGATCCGTCCGACCACGACGTCGAGTTCGGCATCGTCGATCCGACGGACGTCCAGCAGCAGGTAGCCGCGATCGGTGTGGAGCGAGCGCAGCACGATCTTGGGCTTGCCGGCCGCCAGCTGCTGGCCGAGCTGGAAGGCGGAGATCCGGGCGACTCGCGGATCGACATGCAGCATCAGCCGGTCGAACGGGTTGCCGGGCGGGTCAGGCT
>CAMDFP010000268.1 GCA_945897335.1 Asaia bogorensis | reverse complement strand
GGCCCAGGCGATGATGTCCTACCCGCTGGTCATCGGCGCGGCCTGCATCGTCACCTCGATCATCGGCACCTTCTTCGTCCGCCTCGGCGGCGGCATCTTCACCAAGGGCGCCGACGTCGGCGCCGACCTCGTCGGCAAGGTCGAGGCGGGCATCCCCGAGGATGACCCCCGCAACCCGGCCGTGATCGCCGACAACGTCGGCGACAATGTCGGCGACTGCGCCGGCATGGCCGCCGACCTGTTCGAGACCTACGCCGTGACCATCGTCGCCACGATGGTGCTGGCCTCGATCTTCTTCACCGGGGCCCAGGCCCAGGCGATGATGTCCTACCCGCTGGTCATCGGCGCGGCCTGCATCGTCACCTCGATCATCGGCACCTTCTTCGTCCGCCTCGGCGCCAGCCAGAACATCATGGGCGCGCTCTACAAGGGCTTCATCGCCTCGGGCGTGCTGTCGGCGATCGTGCTCTGGCCGGTCACCGACATCGTCATCGGCATGAACACGGACTACACCGTCGCCGGCAAGGTCTTCCAGGGTCGCCACCTCTTCTATTGCGGCCTGGTCGGTCTCGCCGTCACCGGCCTGATCGTTTGGGCGACCGAGTACTACACCGGCACCAACTACCGTCCGGTGAAGAGCGTCGCCCAGGCGTCCACCACCGGCCACGGCACGAACGTGATCCAGGGCCTCGCCGTCTCGCTCGAGGCGACCGCGATGCCCGCGATCATCATCTGCGCCGGCATCGTCGCCACCCACCTCCTGGCCGGCCTGCTCGGCATCGCCATCGCGGTGACCACCATGCTGGCCCTCGCCGGCATCGTGATCGCGCTCGACGCCTACGGCCCGGTCACCGATAACGCCGGCGGCATCGCCGAGATGGCCGACCTGCCGAAGGACGTGCGCAAGACCACCGATGCGCTGGACGCGGTGGGCAACACCACCAAGGCGGTGACCAAAGGTTACGCCATCGGCTCCGCCGGCCTCGGCGCGCTGGTGCTGTTCGCCTGCTACACCGAAGACCTCAAGTACTTCACCGAGAAGGGTCTTCTGAAGGCGGGCGCCATCGACTTCGCGCTTTCCAACCCCTACGTCGTCGTCGGCCTCCTGCTCGGCGGCCTGCTGCCCTACCTGTTCGGCGCCATGGGCATGACTGCCGTCGGCCGCGCCGCCGGCTCGGTCGTGGTCGAGGTCCGCCGTCAGTTCAAGGAGATCCCCGGCATCATGGAAGGCCGGGCGAAGCCCGACTATTCCAAGGCCGTGGACATGCTGACCAAGGCCGCGATCAAGGAAATGATCATCCCGAGCCTACTGCCGGTGCTCTCGCCGATCGTCCTCTACTACGTGATCAACGCGATCGCCGGCCAGGCGGCCGCCTTCGCCGCGGTCGGCGCCATGCTGCTCGGCGTCATCGTCACCGGGCTCTTCGTCGCCATCTCGATGACTGCCGGCGGCGGCGCCTGGGACAATGCCAAGAAGTACATCGAGGAAGGCCACCACGGCGGCAAGGGCTCGGACGCCCACAAGGCCGCGGTGACCGGCGACACGGTCGGCGATCCCTACAAGGACACCGCCGGCCCGGCCGTCAACCCGATGATCAAGATCACCAACATCGTCGCCCTTCTGCTGCTGGCGGTTCTCGCTCACGGCTGAGACGACGACGCGCGAATGCAAAAACCCCGGCGAGCGATCGCCGGGGTTTTTTGTTTTCGGAGGGTGCGTTCGGCTAGTAGCCGGTGCCGGTGCCGGGCGGCCGGCTGCCGGGGACGCGTCGCTTCCCGGGCTCGTCGCCGAAGCGGCCGATATTGCCGAACACCTGCTGGAAGAAGCTGAAGCTCTGCCCGGAGGTCGGCGTGACGCGGTCGACCGGCTCGATCTCTTCGCCGGCCTCCTTGCCGGTCTGCGAAACTTCCCTGACCAGTCCCGCCTCGTCGAAGCGGATGGTCAGTACCTTCTGGTCCAGCACCTCCGGACGGAAGAAGGCGACCGTCTCGGTCCGTTTGCTGATGTAGTACCAAGTGTTCGGATCGAAGGTGGCGACCGAGGAGGGGCTGCCGAGGACGGACGAGATCTCGTCCCGGGTCGTGGCGCCGACCCTGATCTTCTCCACCACATCGGCGTCGGTGACGTTGCCACGGGTGTCGACGATCGGGGCGCAGGCGGCGATGAGGGCGGCCATCGCCAAGAGGGGCGTCAACCGGCTCGCACGCATGGTTTCCATCACTCCTTGAAGCCTTGCCGGCGGGTTGACCCCGGCAGCATGATCGGGCTAGTTGCGCCGCGTGGCCGGTGGTTGTCAACCGGCTTGGAAGAGGACGAGGGCAGGGTGCTGGCCAAGCTTTTCAGGCGCCGGGACGAGAAGACCGAGGCGGCGGCCGACGCGCTCTACCGGGCGGTCGTGGATGCCGCCCGTCGGCCGGTGCTGTTCGCCGAGCTCGGGGTCCCCGATACCCTCGATGGTCGTTACGAGATGGTGGCTCTGCACGCTTACCTCGTGCTTCGACGACTGAAGCGGGACCACGGGGCGACCGCCACTCTGGCCCAGGCCTGCTTCGACCGCATGTTCATGGATTTCGACAATGGCCTCCGCGAGTCCGGGGTCGGCGACCTCGGCGTCGGGCGCCGGGTCAAGCAGATGGCGACCGGCTTCTACGGCCGGATCGCCGCTTATGACGCCGGCCTCGACTCAGGCGGCCTTGAGGAGGCGCTCAGGCGGAACGCCTATGGCACCGTCTCTCCGACCGAGGACGTGCTGGCGCGGCTCGCCGGATACCTCCGCCTCGCGGACCAGGCGCTTGCCGGCCAGGCGACCGAAGACCTCGTTGCCGGCCGGGTCTTCTTCCCCGGCGTCGCCTGAGGGCCGCCGATGGAGCCGGCCCCCGAATTCTCGCGACCCGTGCCGCTGGACCAGATCGCCGAGCGCGAGCGGGTGATCAAGATCGCCGCGAACGAGGACGAGCGGGCGGCGCTCGCCCGGAGATTCGGGATTCTCGGGCTCGACCGGCTGGAGGGTACCGTGCGCCTCCGGCGTTCGGGGATCTTCTACCAGCTCAAGGCCGACTGGCGGGCCGACGTGGTCCAGACCTGCATCGTCACGCTCGAGCCGGTGGCAGCCCACTTGGCCGAGGAGTTCGCCGAGCGCTACGGGCCGACCGATCAGGGGACCGAGCTGGACCTGGATCCCGAGGTCGACGCCCCGGAGCCGATCGAGGGCGGGGCCATCGACGTCGGCGAGGCGGTTGCCCAGGCGCTGTCACTCGCCATCGACCCCTATCCGCGGAAACCCGGGGCGACGATCGAGATCCCAGGGGAGACGGAGGAGGACTCCGGGCCTTTCGCCGACCTGTCCCGCCTTCGCCGTGGGTCGTAATGCCGCTTGCCCGGCGGGGGGTTCTTGGCTACATAAGCGCCCTCTCCGGTCGTCGCGGGCCGATGCATCTCCGGCGCATTTTGGCGCGTCTGCGCCAAGGCTCGAGCCCGTATAGCGAAAGTAGGTTGCCATGGCCGTTCCTAAGAAAAAGGTCTCCAAGTCCCGCAAGAACATGCGGCGCTCCCATCACGCGCTGAAGTCGGTGACGGTGATCGAGTGCTCGAATTGCGGCGAGTTGAAGCTTCCGCACCATCTCTGCAAGGCCTGCGGCCATTACGACGGTCGCGAGGTCGTCGCTTCGAAGGCCTGACTCCGGCAACGAGCCCAACACCCGGCCGCGCGAGGGCTGTCCCTTGAGCCAGCGGCTGACGCTCGCGCTTGATGCCATGGGGGGCGACCAGGCCCCCGCCATGGTGATCGACGGCGCCGAACTCGCCCGGATCCGGTTCCCCTCGGTCGACTTCCTGATCTTCGGCGACGAAGCCCGGATCAGGCCGATGCTCGATCGCTACAAGGCGCTTTCCGAGCGGACGACCCTCCATCACACCGACGAGGCCGTGAAAAGCGAGGACAAGCCGTCGGTGGCGCTCCGCACCGGGCGCAACTCTTCGATGCGTCTCGCCATCGACGCGGTGAAGGACGGCAAGGCTGCGGGCGTCGTCTCCGCCGGTAACACCGGGGCGCTGATGGCGATGGCGAAGCTGGGGCTCCGCATGCTGCCCGGCATCGACCGCCCGGCGATCGCGTCTTTCTTCCCGACCGAGCGCGGCGAAAGCTGCATGCTGGACCTCGGCGCCAATGTCGAATGCGACGCCGAGAACCTGGTTCAGTTCGCCATCATGGGCGACATGTTCGCCCGTGCCGTCCTCGGCATTCCCAAGCCCACCATCGGCCTCCTCAATGTCGGCTCGGAAGTGATGAAGGGCCATGACGAGGTCAAGAAGGCGGGGATCATCCTCCGCGAGGGCAAGGTCCCGGTCGAGTTCTACGGCTTCATCGAGGGCGACGACATTACCGCCGGCACCGTCGACGTGGTGGTGACCGACGGATTCACCGGCAACGTCGCGCTCAAGACCGCCGAGGGCACTGCCCGCCTCTATACCAACTTCATCCGGGCCAGCTTCAAGAGCTCGCTGCTCGCCAAGCTCGGATACCTCTTGAGCCGCGGCGCGCTCCGCAAGGTCCGTGAGCGCACCGATCCCCGCCGCTACAACGGCGCCGTGTTCCTCGGCCTCAACGGCATCGCCGTGAAGAGCCATGGCGGCACCGATTCCTTAGGATTCGCCAACGCCATCGGCGTCGCCAACGATATGGCGGTGCACGGCTTCATCGACCGGGTGAAGGGCGAGCTGGCCGAACTCGCCGAGGTCAACCTCAAGGGAGCGCTGGCGTGAGCAGGCGCTCGCTCATCGTCGGCGCCGGCGCCTACCTGCCGGAGCGGGTGGTCACCAATGACGATCTCGCGGCCAAGATGGACACCACCGACGAGTGGATCGTCCAGCGGACCGGCATCCGCCAGCGCCATATCGCCGCCGATGGCGAGCTGACCTCGCACCTAGCCGTCAAGGCGTCGGAACGAGCGCTCGCCGCGGCCGGGCTCACCGCCGCCGACGTTGACCTGATCGTGCTGGCGACCACCACCCCGGACGAGACCTTCCCGGCGACGGCGACCCGGGTCCAGGCGATGCTCGGCATGACCCGGGGCGCCGCCTTCGACGTCCAGGCGGTCTGCGCCGGCTTCGTTTATGCGCTCGCGGTGGCCGACAATTTCATCAAGGCCGGCCAGGCCGAGACCGCGCTGGTCATCGGCGCGGAGACCTTCACCCGGATCCTCGACTGGACCGACCGAGGCACCGCAGTGCTGTTCGGCGACGGGGCCGGCGCGGTGGTCCTGAAGGCCGTCGAGGGCGGCGACCGCGGCATTCTCTCGACCCACCTCCATTCCGACGGCCGCGGCCACGACGCCCTCTATGTCGACGGCGGCCCGTCCTCGACCGGCCAGGTCGGCCATGTCCGGATGCAGGGCAAGGAAGTCTTCAAGCATGCCGTCGTCAAGCTCGCCCGGGTGATCCAGGAGGCGCTGGATGCCAACGGCATGAAGGCCGAGGACATCGACTGGCTGGTGCCCCACCAGGCCAACCGGCGGATCATTGACGGCATGGCCGACAAGTACCGGCTGTCCCGCGACAAGGTGGTGGTGACCGTCGACCGCCACGCCAACACCTCGGCCGCCTCGGTGCCTCTGGCGCTGGCCGAGGCGATCGGCGACGGCCGCATCAAGCCGGGTCAGCTGGTGGTTCTGGAGGCCATCGGCGGCGGGCTCGCCTGGGGCGCCGCACTGATCAGGATGTAGACCGTCCTTCGCGCTCCATCTCGTCTCAACATCCACAGCCATCTACCTGTCGTTGACCGGTTTTTTCGGCCAAGCTAAGGTCCCGTGTAAGGGAGGCTGCGATGACCGAGCAGACGATCACCCGCGCGCACTTGAGCGAAGCGGTCTATCAGGAAGTGGGCTTGTCCAGGAACGAGTCCGCCGCTTTGGTCGAGTCCGTTCTCGATGAGATCGCCGATGCGCTGACGCGCGGCGAGATGGTCAAGATCTCTTCCTTCGGCACCTTCTCCGTTCGCCAGAAGGGCCAGCGCGTCGGCCGCAATCCCAAGACCGGGCAGGAGGTGCCGATCCTTCCCCGGCGGGTCCTCGTCTTCCGCGCCTCCCATGTGCTGAAGGGCCACATCAACAGCGCGCTGGCGTCGTCCTCTTCCTCCTCCTCCGGGCCGTCGGACTAGAGGCCGGGACGGGTGGGGGCATAGGGAATGACCGGCGAGCTCGAGGTCGCGGCGTCCAGGCGCCACTCCAAATCCGCCAGCGCCTTCAGGACCATCAGTGAGGTGGCCGAGGACCTGGACGTGCCCTCGCACGTGCTCCGCTTCTGGGAGACCAAGTTCAACCAGATCCGCCCGCTGAAGCGCGGCGGCGGTCGGCGCTACTATCGGCCTGAAGACGTGGAGCTGCTCCGGCGGATCCGCCAGCTCCTCTACCGCGACGGCTATACCATCAAGGGCGTGCAACGGCTCCTGCGTGACCGGTCCTCGGACGGCGCCGGCGAGGCCGACACCGCGGCGGCCGCTCCACCTCCAGCCGCGCCGCCTCCACCGCCTGCCCGCCCGCCGCCGGCCCCCGCGGTGTCGGCCACCAAGGGCATGCCGCCCCGTGACTTGGCGGCGGTCGCCGACGAGCTGACCGAGCTGAAGCGCCTCCTGATGCGAGCCCGCAGCCGCGGCTGACGCCGCTGTGCGTTTCTTGTGCTCCGGCGAGCAACCACCCCGTCCAGCCCGCGTTCTTTCTAGGGCGTGTCCTCAATTAAGCCAAATGGCGATCGAGGCCAGATAGATTGCGGCGAGGAAGTTTCTGGCACGTTTGTCGTAGCGCGTGGCGATGGCTCGGAACTGCTTGAGCTTGCAGAAGAAATTTTCGATGAGATGCCGAGCTT
>CAMDFP010000267.1 GCA_945897335.1 Asaia bogorensis | reverse complement strand
CGAACGGCGTCAAAGTCTCGATCATGCTGGAGTAGATCGGATTGCCCTACGAACCGCACCGGATCGACATCGGTGCCAATGAGACCTGGACGCCGGAGTTCCTGTCGCTGAACCCGAACGGCAAGATCCCGGCGATCATCGATCCGGACGGGCCGGGCGGGAAGCCGATCGGTCTCTTCGAGTCCGGTGCGATCCTGGTCTATCTCGGCGAGAAGGCCGGCAAGCTGCTGCCGGCCGATCCGGCGCGGCGCTACGAGACCATGCAATGGGTGTTTTTCCAGATGGCGGCGATCGGGCCGATGTTCGGCCAGGTCGGCTTCTTCCACAAATTCGCCGGCCGCGAATACGAAGACAAGCGGCCACTCAAGCGGTACGTCGACGAATCCAGACGTCTGCTCGGCGTGATCGAGACACGGCTCGACGGTCGTGACTGGATTATGGAGGAGTATTCGATCGCCGATATCTCGATGCTTGGCTGGGTGCGCAACCTGGTCGGTTTCTACGGCGCCGGCGATCTCGTCGACTACGGCTCGCTGAAACGCGTGCCCGCCTGGCTGGAGCGCGGCCTTGAGCGCCCCGCCGTGTAGCGCGGGCTCGAGATCCCGAAGAAGGCTTAGCGACGCTTCATCGTCTTCGAATATTCGACGAGCTGGTCGAGCACCGTGCCCCAGCCGCCGAAAAAGCCCATATCCTCGTGCTTCTTCCGTCCTTCTGCGTCCTTGTGGAGGCAGGCCGCGTTGTAGCGCGTGCCCTTGCCTTCGGGCGTAAGGGTGAGGATGGCGGTGATCGGCATGCCCTCGGGCAGGAAGCCCTTGGCCGAGGGCCGGTAGCCCTGCAGTAGCGCGTCGGTCCAGATCAGCCGCTCGTTCGGCGTGACCTCGAGATAGCAGCCGACATTCGGGAACTCCTGGCCTTCGGGCGAGCGGAAGACGGTACGAAAAATGCCACCGGGACGGAGGTCGATCTCGCATTCGGCGACGGCCCAGGGGCGCGGTACGAACCAGTGCGGAATGTGCACGGCCTTAGTCCAGCACTCCCAGACCAGCTCGCGCGGCACGTCGACGACGCGCTCCAGCACGAGGTCGAGCTTGGGATCGGGCTTGATGATCATGAGCGCTTCTCCTTGAGGGCAATCAGATAGGCGTCCAGCCTGTCGAGGCGCTCTTCCCACAGCGTGCGCTGCTGGGAGAGCCAGTCCTCGGCGAGGCGAAGGCGCTTGGGCTCGATCTGGTAGGTGCGGACCCTGCCGGTCTTCTTCGAGCGCACAAGGCCCGAGGCCTCCAGCACGCGTAGATGCTCGACGAAGGACGGCAACGCCATGCCGAACGGCTCGGCCAACTCGCTGACCGAGGCCGGGCTCCGGCTCAAGCGCGCCAGGACGTGGCGGCGGGTCGGGTCGGCAAGGGCACGGAAAACGCCATCGATCTGTGGCTGGGTCGTCATGGCGCCAGCCTAGGCGAGAATAATACTTAGGGCAAAGCCTAAGTGTGGCTTAGGGCGGGCCGTCCCCGTAGGGGCGCGTGATCGCTTCTAGGAGGTGGCCGTCGGGGTCCTCGAAATAGACGCCGCGACCTCCGTAGTGGCGGTTGATCTGGTTCGGCTGCGAGCGCGCCGGATCGGCCCAGTAGGTGAGCCCCTGGGCCTTGATCCGATCGAAGATGCCGTCGAATTCCGCCTCGCTGACCAGGAAGGCGTAGTGCTGCAGGCGGATCTTCTCGTCGATCTCGTAGAAGTCGAGCGAGACGTCGTTGTCCATGTCGACGACGAGGAAGTGGAAGAAGGTCCGGGGCGACGGCCGGCCCAGGATCCCGGCGAGGAAGTTCGCCGACCGATTCTTGTCGGCGCACCAGACGATCGTGTGGTTCAGCTGCACGGGTGTCTCATCCTCCCTGCCAGAGCGCCACCAGCGGACCGTTCTTGCCGGATACGGGATCGGAGGTGGGCGAGGGGAGGAGGTCGATGCGCTCGATCATCTCCGACGTCGGCGGCTTCCGACAATGATCGGCCTTTTGGCCCGGCGGATAGGCGCCGACGACGAGGAAATCATGCGTCGCGGTCAGCCGGCAATGCCCGGTGCCGGCGGGCAGCACGGCGACGTCGCCGGCCTTGACCTCGACCTCGCGTCCGCTCGGTCCGCCCAGCACCAGCAGCGCCCGGCCGGCCGCGAAGCCGAGCAGCTCATGCGCCGCTGTGTGGTAGTGGTGATGGTGATAGATCGTGTAGCGCCACGCTGGCGGCCAGCCATTGCTTGCAAACAATGTCTCGAAGGCTGCGGCGGGATCGTCGCCGCTGACGTCGACGACGTCGCGATAGAGGAGCACCGGGAGCCGGAGATTGTTCGGCACCCAGTCCTTGCGTTCGAGCTGAAGGGTTTCAGGTTCGATCACCGGCATGCCAGACACTCCCATCGGAAAACGGATCGGTCGATCATCCGTGAAAGGCTGCAGAGGGACTATAGGTTCACCCGCTGGCTACCCAAAATACTGGTGGCTCTGGCTTCGCCGGCACGCGTCCGGGCGGTAGTGGAGGCGGAGTAGGTTGATGATCCGGCTGACCGAGATGCAGAACAGGACGCGCTTCTTATCGCCTTCCAGGGCGAAGGCGTCGGCCGCCGTCTGGACCTGAGAGGCGGCCTGGTCGTAGCCGATCATGTCCACAAGATCGCGGGCGGTTTCGTGGGCGCGGCGCTCCAGGAAATCGGCTTCTTGCTCAACGTTAAGGGCAGGCAGGGCGTTCATAGCTTCGTCTCCAGGCTGAGCGCATCTGGGCAATGTTCTCGTAATGTTCTCGCGCTCGTCAAGCCCCAAGACGATGCCGAAAGACTGGCCCGGCTCGCGCACCTGGCGAGGCAAGGTCCATCCGACTGAAACAGCAGTGGATTCGGCTATAAAGCAGCGGCCCACTAGCATCTCCCCGTAGGTGGCGGTGGGAGCTTTCATGCTGGATTGCCCGGCGCGCGGCTGACTTTGGGAGAGACGACCTCCATGGCCAAGACCATCACCATCTACGGAATCAAGACCTGCGACACGATTAAGAAGGCGCGGGCCTGGCTGGACGGGCGCGGCGTCGCCTATGGCTTCCATGACTACAAGGCTAAGGGCATCGATCGCGACGTGCTCGAAGTCTGGGCACGCGAGGTCGGTTGGGAGGTGCTGCTGAACCGGGCGGGAACGACGTTCAGGAAGCTGCCGAAGGAGGAGCAGGCGGACGTGAACGAGGCAGCGGCGCTCGGGCTGATGCTGAAGCAGCCCTCGATGATCAAGCGGCCGGTGCTGGATGTGGACGGCACGCTCATCGTCGGCTTCAAAGTTGAGGCCTACCAAGCGGCGCTCGGCTAGCGCGACGTCCGGCCGCTTCTCGATGCCTATTCGGATGCCGTGACGCGCGTCGTCGACGGCGTCGGGCCGTCCGTCGTGCCGTCTCCAGCAACACCGCGAGCCATGTGCTGACTGAGATCCTGCGTCATGGCAGCGTGTGCCGCGCCTTCATCGGCATCGGCGCGCAGACCTTGCCGATCTCACGCCGCATGGCGCGGCCTCTGGGCATCGACAGCGGGCTTGCCGCGATGGTCACCACCGTCGAGCCGGATGGTCCGTCGGCGAAGGGGGGCCTCCGCGTGCGAGACATCATCGTCGGCCTCGATGGGGTACCGGTGACCGGCGCGGACGACCTGATCCGGCTGCTCGGCGGAGAGCGGATCGGCCGGGTGACGGAGATCGCAATCGTCAGCGCCGGCCGTCTCAGGTCGGTCTCGGTCACGCCGATCGAGCGCGATCGGCGCTGAGCGGGCGCTCATGCTAGAAGCCTCCGACGCCAGAGGCGACGGAGGAAAGTGCGGGTGCCGGCGTTGCTACCGATCCAAGAAGCTCTTCCCGATCTCCTGTCGGCGCTGAACGCAAGCCCCAACGCCGTACTGGTGGCGCCGCCCGGTGCCGGCAAGACCACCCGCGTGCCGCTGGCGCTCCTGGACGCGCCCTGGCTCGGCGGCCGCAGCATCGTCGTGCTCGAGCCTCGTCGGTTGGCGACGCGGGCGGCGGCCCGGCGCATGGCGGCGACTTTGGGCGAGGAGGTCGGTGGCACCGTCGGCTACCGCGTCCATCTCGACAGCCGCGTGGGGCCCAAGACCCGCATCGAGGTGGTGACCGAGGGCGTACTCACAAGGCGCTTGCTCGGCGATCCCGAGCTGGCGGAGGTCGGCGCCGTGCTCTTCGACGAGTTTCACGAGCGCAGCCTGAATGCCGATCTGGGCCTGGCGCTTTGTCTGGAGGCCCAGGCGGCGTTGCGGCCGGATCTGCGTCTCCTGGTCATGTCGGCGACCATTGATGGCGCCCAGGTGGCGCGGCTCCTCGGCAGCGCGCCGGTGATCGAGAGTCGGGGGCGCGTCTATCCGGTCGAGACCCGCTATCTCGGCGACACCGGGCTCAAGGAAATCGAGGCGGAGACCGCCTCTGCGATCCGCCGCGCCTTGGCGGAGGAAGAGGGCAGCGTGCTCGCTTTCCTGCCCGGCGAGCGCGAGATCCGCCGGGTCGCCGATCGCCTCGGCGATCTCGGCGATGCCACCACCATCCATCCGCTCTATGGCGCGCTGCCGGCACGCGAGCAGGACGAGGCGATCCGGCCGGCGGCGGCGGGCCGGCGCAAGGTGGTGCTGGCGACTTCGATCGCCGAGACCAGCCTGACCATCGAGGGCGTGCGCGTCGTCGTCGATGCCGGCTGGGCGCGGGTCTCGCGTTTCGATCCGCGCACGGGCATGGACCGGCTGGAGACGGTGCGGGCCGGACGTGCCTCGGTCTATCAGCGCCGTGGCCGCGCCGGCCGCACCGGACCGGGGGTGAGCTATCGCCTGTGGAGCGAGGCGGCGAACCGGGCGCTTCTGCCGTCGCTGCCGGCGGAGATCCTGGTCGCCGACCTGGCGCCGCTCGCGCTCGATCTCGCGGTCTGGGGAACGACCGATCCAGCGTCGCTCTCCTGGCTCGATCCGCCGCCGGCCGCATCCATGACGCGGGCACGCGCGCTGCTGGTCGAACTCGGCGCACTCGACCGTGACGGTCGTATCACCGCCCATGGCCGGCGGATGGCGGAGCTGCCTTTGCATCCGCGCCTCGCTCACATGGTGCTGGCGGGAGCGGGCCAGGGCAGCGGGACGCGAGCCTGCGATGTGGCGGCGCTGCTCTCCGAACGCGATGTGCTGACGGCCGGTGTGCGCGATCCGGATCTCCGCCGCCGGCTGGACGCTCTCAACGGCGCTTCCGATCCATATGCCCATCGCGGCCGCATCGCCGAGGCGCGGCAGGCGGCATCGACCTGGCGCCGGCGTCTGCGCCTGCCGGGGGACACCGGATCGCTGTCGGTCGGCGCCCTCGTCGCTCTGGCCTATCCCGAGCGCGTCGCCGAGCGGCGGGGCGGCGGCGGTCAGTACCGGCTGGTGAATGGCCGGGGGGCGGCACTGGCTCCCGACGATCCGCTTGCACGAGAGCCCTTTCTGGCCATCGCCGATCTCGACGACTCTGGTCGTGACGCCCGCATCTATCTGGCGGCGCCGATCGATCGGGCCGAGATCGAGGGGCTGTTCGCCGATCGTATCGAGACGCTGGAGGATGTCGGCTGGGACGAACGCGCCGAGGCGGTGGCGGCCTCGCGACGGACGGCGTTCGGCGCGCTGGTGCTGGAAGAGCAGCGCCTGGAGACGGCGGGCGAGGAGGCGCGGGCGGCGGCGATGTTCGCCGGCATTCGCATGATGGGGCTTGAATCGCTGCCCTGGACGCCGGGGCTTCGCAGCTTTCAGGCGCGCAACCTCTTCCTTCATCGCCTCGATCCAGCCTGGCCTGACTTCTCGGATCAGGCGTTGCTCGGCGAGCTGGAGACCTGGCTCGGACCTTATCTCGGCCGTGCCGCCCGCAGATCCCATCTGGCCCGGATCGACCTAGGGGCGGCGCTGGCCTCGCGTCTCGACTGGCAGCAGAAGAAGCGCCTGGACGATCTGGCGCCGACTCATCTGGAAGTGCCGTCAGGGTCAAGTATTGCGCTCGACTATGCGGTCGAACCGCCGGTGCTGGCAGTCAAGCTGCAGGAGATGTTCGGCCAGGTCGACACGCCGCGCATCGGCGGCGGCAAAGTCGCGGTCGTCATCCACTTGCTGTCGCCAGCCGGCCGGCCGCTACAGGTGACCCAGGATCTCGGCAACTTCTGGCAGACGGGCTATCCGGCGGTGCGCGCGGAGGGACGCGGGCGCTATCCCAAGCACCCCTGGCCCGAGGATCCTCTGACCGCGCCGGCGACGCGGCGGACCAAGGCCTCGCTCGATCGCGCCGGCCGCTCCTGAGGCGGCGTTTCCCAAAGGAAACTGCGTGCTAGAGTTCGTCACCCGGCTGTCGGGCAACAGGGAGACGAGGATGACCAGGGGAATATTCGCGGCCGCGCTAGGATTACTGGCGGCCACCGCGCTGACCGCGCCGGCGTCGGCGCAGAAGGTGCTGAAGGTCGTGCCGCATGCGGATCTCCGCGTGCTCGACGGCTACCAGACCACGGCGGCGATCACGGCCATGCACATGGCGGCCGTCTACGACACGCTGTTCGCCTGGGACGACAAGAGCGTGGCGCAGCCGGATGCGGTCGGTGCCTGGTCGGTGACGCCCGACAATCTGAAGTACACGTTCACGCTCCGCGCCGGTCTCAAGTTCCATGACGGCTCGCCGGTGACGGCGAAGGACGCGGTCGCTTCGGTCAAGCGTCTGCTGGCCCGGGAGACGATCGGCCGGACGCTGCAGACCTTCGTCGCTTCGGTCGACGTCGTCGACGAGAAGACGCTCACCCTCACCATGAAGGAGCCGTTCGGCTTCACCACCTTCGCGCTGTCGGGCATCAACCAGGCTGCCGGCATCATGCGCGAGAAGGAGGCC
>CAMDFP010000266.1 GCA_945897335.1 Asaia bogorensis | reverse complement strand
TCTCGGCGACCGCCAGGGCAGCCGCATCGTCCTCTCGGCGGTGGCGACCCGCTCGCTGCTGGATTCTCTCCGGTCGCGCCTCGACGAGGGCCGCGACATCTCGCGCTACTTGATCGGGCTCCTGGTCTTCCTGGGATTGCTCGGCACCTTCTGGGGGCTGCTCGAGACGGTGGGATCTATCGCGACCGTGATCGGCGGCCTCGGCGCCGTCGGCGCGGCCGACGTCAACGCCTTCTTCAACGAATTGAAGACCGGCCTGCAGGCGCCTCTGGGCGGCATGGGCACGGCCTTCAGCTCCTCCATGCTCGGCCTTGCCGGGTCCCTGGTGCTGGGCTTCCTCGATCTCCAGGCGAGCCAGGCGCAGAACCGCTTCTTCAACGAGCTGGAAGAGTGGCTCGCCGGCATGACCAAGGTCGGCGCCGGCCCATCGCTCGGCGACGGCGGCGAGATGACCAGCGTGCCGGCGTTCCTGCAGGCGCTGATCGAGCGCACCGCCGACAGCATGGACACCCTTCAGCGCGCCGTCGCGCGCGGCGAAGACTCCCGCAAGGGCGCCAATTCCCAGCTGATGCAGCTGACCGAGAAGCTCTCGGTCCTGACCGATCAGATGAAGGCGGAGCAGCAGCTCATGCTGCGGCTGGCCGAGAACCAGATGGAGCTGAAGCCGATCCTCTCACGCATGGCTGACGCGGTCGCCAGCGGCGGCTTCGGCGGCGACGAGGCGACGCGCTCGCACATCCGCAACATCGAGGTCTACATCTCCCGCTTGCTGGACGAGGTCGCCAACGGCCGCCAGCAGACATCGGAGGAGATCAGGAGCGAGATCCGGCTGCTGTCGCGGACCATCGCCGCGCTCGCCGATGACCAGCAGAGGCAGCAGACCCAGACGGCCGCCACACCGGCGCCGGCGCCCAAGCCCACCCGCGCCACACGTCCATGAGCTCGTCGTCGTCAGGCAGGAGCCGACGCGGCCAGGGCCTCGACATCTGGCCCGGCTTCGTCGACGCGCTGGCGACGCTGCTCATGGTCATCATCTTCGTGCTGCTGGTCTTCGTGCTCTCGCAGGCCTATCTGTCGGCGGCGCTTTCGGGCCGCGACGAGACCTTGAGCCGGCTCACCCGGCAGCTCTCCGAGCTGCAGCAGGTACTGGCGATCGAAAAGGAGAGCTCGGCCGAGCTGCGCCTGAATCTGGCCCAGCTCGCAGCCGAGCTCCAGACCTCGACCGCCCAGCGCGACCAGCTCCAGCTTCGCGTCACCGATCTCGGCCGAGAGCGCGACGCGCTGCAGTCGCGCCTGGCCCAGTCGGAGACGCAGCGCACTCAGCTCCAGGGGCTTCTCGGTGACGTGACGGGCGAGCGCGACCGGATCCGGGCGCGCCTGTCCGACCTGACCGGCGAGCGGGACGCGCTGCAGTCGCGCCTGACCGAGTCCGAGTCGCTGCTCGACCAGCTCCATGCGCGCGTCGCCGATCTCACCCGCGACTGGGACGCGCTCCAGTCACGATCAACCCAGAGTGAGGCCGAGCGCAACCAGCTCCAGAGCCGGCTCGGCGGCGTGACCAGCGAGCGCGACGCGCTGCAACTGCGCCTCACCGATGCCGAGCGCGAACGGACCCTGACCCAGGTGGAGCTGGAGACGAGGCTCGCCGAGGCCGTCCGCCTGCTGCGCGACATCGACGCGCTGAAGAAGGTGAGGGACGATTTGGAAGCGCGGGTCGGCCAGCTCGCGGCGCGCCTGGAGGCGAGCGAGCGCGACCTGGGTGCCGTCCGCGACCGTTCGAAGGATCTTGAGGCGAGGCTCGCCACCACCGAGGAAGCGAAGCGGGCCGAAGAGGCCAGGCGCAGCGGTGCCGAGGAACGGACGCTGCTGGTCCAGCGCGAGCGCGACGAGACCGCAGGTAAACTGACCGAGCAGCAGAGGCTGACCAAGGAGGCCCAGGACCAGGTCGAGGCGCTGAACCGCCAGATGCTGGCACTTCGCCAGCAGCTGGCGCGCATCGCGGCGGCACTCGAGGCTTCGGAGGAGAAGGCCAAGGAGCAGCAGGTCCAGATCGTCGATCTCGGACGGCGACTCAACCTGGCGCTGGCCAGCAAGGTCGAGGAGCTGGCGAGCTATCGCTCGGAGTTCTTCGGGCGGCTGCGCGAGGCCCTGGGCGACCGGCCGGATATCCGGGTGGTCGGCGATCGCTTCGTCTTCCAGTCGGAGGTGCTCTTCGGCTCGGGCTCGGCCACCCTCGGCATCGAGGGCATGGAGCAGCTGTGGCAGCTCGCCCGTACGCTCCGCGACGTCATTCAGGCCATTCCGACGGACATCAACTGGGTCCTCCAGGTCGATGGCCACACCGACACGGTGCGCATCGCCACGGCGCAGTTCCCTTCGAACTGGGAGCTGTCGACGGCGCGCGCCACCTCCGTCGTCAAGTTCCTGATCAGCCAGGGACTGCCGGCAGGCCGGCTTGCCGCCGCCGGCTATGGCGAGTTCCAGCCGCTCGAGGAAGGGGTCGACGAGGCCAGCCGGCGGCGCAACCGCCGGATCGAGCTGAAGCTGACGTCCCGCTAGTCACGTCTTCGGACGGGATCTTGAAAAACCAAGCCTTCATGCTGAGTTTCAGCAGGAGGCAATGAATGGAGAGCAGTCATGGACAAGCAGACAGAGACCGAGCTCGAGGCGGCTGCGTTCCGCGCGCTTGTCGGGCATCTGCGCGAGCGCGTCGATGTCCAGAACATCGACCTGATGAATCTGGCCGGCTTCTGCCGGAACTGCCTGTCCAAGTGGTATCGGACCGCGGCCGAGGAGAAGGGCGTGGCGCTGACCGACGAGAAGGCGCGGGAGATCGTCTACGGCATGCCCTATTCGGAATGGAAGGCGAAGCACCAGAAGGAAGCCAGCCCCGACCAGACCAAGGCCTTCGCCCAAGCCGCGCATAAGCACGGTTGAACCCACAGGACCGAGCCGTTAAGGTCCGCCGCTTCCCGACCACCCCAAGCGAGCGGAAATTCGGACAATGGCCGACGTCGGCGGTATCCAGGGCGATCGACTCAAGTCCTTCATCGAGCGGATCGAGCGCCTCGAAGAAGAGAAGGCGGCGCTCGCCTCCGACATCAAGGACGTCTTCTCGGAGGCCAAGGGCACCGGCTTCGACACCAAGATCATGCGCCAGATCCTGAAGCTCCGGAAGCTCGACAGCGCCGACATCGAGGAGCAGGAGACCCTGCTCGACCTCTACAAGCGCGCCCTCGGGATGGAGTGAGGGGCCCCCCGCCGCGGAAGTCCAGAAGCGGCGGGCCATTTCCCGCGATCGACCGCGACGGAAGCGGGACAGCCCGCGCCGAGCGTGCGATCATCGACGTCCTGAATGTCCAAGCCTGAGTCCCGCCGCGACAATCTCCTCGGCATCGCCTTCGGCCTCGCCTCGGTCGTGCTGTTCTCCGGACAGTCGCTGGTGGTCAAGCTGGTCGGCGACCGCTATCCGATGAACGAGATCGTCTTCTTCCGCCATGCCTTCGCGCTGGTGCCTGCGATCGTGATGGTGATGGCGCAGGGTGGGTTCAGCACGATCCGCACCGGACGCATCGGCATGCATTTCGCCCGCATGGCGGCCGGCATGACCTCGATGATCTTCGGCTTCTATTCGCTCCGGATGATCCCGCTGGCCGACGCCACGGTCTATTCGTTCATAGCACCGCTGTTGATCACCGCGCTTTCGGTGCCCCTGCTCGGCGAACGCGTCGGCGTCCACCGCTGGTCGGCGGTGGTGGTGGGATTTTCCGGCGTCCTCATCATGATGCAGCCGGGCCATGCGGCGCTGGAGTTGGGCGTGATCGTGGCGCTGGCCGGCACCTTCTGCAGCGCCTTCGTCAACATCACCATGCGGAAGCTGGGGGCGACGGAGACTGCAGCCTCCACGACCTTCTTCTATACCGGCATGTCCTGCGTCGTGTTCACGGCAACGCTGCCGTTCTCATGGGAGACGCCGGACCTGGCCGACTTCCTCATCCTTGCCAGCCTCGGCCTCGGCGGCGGCGTCGCACAGTACTGGTACACCATGTCGCTGCGCTTCGCTCCGTCGGCGCTGATCGCGCCGCTCGGATACACCTCGCTCCTGTGGATGACGGCGGCGGGCTTCCTCTTCTGGGACGAGGTTCCGAGCGGGACGACGCTGATCGGAGCCGCCATCATCTGCGCCAGCGGCCTCTACATTCTCTATCGCGAGGCCCGCCGGCGCTGAGGCATCCGCGTCTACTGCCTCAGGCGGGCCGCGATGGCGTCGGCGAGCAGTCTCGCGACGCAGCCATAGCTCCAGTCGTTCATGTGCAACTGGTCCGGCGACAGCATGGCCTCGAAGGGGATTCCCGCCTGGCGCCAGAACCGCATGATCTCGAAGCGGTGGAACAGGCCGACGCCGGCTCGTGCCGCGACGCGGTCGAGTCCGGCGACGATCTCGCCGTGGCGCGGTGCCTCGATCACCCGGGGGGCGTATTGCGGGCTCATCAGGATGACGTCGGCGCCGGCGGCGCGAAGCCGCGATATCCCTGCCTCGAGCGCGCGGTGGTGAGCGCCGGGGTCGACGTGACGAAGCGCCGTGTTGCTTCCGGTCTGCCAGACGACCAGGTCAGGGCGGTATCGCAGCACGTCACGTTCCATGCGGCGTAGCATGTCCGAGGTCGCCTCGCCGCCGGCACCCATGTTCATCATGGTCATCGGCAGTCCGTGCCGCTCGCGCATCTCGGCGGCGAGACGGGCGGGATAAGAGCGTTCCGGCCGGGTGGCGCCGATCCCCTCCGTCGAGGACGAACCCAGCGCCACCACGACGGGGACGCGGCCGGCGGCGATTGCGGCGGCGACCCGCGGCAGCGGCACGCCGATGCCGGCCATGTCCGCCGGTGCGCTGCACTCCGGCGCCGCTGCGGCACCGGTTGCGACGGCCAATGTGAGAAAGGCGGCGAGGGCCAGCCTCAACGGGTTGCCCGATCGATCACGTCGGCGAGGCGCCTGGCGATGCAGTCGTAGAGCGCTGCCGCCATCGCCTGCTGTTTGTCGCGCTTCGTCTCGTCGAGGTTGAGGACGCCGGTCTCGCTCCAGTGGCGCATCATGTCGTAGCGCTGGAACACGGGCACGTCGTCGATGTCGGCGGCGACGTAGAGGCGCTCGAAATAGGGCTGGAAATCGATCAGGGCGCTCGCGCCGCGGCCGAATTGGAAGTCGACCAGCACGATGTCGGCGCCGCGGGCGCGGGCGATCGCGATGCCGCTGTGCAGCGCCTGATCGAACTCTGCAAGGTCGGTCCGCCGGACCGCATCCATGATGCCGGTCTCCCAGATCACGAGCTGCGGCCTGGCTTCGAGAAGCTGCGCCTCCAGGCGATCGACCATGGCGCGGGTCAATTCGCGCGGCCGGCCGGCGTTGATGACCTTCATCTCGATGCCGGGGTAGCGCTCGCGAAGGGCGACTTCCAGCCGTGCGGGAAAGGCCATCTCAGGGCCACCGGCCGCGGCACCGACGGTCGAGGCGCCGCCGATCACGAGAATGGTCAGCGTCCGGCGCTGGGCCAGGGCGGCCTGAACCCGGGTGAGGGGTGGCGGATCGCCCATCAATTCGGCCGGCACCACACAGCGGTTGTCGGCCGCATGCGCGCCGGCCGCGGCGATCACTGTCGCGAGAAGGGCGGCAAGAAGGACTCTCATGTACCGGCGCCCGCTCGGCTCTCGACCGCCTCGCGATACCAGGCGAGTAGTCGGGCGAGGGCATACATCGCCAAAGCTCCGGCGGCGGTGACCGCGAGCTGGGCTGCAAGCGAACGGGAGATCTCGACGAGAGCAAAGTGGCCCACGAGCGAGAGGATAATCCCGAAGCAGAAAACATGCAGAGAGAATTTTCCGCAGAGCGCGATCGGGCGGATCCAGGACGAGGAGAGCCAAGCCGCATCCGAGCGGATCAGCCAGGCGGTGACCAGCGTGACGGAGAGGAAGTTGACGAGGCGGATGGGCGAGAGATCGGTCTTGTTGAGTGGCCAGAGTTCCTTGAGCAGAAGCGCCGGAAAGGCATCGACGTAGCGGTGAATGACCCAGGACGTCTCGATGGCGAAGGCGATTGCCGCAACCGCCAGAGCCGGCCCGACCAGCCAGCGGCCCTTGTTCACCAGCGACTCTCCTCTTACGCGCACATGGCCGGCCGCGGCGCCGATCACGAACAGAAGCTGCCAGGCGAAGGGATTGAAGAACCAGGGCTGCCCATTGGGATATCCCCGCAGCCGGAGATCGAACGCATAGACCCCGCCGTAGAGGAGGAGGGAGGGGATGATGGCGACCCAGGGGCTGCGTTTGAGAGCGAGCAGGATCAGCGGGAAGGCTGCCAGCAGAACGATGTAGAGCGGCAGGATGTCGAGGAAGGTCGGCTGGAACTCAAGCGTCATAGCCCGCACCAGCGCGATATGGGGCTCGGTCAGGAAGTCGCCGACCCCGAGTTCCTCGGCATAGAGCGGCGAGCCGAACCGCTCCAGCATGTAGGAGACGATGGCGGACAGAACGATGAACAGGAACAGATGCGCGGTGTAGAGCTGCCAGACACGGCGATAGATCTGCGCCGTGCTGACGATGAAACCGTCGCGGACCAGCGCCCGCCCGTAGACCAGGGCGGCGGTGTAGCCGGACAGGAAGATGAAGACCTCGGCCGCGTCGAAGAAGCCCAGCGCCTGCAGGGTGAACGCGGAGAGCCGGTTCTCCGGAATGTGGTCGACGAAGATGAAGAAGAGGGCGAGGCCCCGGAATACGTCGAGCCTGAGGTCGCGCGTCTTTGCCCCCGCCATCCTCCTAGTCCGCGGCGGCGGTGGCTTTTGGCGCGGGATCCAAGAGGCGGGCCATGAGATCGGCCTCGCGGGCCTTGGCCTCGCCCACCGATTTCTCCTTCACATGGCCA
>CAMDFP010000265.1 GCA_945897335.1 Asaia bogorensis | reverse complement strand
TTACCGGCGGGCGCTGGCGGCGGCGCCCGACCTCGCCGATGGGTGGGGGAACCTGGGCGCGCTGGTGAGTGAGCTCGGTGACGCCGTCACGTCCATCATCATCCATCGGCGCGCGCTCGCTCTCGACTTGGATATTCCGGAGTTGCACTTCGCTCTCGCCCTGGCGCAGGGACCGGAGGGACGGGGCGCGCTCCGGCGGACGCTCGCCCTCGATCCGCCATTCGCCCAGGCCTGGGTGGTCGCGGGAGAGTTCCGTCGCGCGCTCGCGCTTAGACCCGATCTTCCCGAAGCGCTGATCGCCGCCGGCGCAGCGATGCTCGCCGGTGGCCGGCCACGCGAGGCGCTGGCGTTGCTCGAGCGCGTGCCTCGTCATCCGGCGGCCTCCTTTCATCGCGGCAATGCGCTGTTCCAGCTCGGCCGCCTGGACGAGGCGGCAACGGCATTCGCTGCCGCCGGCGAGCGCATTCCCGAGGCGCTGGCGAACCTCGCCGGCGTCCGCCGCGACCAGGGACGCACGGAGGACGCGCGGGGCCTCTACGACCGGGTGATAGCCGCCGGCGCGCCCGACTGGGTACGGGTGAAGCGGGCATTGCTGCTGCCGATCATCCCGGATTCGGACGCCGCGATCACGGCGGCGCGGGATCGTCTCGCCGATGATCTCGCCGCCTGCGACGGACTGCGCCTCGACGATCCGGTTTCCGAGATCGGTCATGGCAATTTCTATCTGGCCTATCACGCCCGCGACGACCGTCCGCTGCAGGAAGCGATTGGCCGGTTCTACCGCAGCGCCTCGCCGTCGCTCTCGGAGGACCTCGCCGGAAAGTCACATCGCCCAGATGGCCGGATTGCCATCGGCTTCGTCTCGACGCTGATGCGGACTCACACCATCGGCCGGCTCAACCGCGGGCTGATCGAAGGCCTCGACCGCCGGCGCTTCCACGTAACCCTGATCGCGCCCGATCATGGCACCGATCCGCTGGCGAGATCTCTCGCCGGATCCGCCGACCGGGTGCTCACTCTGCCGCCGCGTCTGGCGGAAGCGAGACGCGCCATCGCCGGGCTCCGGCTCGATCTCCTCTACTTCCCGGATATCGGCATGGAGCCGATGACCTATTTTCTCGCCTTCGCCCGTCTGGCGCCGGTCCAGGTCATGACCTGGGGACATCCGGATACGACCGGTCTCCGCACCATCGACTGGATGCTGTCTGCCGCCTGCATGGAGCCGGAGGGCGCCGAGGCTCACTACGTCGAGCGTCTCGCCGCCCTCCCGGGACCGACGATCAACCTCGCCCGGCCGTCGATGCCGGCGCGGCTGAAGACGCGGACCGAGCTCGGCCTCCCCGACGGGCGCCTCTATGTCTGCCCGCAAAGCCTGTTCAAGCTGCATCCCGATGGCGACCGGGTCTTCGCGCGGATCCTAAGCCAGGATCCCGGCGCGCGGCTCGTCCTGATCCATGGCCGCCATCCGAACTGGGCGGCGCTGGCGACGGCGCGGCTGGCGGCGGCCGGCGCCGATCCGGACCGCATCGTCGTGCTGCCGCATCTCGGCGGTGCCGATTACCTGTCGCTGCTGGCCGTTGCCGACGTGGTTCTGGATCCCATCCACTACAGCGGCGGGCATTCGAGCCTGGAGGCCTTCGCCATGGGCGCGCCGATCGTCACCTGGCCCGGCCGGTTCATGCGTGCGCGCCATACCGCCGGCTTCTATCGCCTGATGGGCATTGATGAGCCGGTGGCGCGCGACCTCGACCACTATGCCGAGCTCGCGCTCGCCATCGCCAATGATCCTGCCCGGCGTCAGCGCCTCTCGAACGAGATCCGCGGGGCCTCGTCGGTGCTCTTCGACAGCGTCTCGTCGGTCGCCGCGATCGAGGATTTCCTCGAAAGCGCGGTCGCGAGCGCATAGGGTCTTTTCCCATGCGCGTCGTGCTTCTCGACCCCGGCCTGCAATCGGCGATCGGCCATCACTACAATCTCGACCTCGGCCTCGTCGCCGAGCTGCGCCGCCGCGGCGTGCCCTACCGGCTCCTGGTGAGCCGCACGGTGACGCCGGAGCTGGCCGAGCGCCTCGGCGCCGAGCCGTACTTCCTCTTTCACCCCTACCTCCGGATCTCGGAGGATCCGATGATCCGCGACTTCGAGGACTATCTCGATCTCAACGATCAGGTCCTGGGCGAGCTGATGGCGCTCCCGGGCGCGGTCGATCTCGCCGACACGCTGGTCATCGTCCACACCGCGACGAACCGCATGCTGCTCGGGCTTGCGCGGTGGCTTGCATCCGGCACGGTCCCGGCATCGATGCGGCTGGTGCTGGTGCTGCCGCATGTCTCCGGCCTCAAGCAGGGCGATGCGATCTCCTGGGATGCGACCTTCTACCGCCATGCCTTCAACCGGCTGAAGCCGCATCTCGGCCAGGTGAGCCTGCTGACGCTCTCCGATCTCCAGGCGCGCGAGTTCACCCAGCTCGCCGGCTCGCCGGTCGAGGTCATGCCCTATCCGAATCCGGCGTCGGCTTGGCTTCGCGATCATGCGGCGACCAAACGCCCATCCCGGACGAAGCGCCGCATCCTGTTCTGCGGCGAGGCGACGCTGAGGAAGGGCTTCCATCTGCTGGCGGACATCATCCGGGCGGTGGGCGCGGTCCGGAAGGACGTCGAGTTCGTGGTCCAGCTCAACGGCTGGCAGTCGGACCAGGAGCGCGTCGCCGCGTTCCAGAAATTCGCCCGCGCCCGCTACGACACCAAGACCGTGGCCGGGTTCATCGGCGAGGATGACTACTACCGGCTGATCGACGATGCGGACGCGGTGCTGCTGCCCTACCAGTCGATTGTCTATCGCTCCGGAACCTCGGCCGTGTTCGAGGAAGCGATGTATCTCGGGCGGCCGGCGATCGTGCCCCCGGGAACGATGATGGCGGACCAGCTCGCGCCGCATGCCGATGCCGGCCTCGTCGCGGCGGGGCATGAAGCGCCGGCCTATGCCGCCGCGGTCCTGGCATTTGCCGCCGATCCTCAGCGCTTCGCCGCCGGTGCGGCGAAGGCGGGCGAGGCCTGGCGGGCGCGCGACGGCATGGATCGCTTCGTCGGATTCCTCCTCGATCGAGCCGGGGCGAAATGAGCGATCCCGCCCGGCGCTTCGTCGCCGCGGCCGAAGCCCACGGGGCGGGCCGCCTGGCGGAAGCGGAAGAGGGCTATCGCAGCGTCCTCGCCGACGATCCCGGCCACCCCGATGCGCGGCGCATGCTCGGGCTGCTCGCGGCCCAGCAGGGCCGACCGGCGGATGCGCTTACCGGCTTGGCCGACGCCTTCGACCGTCCGGACGACCCGGAACTCCATGTCGCCGCAGCCGGCGCTCTCAAGGGGGGGAGCTGGCTCATGGCCGCGCGGACGGCGCTGCATCGCGCGCTCGCCCTACGGCCGGACTTCGCCGAGGCGGCCTACAATCTCGGCAATGCCGAGGCGGCGCGAGGCCGTCATGACGCCGCGACCCGGGCGTTTGCGCACGCCTCAGCCTTGAAAGCGGACTACGCCGACGCTCTCAACAACGCCGGACCGGCGCTGCTCGCCGAGGGCCGGATCGCAGAGGCTCGCCGCTCGCTCTCCCGCGTGCTGGCGCTAGCACCCGGTCATGCCGGGGCCTGGTCCAATCTCGCCGTCCTCCACCAAGCGACCGGGGAGACGGCGGCCGCCATCCTCCGCTTTCGCCGCGGGCTGGCAGCCGATTCGGGTCAGTCCGCAATTCACTCGAACCTCCTGTTCACCCTGACCTATGCCGAGAGCGTGGACGACGAGGTGATCTACCTGGCCTTCCGCGACTGGGAGAGGCGCCATGCGCAGCCGCTCTATGCCGAGGCGAGGCCGCACGACAACGACCGAGATCCCGACCGGCGGCTCAGGGTCGGCTATCTCTCGGCGGACCTTCGCGATCACCCGGTCGCCCACAATTTGATCGCCTCGCTCGAGCGCCATGACCGCACGGAGGTCGAACTCACGCTCTATGCATTGCCCCGCGCGGGCGATGCGATGACGGAGCGGTTCCGGCGGATCGCGGAGCGCTGGCGCTGGGTCGGGGGGCAGGACGAGCACCGGATCGCGGCCCAGATCCGCGAGGATAAGATCGACGTGCTGGTGCTGATGGCGCCGCACACCGCCGACAACCGGCCGCTGGTGGCGGCGCTGAAGCCGGCGCCGGTGCAGGTGGCGCTCTACGACCTGACGACGACGGGGATGGCGGCGGTGGACGCCTGGATCACCGATCCGCTGATCCATCCGCCGGGAGAGACGACCGAGCGCTTCGTCGAGAGGCTGGTCCGGGTGCCCTGCCTGGTCAACCACGCAGCGCCCTCGCCGTCGCCGCCGCTGGTGCGGCCGCCGTCGGGGGTGAGCGGGCGGGTGACCTTCGGCTCGTTCAACAACCCGGCGAAGGTGACGGGCCGGGTGATCCAGCTGTGGGCGGAGGTGCTGGACGCGGTGCCGGGCTCGCGGCTGCTGCTGAAATATCTCAGCCGCTACGGCAGCCCGGAGATGGCGCGGCTGATCGGGGAGCGCTTCGCCGCGCACGGGATCGGCCCGGACCGGCTGGAGCTGCGCTCGGGCCGGCTGCCGCGGATGGCGCAGCTGGCGCTGTTGAACGAGGTCGACATCGCGCTGGATCCGTTCCCGTTCAACGGCTGCACGACGACGTTCGAGGCGCTGTGGATGGGGGTTCCGGTGGTGACCTTGGAGGGCAGCCGGTTCCTCGGGCGGATGAGCGGCAGCTTCCTTCGCCATGTCGGTCTCGGCGACCTGGTGGCGGCCGATGCGGCGGCCTATGTCGGGGTGGCGGCGGGGCTGGCGGGCGACCTCGAGCGGCGGTCGGCGCTCCGGCGCGAGCTTCGCGGCCGCCTCCTCGCATCCCCCCTCTGCGATGCCGACGCTCATGCCCGTTCGCTGGTCGCGGCATACCGGCAGCTTTGGCGAGACTGGTGTTTGTCTTCGCGAAATCAATCTGTTATAGAGGCCCACCGCCACTCCTGAGGCGTGGCGGGGCCGGGCGCCGGGTGCCACGTGAGCGGTGATGCCGGGTGCCCTAGAAGGGGAGCACGAGATGGCGTCAGGAGCGAGCGTCGACCAGGCAATCGATTTGGCCCAGGTCCATCCTGAAGGATATACGCGCCTCGCGCGGGCTCGGGGCGGCGTCCTCCTCTACAATCGTTTCGACCAGTATATCGGCCGCTCGATCGAGCTCTATGGCGAGTATTGCGCGGAGCGCGCCGAACTCCTTCGTTCGGTCCTGCAGGAGGGCGACATCGCCGTCGAAGTCGGGGCCTATATCGGCACCACGACGCTGGCATTGGCGCGGGGAGTTGGCTCGACTGGCGCGGTGATCGCGATCGAGGCCCAGCGTATCAGTCATCAGATGCTCTGCGCCAATCTGGCCCTCAACAGCATCACAAACGTCTATGCGCCGCTGATGGCCGCCACCGAGGAGCCGGGGCAGATGTTGGTCCCGATCATGAGCCCGCGGGTCGAGAACAACTTCTCCGCGCTCGGTCTCAAGGACCAGGAGTGGGAGGGCGGCGATGCCGTGCCCGCCAACACGATCGACTCCTTCGAGCTCCAGCATTGCCGCCTCCTCGTGGTCGACGCCGAGGGCATGGAGGTCGAGGTCCTGAGAGGCGCCGAAGCGACGCTGGCCACCTGCGCGCCGATCGTCTATGTCGCGAATCACCGCCGCGACAAGTCTCCGGCCCTGATCTCCCACCTGATGGATCGCGGATATCAGCTCTTCTGGAGCATCACGCCCGTCTGGCGGGCGGGGAACTTCGCCGGCAACGACACCAACCACTTCGCCGAGACGGTGGTGGTCGGCATGCTGGGCCTGCCGCCGGGCGACGCCACCCGGGTCGAGGGACGGAAGGTCGAGAGCCCGGCCGACAGCTGGAGCGGCGTGACGCCGGTCCGTACCTTCGTTCCCGAGCCGATTAAGGGATAGCCGGTCCGGTTGTCCGCGAAGCCGGCCCGGAATAGGCCGAAGGCGTGAGCGCAAGCGGAACGAGCGTGGCGGAGGAGCGGCCGGGCGTCGCGGCATCCCTGATCCGCGCCATCGTCGCCTCTCCCGCGTCCGCCGAAGCGCTGAACCAGCTCGCGCTCGCCGTTCTCCGCACAGGCCAGCACATCCCGGCCCTCCAGATCCTGGTGCGGTCGCTCGCGGTTCGCCGGGATCTCGCCGAGACGCATCTCAATTGCGGCGGCGTGCTCTTCGAACTGGCCGAATGGGGCCAGGCGATCGGCTGCTACGAGCGTGCGCTCGAGTTCAGGCCGGACTATGCCGAGGCTCATGCCAATCGCGCCGGCGCGCTGCAGAGCCTGGGGCGGATGGACGAGGCCCGTCCCGGCTATGAACGCGCGCTGGCACTGAACCCCGGCCACGCCGACGCGCACGCCAACCTCGCGACTCTCGACCAGGCATCGGGCAACGCCGCTGCGGCGATTTGCCGGTTCAAGCGGGCGCTGTCCATCGATCCGCGCCGGCCGCAAATCCATTCGAATCTGTTGTTTACGCTGACCTATGCGGAGAGCATCGACGGCGAGGCGATCTACCGGGCCTTCCGCGAGTGGGAGGCACGCCACGCGCAGCCGCTCTATGCCGAGGCGAAGCCGCACGACAACGACCGCGATCCCGATCGGCGGCTCAGGGTCGGCTATCTCTCGGCGGACCTTCGCGATCACCCGGTGGCCCACAACCTGATCGCCTCGCTCGAGCGTCACGACCGCGCCGAGGTCGAGCTCACGCTCTATGCGCTGCTGCCCGGTGGTGACGAGATGACGGAACGGTTCCGCCGGGTCGCGGAGCGCTGGCGCTGGGTCGGGGGGCAGGACGAGCATCGGATCGCGGCGCAGATCCGGGAGGATAAGATCGACGTGCTGGTGCTGATGGCACCGCACACCGCCGACAACCGGCCGCTGGTGGCGGCGCTGAAGCCGGCGCCGGTGCAGGTGGCGCTCTACGACCTGACGACGACGGGGATGGCGGCG
>CAMDFP010000264.1 GCA_945897335.1 Asaia bogorensis | reverse complement strand
TGGAAACGCGGCCACGGGCACATATAGGTGCAGACCTGCTCTCGAGCCCAGCCCGCCAGCAGATATGTCGTGGCCGTGAACAGGCCGATGAAGAAGTAGACCTCGGTCGAGGCGCGGCCGGAGAAGATGTCGCGAAGCGCTGTTGGCGCATCGACGAAGTAGAAGACCCAAGCGCCGCCGGTCGCCATTGCGATCGCAAGCCAGGATGCGTGCTTGAGCGTCTTCCGCGCCGCCTTGCCGGCAGATAGCGGCTGCTGGTCTCGGCGCATCCGCTCGGTCCGATCGCCCTCGATCAGGCGTTCGACCCACATGAATAGGTCGGTCCACACCGTCTGAGGGCAGGCATAGCCGCACCAGACGCGGCCGAGCAGACTGGTCGCGAGGAATAGGCCGACGGCACCGAGAATGAGCAGGCCGGAAAGGTAGTAGACCTCCTGCGGCCAGATCTCGATCCAGAAGAAGTAGGCTCGCCTTCCCGGCAGATCGAGCAGAATCGCCTGATCGGGTGCCCCCGGGCCGCGATCCCAGCGGATCCAAGGCACGGTGTAGTAGATTCCGAGAAGGACCGCCAGGAACGCCCACTTGATGCGGCGATAGAGGCCGCCTACCGACCGTGGATAGACCTTCTTCCGGGTCGCGTAGAACGAGGGAGCGCCATCGAGCGGCATTGCCACGATCTCACTCGCCGCCGCCCAACGTGTGGACGTAGATCGTCAGCATCTTGACGACGGCGGGATCCAGGCGATCAACCCAGGCCGGCATGACGCCGCCTCGTCCCTCGGCGATCGACTTGACCAGGCTGGCGCGATCGCCGCCGTAGAGCCAGATGCCGTCGACCAGATTCGGCGCTCCGAGGTCGCGATTTCCAACCGCCTTGTCGCCGTGGCACGAGACGCAGTTCTCGGCGAACACTTTCTGGCCCCGGCTCGCAGAAGCCGTATCCACGGCGCGACCGCTCAGGCCGAGCACGAACTCGGCTGAGTCGTCGATCTGACCGCGGTCGAGGATCCCGTCGACGCCGAAGCGAGGCATGGCGCTCGTCCGGGCATTCGGATGCGCACTGCGGATGCCGAACTGGATCGTCCGCTCGACATCGGCGAGCTTTCCGCCCCAGATCCAGTCGTCGTCGGCGAGGCTCGGGTAGCCCTTGATCCCGGCCCCACCCGACTGGTGGCAGCCGGCGCAGTTTTCGGCGAAGGCGACACGGCCGCCGGCGACGGCATAGGCGACGAGATCCGGGTTTCTGCGGATGTCGTCGAGACCGGCACTGCGGATACGATCGAGGAAGGGCGCCCGCTCTTCCGCCGCCACCCGCATCTTCCCGGTGAGCTCTTCCCGCGCCGAATAGCCGACAACACCCTTGAGATATCCGCTTACACCGGGAAAGGACGGGTAGATCACGAACTGCCCGATTGACCACAGAATGGTCGCGTAGAGGACGTAGAGCCACCAGGTCGGCAGGGGGGTGTTCAGTTCCTTGATGCCGTCCCACTCATGCCCGGTGGTGTCCTGGCCGGTGACGGCGTCCTTTTCGATCTTCGTCGGCATGACCTAGTTCCTCCTCTCGTCGCGGAGAGGGATCGTCGCGGCGTCTGTGAACTCGGACTTCCGGCTCGGCTTTAGGGCGCGGAAGATCAGAAAAGTGAAGACGAGCACCAGCCACACGGTCCACATGGACTTGAGGGCCGGGTAAATCGAGACGAGGTCCATCGACGCCTCCTACTGCTTCAGCTGCTGCGGGGTGACGGCCGAGAAATCGACCATCGTGCCGAGCACCTGCAGGTAGGCGACCAGCGCGTCCATCTCCGTCAGCCGCACCGGGTCTCCGTCGAAGGCGCCGATGACTGCCTTGGGGTAGCGCTTCTCGAGACCGGAGGTGTCCGAGTCGGGATTCTGCTGTGCCTCGAGGTCGGCCCGCGCCGCCTCGATCATTTCATCGCTGTAGGGGACGCCGACCTTCCGCACCGCGCTGAGGTGCTTGCCGATCTCCGATGCCTGCAACGTCCGCTCCATCAGGAACGGATATCCCGGCATGATCGATTCGGGCACCACGGACCGCGGCTCAACCATGTGCGCGACGTGCCACTCGTTCGAGTATTTGCCGCCGACACGCGCGAGGTCCGGCCCGGTACGCTTCGAGCCCCATTGGAACGGGTGGTCGTACATGCTCTCCGCAGCCAGGCTGTAGTGGCCATAGCGCTCGACCTCGTCGCGGAACGGACGGATCTGCTGGCTGTGACAGAGGTAGCAACCTTCGCGGATGTAGATGTTGCGGCCGACCAGCTCGAGCGGTGTGTAAGGCCTTACGCCTTCGACGCGCTCGATCGTCGTCTCGATCGTGTAGAGCGGGATGATCTCGACGATGCCGCCGATGACCACGGTGAGCAGAGACAGCACCAGCAGGAGCGCGGTGTTGGTCTCGATCTTCTTGTGGGAGAGTAGCATTGCTCTCGATTCCGCTTAGGCGCTCGCCCGCGTGACGTCGCCACGCACGGTGCGCCAGAGGTTGTAGGCCATGACCAAAGCGCCGATCAGGAAGAGGAGACCGCCGAGCGCCCGGATCAGATAGAAGGGATGCATCGCCTGGACGGTCTCGACGAACGAGTACTGGAGGAAGCCCAGCTCGTCATAGGCTCGCCACATCAGGCCTTGCATGATGCCGCTCACCCACATCGCGGTGATGTAGAGGACGATGCCGAGCGTCGAGATCCAGAAATGCACCTCGGCCAGCGCCTTAGAGTAGAGGCCCCGCCGGTCCCAAAGCACGGGGACGATGTGGTAGAGCATGCCGAAGACGATGAAGGCGACCCAGCCCAGCGCGCCCGAATGGACGTGGCCGATGGTCCAGTCGGTATAGTGACTGAGCGCATTCACCGGCCGGATCGACATGACCGGGCCTTCGAAGGTCGACATGCCGTAGAAGGCAACCGCGGTGACGGAGAAGCGAAGGCCGGGATCGGTCCTGAGCTTGTCCCAGGCGCCCGACAGCGTCATCAGGCCGTTGATCATGCCTCCCCAGGACGGCATCCACAGCATGATCGAGAAGGCCATGCCCAGCATCTGCGCCCACTCGGGCAGGGACGTGTAGTGGAGGTGGTGCGGGCCGGCCCAGATGTAGAGGAAGATCAGAGACCAGAAATGGACGATCGACAGCCGGTACGAATAGACCGGCCGTCCCGCCGCCTTCGGGATGAAGTAGTACATCATCCCGAGGAAACCTGCCGTCAGGAAGAAGCCGACCGCGTTGTGGCCGTACCACCACTGCGTCAGCGCATCCTGGACGCCGGCAAAGGCGGAGTAGCTCTTGCTGCCGAAGATCGACACCGGCATGGCCAGGTTGTTGACCACGTGCAGCATCGCGATCGTCAGGATGAAGGCGAGGTAGAACCAGTTGGCGACGTAGATGTGCGGTTCCCTACGCTTCACCAGCGTACCGACGAAGGCGACGAGATAGACGACCCAGACCAGGGTCAACCACAGGTCCGTGTACCACTCGGGTTCGGCGTATTCGCGCCCCTGGGTGATGCCCAGCAGATAGCCGGTGGCAGCGATGACGATGAACAGCTGGTACCCCAGCAGAACGAACCAGGCGACGGCTTCGCCGCCGAACAGCTGCGCCCGGCAGGTCCTTTGCACCACGTGGAAGGAGCTGCCGATCAGCGCGGTGCCGCCGAAGGCAAAGATGGCCGCCGACGTATGCAGCGGCCGAAGGCGGCCGAAGGTGGTCCATTCGAGGCCGAGATTGAGGACCGGGAAGGCAAGCTGGAAGGCGATGTAGACGCCTACCGAGAAAGCCGCGATGCCCCAGAACATGGTTAACACCATCGAGGCTCGGATCACGTCCTCGAGGTAGTCCTCACGGGCCTCGATCCGTGCGCCGGTCGTCGCCATAGTCGTCGCAGTCATCGGGCTCCCCGGTAGGTCGCGTCGCCATCGGCTCGAACTGATGGCGGAGGCAAGCTGGCCCGGCCGGAAAGATCGGGCATTGATCCATCTCAAATCGGGGGGGGAATAATTCGGTCATACTTCCCGATACGCCCCTTTCCTGGCGCCTCGTCGGAGAGTCGAATGAGCGACACCGTTCCGGTCTTTGCGACACCCAGCCCGCGGGTGCGCCTCGTTCCGGTGGATCGTCCCTGGCACTGGCTCGGCCGCGGCTGGCGCGATCTGACCGAAGTTCCGGGCATTTGCCTGGCCTACGGCGCGATTCTCGTCGGCGTAAGCTTCCTCCTGACCCTGGGACTTTGGCTCGCCGGATTGCCTTACCTGGTGCTGCCGCTGGCGGCCGGCTTCATGTTCGTGGCGCCGGTCCTCGCCGTGGGCCTTTATGAGGTCAGCCGCCGGCGGGAGACCGGTCCCGCGCCGACCTTGGTCGAGGCCGCGCTCGCCTGGCGGCGCAATCCGCTGCAGATCGCCCTGGCGGGATTGATCCTGATGCTCTTTCACCTGGCCTGGGTGCGGATCGCCACCCTGCTCTTCGCGCTCTTCTTCGCCGATACTTCGCCGAGCCTGGAGAAGCTGATCGACACGGTGCTGTTCTCGGGAACGAGCTTGGTGTTCCTCGTCGTCGGGACGGCCATCGGCGGCTTTCTGGCTGCGGTCGTGTTCGCGATCGCCGCTATCTCCATTCCGATGCTGCTTGACCGCGACATAGGCGTCGCCAGCGCGATCGCGACCAGCGTGACCGCCGTCACCCTCAATTGGCGGCCGATGGCCTTGTGGGCGGCCCTCATCGTGCTGTTCATCGCGCTCGGCCTCGCCACCCTGTTCCTAGGGCTTGCGGTCGCTCTGCCCCTGATCGGGCTCGCGACGTGGCACGCGTATCGCGATCTGGTCGAATAGGCCGCGCTACAGCAGGGAGACGGCCAGCGCTGTAAGGACCACGGCGTTGGCCATGCCGAGATAGGGTGCCGCGCTGCGTGCCAGCTCGAGCCAGCGCTTGCCGGCCGCCAGGCCGATCCATCCCACCGCCACCAGCGCCGGCACAGTGCCGAGGCCGAACGCCGCCATCGCCAGCGCGCCGGGCCAGGCGCCGCCCGCACCGGTGGCGGCGATAAGTGCGGCGTAGATCAGCCCGCAAGGAAGGAAGCCGAGTGCGAGGCCGCGCGTGAGGCCCCGCAACCGCCCTCCACCCCACCATCTCGTCAGCCCGAAGGTCCAGCCGAACCTCATGCGGCCGAGCGCCTGGAAGGTGAAGGCCAGCGCCGCCAGCAACAGCGCGGCGGCGGGAAGCCAGGGAACCTCGGTCAGCCGTGCAGCTGTTGCACCGAAGGCGCCGGCGACGGCGCCCAGGGCCGAGTAGGTCAGGATCCGGCCGATCTGGTAGGGTGCGAGCGTCGCGGCCCACCACCGGTTGGTCGAGCCGGCTGCGAAGCTCTCGGCTACCTGGGCCAAGGCGAAGGGGCCGCACATCAACGAACAGTGGCCGGCGCCTCCGAGCAATCCCGCCATCAGCATTCCGACTGCCAACGGCACACCCGCCCCGGCACTGGCACCGGGCCCAATACCGCAGATGGCCCAGAGAAACTCCATCCCGCGTCAGATCGCCTGGGCGTGCCGGCTTTCGTCCGGCGCGAGATAGGCATCGAAGGCGGCGGCGATCGAGCGCAGGAACGGCCATGCGTCCCTCGCCACCTCGATCTGACGGCCACGCATTGTGACCAGGCCGTGCCGGACGGGATCGGCGAGGCGACGGAGCGCGCCGTCAAGGTGATCTGCGGAATACCCATGGCCAGGCAGAAACTGGTCGAGGTCGACGGACTCGCCACACATCAGCGCCTGGATCACGTCGCGACGCAGGCGATCCTCCGGAGACAGCGCCCGCATCTTCGCCACAGGAAGCTTGCCGGCGAAGATCAAGCGCTGCCAGTCGGGAATGGCCGTCATGTTCTGGACGTAGCCGTCCGGACTCTCACCGATCGCAGATGCCCCGAATCCTAGCAGGACCGACGACTGATCGTCGGTATAGCCCTGGAAGTTCCGGCGCAACCGGCCATCCGCCGCAGCGAGCGCGAGCGGATCGTCGGGAAGGGCGAAATGGTCCAGTCCGATGCGGCGATAGCCGGCGTTCTCGAGGATCGCCGAGCCCATTATCAGCTGTTCGAAGCGCGCCAGAGCGTCGGGCAGTTCAACCTCATCGATCCGGGTCTGATGCGGCTTCATCCACGGGACATGGGCATAGCCGAAGAGCGCGACACGGCTCGCCAGTCCCGCGACGGCCGTCGCCGCGAAGGCGACGTCGAAGGTCGTTTGTGCGGGCAGGCCGTACATCAGGTCGACATTGACCGACGTGATCCCGGCACGACGGAGTCGTTCGACAGCCGATTCGATCTGCTCGATCGGCTGGATCCGGTTGATCCGTGTCTGCACCTCTTCCGACAGGGTCTGAACGCCGAGGCTGACGCGTGTCACGCCTGCGGCCGACAGCATCTCCACCCGGTCGTCGGAAAGCGTGCGCGGATCGACCTCGACCGCATGCTCTCTCATCGTGTCGAGATCGAAGAAACTCTTCAGATCCGCCCAGATCGCTGCGAACGACTTCGGGTCCAGGAGGGTCGGCGTTCCCCCGCCCCAGTGAATGCGCGCGACCGGGATACGCCGGCCGATCGCTTCGGCCGTCAGCGCGATCTCACGGCGAAGCGCCGCGACGTAGGCATGAACCGGCGCTTCGTCCTTGGCGACGCGGGTGTGGCACCCGCAATACCAGCACATCGCCTGGCAGAACGGGACGTGGATGTAGAGCGAAGCTGGGCCGTGGCCGGGATATCGCTGGAGCCACTCCCGATACCAGCCATCTCCGGCGACGGCCCGGAAGTGAGGCGCCGTCGGATAGCTCGTGTAGCGAGGCACCCGGCCGCCATAGCGGGTGACGAGAAGGCGGTTGTCCAAGGGACCCTCAGTGCGAGAGAAGCGCGGGTACCGTCCCCAATTCCAGAACATCTTCGGTAGCGCCGCCGAGAACCCATTCGCGGACGCGGGAGTGGCCGTAGGCGCCCATGACCAGCAGATCGGCGCCGGACGTCTTGACCTCC
>CAMDFP010000263.1 GCA_945897335.1 Asaia bogorensis | reverse complement strand
TGGTGGCGACCGCGGCACCGATCGCCTCGGCCACTGCCTGCAACTCCGCCTCGGCACCGGCGATGACCACGCCGCCGCCGCAGATGAAGACCGGTCGCCGGGCGCTCTTCAGCAGGGCCGCCGCCTCGGAGATCGCCGCCGGATCGGGTCCGAGGCGGCGCGCTGGATAAGAGCCGAGGGTGGCGTCGGCCCAGATCTCGGCCTCGTCCACCGGCTCCTTCTGCACGTCGAAGGGGAAGCTGAGATGCGCGGCGCCGGGGCGGCCGGTTGTCATCTGGGTGAAGGCGGCGCGGACATAGCGCGGCAGCTTCCCCGCCCGGTCGATCACGCGCGTGAACTTGGCGAGCGGCCGGAACAGCGCTTCCTGGTCCAGCTCGGTCAGCGCGAAGCGGCCGCGGGAGGTCGTCGCAACGTCGGTGGTGATGGCGAGCACCGGGATCGAGGATTCGTTGGCCTCGACCACGCCCGGCAGGATGTAGGTGGCACCGCCACCGCTCGGCCCCTCGCAGACGCCGACCCGCCCGGTGACGCGCGCATAGGCATCCGCCATGTAGGCGGCCGAGCGCTCGTCGCGGGAGAGGATGTGGCGCATGGAGCCGCCGATGCGCTGGAAGGCGTCGTAGAAGGGCAGGCTGGTGTCGCCGCAGAGCCCGAAGACATGGCGCACGCCATGGGCCTCGAGCATGCGCACCATCGCCTCGGCGCCGGAGAGCTGGTTCATCGGCCTCGCTCGTGTGAAGTCGTGTCGAGCGCATGAAGGCGCGGAACGAGAGTCGGGTCAACACCCCCCACCCTAACCCTCCCCCACAGAGGGGGGAGGGAATACGAGGCGCTTTCGTATCCCCTCCCCCCTCTGTGGGGGAGGGTTAGAGTGGGGGGCTTCAGATCACCTGGAAGCCGTGGGCGAAGGGGTCGCGGTCGTCGACGAAGATGGTGTTGAGGCCGGTGACCTGGGCCCAGCCCTTGATCGAGGGGATGATGGCCGCGTAGTCGCCGACCTTGGCTTCCTTTTCGACCTTGCCCTCGAACTGGCTGCCGATGATGCTCTCATGCACGAAACTCTCGCCGACCTTCAGCCTGCCCTTGCCGGCGAGCTGGGCGATGCGCGCCGAGGTGCCGGTGCCGCAGGGCGAGCGGTCGATCGCCTTGTCGCCGTAGAAGACGGCGTTCCGGCCGTTCGAGCTCTTCAGCGTCGGCTTCCCCGTCCACTGGATGTGCGAGAGGCCCTTGATCGCCGGGTTCTCGGGGTGGACGTAAGAGCCGGTCTCGTTCAGGCGCTTCCTGAGCTTCGGGCTCATGCGCACCAGGTCGGCGGCGGTGAAGTCCGCCATGTCGCGGAAATTCTCCTGAGGCTCGACGATGGCGTAGAAATTGCCGCCATAGGCGACGTCGACCTTGAGCGGCCCCAGCTCGTCGGACTCGACCTTCACGTCCTCGGCATAGAGGAAGGACGGCACGTTGGTGAGCTTCACCCATTCGACATAGGGGCCGTTCAGACCGTATTCGGCGACCACCAGGCCGGCCGGCGTGTCGAGGCGCAGCGTACCCGGCGTCCTCGGCTTCACCAGCCCGCGCTCGATCGCCACCGTCACCGTGCCGATGGTGCCGTGGCCGCACATCGGCAGGCAGCCGGAGACCTCGATGAAGACGATGCCGAGGTCGCAGTCCTCCCGCGTCGGCGGGTAGAGCAGGCTGCCCGACATGACGTCGTGGCCGCGCGGCTCGAACATCAGGGCCTCGCGGATCCAGTCCCATTCGGCCAGGAACTCGAGGCGGCGCTCGCTGGCGCTCTTGGCCTTCAGGGGGGGCTGGCCGCCGGCGACCACCCGGACCGGGTTGCCGCAGGTGTGCGCGTCGACGCAGAAGAAGGTGTGCTGCATGGCCAAGAGCCTATCTGAGCGATGGCCTTGGCCTCAACCGTCGCGGTAGTCTTCGTCCCCATGGTCTTGTACAAGAACGTCGCCGTCATCGGTGCCGGGGTCATCGGCACCTGCATCGCCGCCAAGCTGGTCGAGGACGGCCATGGCGTCACCCTGATCGACCCGCTGGAGCCCGGCCGCGCCACCTCCTACGGCAATGCCGGCGGCATCGCCGCGACCGGGGTGGTGCCCCTGTCGATGCCGGGCACCATCCGGAAGGTGCCGGGCTGGCTCGCCGATCCGCTGGGCCCGCTCACCATCCGCTGGTCCTACCTGCCGCAGCTGGCCCCCTGGCTCTGGCGCTTCTGGCGGGCGGGAACCCCGGCCAAGGTCGAGGCCCAGGCCGACGCGCTGGCCTCCCTCCTGAAGCGGACCTATACCGACTGGGACCCGCTGTGGAAGGCGTCCGGGCTCGACACGCTGGTCAAGCGTGACGGCTGCCTTCGCCTCTACGAGAGCAAGGCGGACTACGAGGCGGAGGCCGGCGAGTGGAAGCTCCGGCGCGACCGCGGCATCCGCGTCGAGGTGATCGACCGCGCCGAGATCCGCCAGCTCGAGCCGAGCGTGGCGCCGATCTTCGAGATGGCGGTCCTGATGCCCGAATGGAACTGGGTGCTCGATCCGCACCGGATCGTGACCGGCGTCGCCGACTATGCACTCGGGCGCGGGCTCAAGAGCTGGCGCGGCAAGGCCGTCGGCATTCGCCGCGGCGCCGGCGGCGTCGATGGCGTGGTGACCGATACCGGCGTGGTGCCCTGCGATGCGGTGGTCGTCGCCGCCGGCGCCTGGAGCCACGAGGCTGCGCGCTGGTTCGGCTCGACGGTGCCGCTCGAGACCGAGCGCGGCTATCACATGACCCTGCCGAAGCCGGCGGTCGAGGTCCGCCACACGCTCAATCTCGGCGGCTGGGTGATGACGCCGATGCAGATGGGATTGCGCCTGGCCGGCACCGTCGAGCTCGCGGGCCTGCATGCGCCGCCCAACTGGAAGCGGGCGGAAATCCTGGTCGAGCGGGCTAAGCGCATCCTGCCGGGGCTGGACGCGACCGACGGCAGCCCGTGGATGGGCCACCGGCCGTCGCTGCCGGATTCGCTGCCGGTGATCTCGGCGAGCCCGCACCACAAGAACGTCTTCTTCGCCTTCGGCGCCTCGCATCTCGGGCTGACCGAGGGTGCCACCACCGGCACGCTGATCGCCGACCTGGTCGCCGGCCGCACGCCGCCGGTCGACATGAGCCCCTTCCGCATCGACCGGTTTTGATGAGCCTGATCGGACCCGGCGAGCCGCCGCCCTTCGAGATCGTCTCGCCGGATGCCCCGGCGCCGTTCCTGCTGATCTGCGATCATGCGAGCAACCGGGTACCGGCGTCGCTCGGCGACCTCGGCGTGCCGAAGCCCGCGTTCGACATGCATGTCGCCTGGGACATCGGCGCTGCCGACGCGGCGCATCATCTGTCGCGGCGATTCAACGCGACTCTGATCCACACCAATTATTCGCGGCTGGTCATCGACTGCAACCGCCGGCCGGACTCCCATAATCTCTGCCCGCCGACGAGCGACGGCGTCGGGGTGCCGGCGAATTGCGACCTGCCGAAGGACGAGCTGCAGCGCCGGATCGACCTGCTGCACCGCCCCTATCATGACTCGGTCGAGGATTGGATCGCCGACCGCCGGAAGACCGGCCATGTGCCGGCGATCGTCTCGATCCACAGCTGCACGCCGGTCATGGCCGGGTTCCATCGCCCCTGGCATCTCGGTATCCTCTGGAACCAGGACGAGCGCATCGCGCGCCCGCTGATCCAGCGCCTCTCCCTCGACGCCTCGATCTGCGTCGGCGACAACCAGCCCTATACCGGCAAGACCCAGAGCGGCTACTCGATCCCCTTCCATGCCGAGCGCAACCGGCTGCCGCACGTGATGGTCGAGATCCGCCAGGACCTGATCGGCACCCGGGCCGAGGCCGAGCGCTGGGCCGACATCTTCGGCGATGCGCTGGCGCCGATCCTGGCCGATCCCGGGCTCTACCGCCTGTTCGGCTGACTCAGGCGCTTGCCGCCCGCTCCCGCCGATGGGAGTATCCGGCCAACGCAACAACGACGGGCGGTCATTGCGGCCGCCCGTGCCTTGGGAGTTGAAACGCCATGAAGTCACGCATCGCGGGCCTTGCGCTCGCGGGTCTTGCCGTCGTCGGTCTGGCCGCGCCGGCCGCCGCCCAGTCGGTGCTCAGGCTGGTGCCGAATTCCGATCTGAAGCTGCTGGACCCGGTGTTCACGCCGGAGGGCATCACCGTCCAGCATGGGCTGATGATCTACGACACGCTGTTCGCCTGGGACGAGGCGCTGGCGCCGAAGCCGCAGATGGTGGGCGGGCACACGGTCTCTGCGGACAAGCTCACCTACGTCTTCACGCTCCGCGACGGGCTCGCCTTCCATGACGGCCAGAAGCTGACGTCGAAGGACGTGGTCCAGTCGCTGAAGCGTTGGATGGCGCGCGACGTGCTGGGCCAGAAGCTGCGCGACCAGACCGCCTCGGTCGAGGCGACCGACGACAAGACCGTCACCCTCAAGCTGAAGCAGCCCTATCCCTGGGTCGAGTTCTCGCTGGCGTCCGCCAGCGGCAATCCGCCGGTGATCATGCGCGAGAAGGATGCGTTGACCGATCCCGCCAAGGCGGTGACCGAGGCCGTCGGCTCCGGTCCCTTCGTCTTCTCAGCATCCGAATGGGTTCCGGGATCGAAGGTCGTCTACAAGAAGAACATGGCCTATGTGCCGCGGACCGACACGCCGAGCGGGCTCGCCGGCGCCCGCGTGGTCAAGGTCGACCAGGTCGAGTGGCACGTGAACCCCGATCCGACCACGGCCGGCGCGGCGCTGGTCAAGGGCGAGGTCGATCTCTACATCGCGCCGTCGCCGGATATCGTGCCGGTGCTCAGGCGCTCGAAGGACGTCATCGTCGAATCGCGCGTGCCCGACTACATGGGCGTGCTGCGGATGAACCACACCTTCCCGCCGTTCAACGACGTCCGCGCCCGCCAGGCGCTGGCGCTGATGATCGACCAGAAGGACTATCTGACCGCGGCCTTCGGCGGCGTCGGCCAGGAGTGCTTCTCGATCTTCACCTGCTCAGGCCCCAGCCAGTCGACGGCCGGCGCCGCGCCGTTCATGAAGCCCGACCTCGCCAAGGCGAAGCAGCTGCTGGCGGAGGCAGGCTACAAGGGCGAGAAGATCATCCTGATCGGTGCCGGCGACCAGGCCGTGCACAATTCGATCGCCCAGATCACCGCCGACAAGCTGAAGTCGATCGGCCTCAACGTCGACCTGCAATGGACCGACGTCGCCTCCATGGCCGGGCGGCGCTCCAAGCGCGAGGCGCCGGGCGAGGGCGGCTGGCACATCTTCCAGACCGTGCTCGACACCGCGACCCTGGGCTCGCCGATGACCAACTACGCCAGCAACACCGCCTGCGGCGGCCGGAACTGGCCGGGCTGGCCCTGCGACGACGAGCTCGAGAAGCTCAGGGATGCCTTCATCTTCGCGCCCGACGACGCCAGCCGGAAGGCCGCGCTGGACGCGCTGCACACGCGCATCTGGCACACCATCCCCTACCTCAACACCGGACAGTATCAGCGCCCGTCGGCCTGGCGGAGCAACATCACCGGCATGCTGAAGGGCGCGACCACGGTGTTCTGGAACATCGAGAAGAAGTAGCGGACGAAGGCGAGCGCTGTTCGGATCCCCTCCCCCGCCTTCGGCGGGAGAGGGGGTAAGAAGGGCGGTCGTCGATCTACTTCGTCTCGATCAGCGCATCGACCGCGACCGCGCCTGACTCCAGGACGATGAACGGGTTTACATCGATCGACTGGAAGCGGCCGGCATTGGCCGCGGCGTAGACCGAGAGCGCGGCGAGCGCCTGCGCCAGCGCCTCCTGGTCCAGCTTCGGCTTGCCGCGGGCGCCGTCGAGCAGCGGGAAACCCTTGACCTCGCGGATCATCGCACGGGCCTCGTCGAGGCCGAAGGGCGCGACGCGGAAGGTCACGTCCTTCAGCACTTCGGCGAAGATGCCGCCGAGGCCGAACATCACCACCGGACCGAAAGAGGCATCGTCGACGACGCCGAGGATGGTCTCGGCGCCGCCTGTGATCATCGGCGCCACCAGGCAGCCATCAAGTATCGCCTTCGGCTTCTCCTTCTTGGCGCGGTCCATGATGTCGGTGAAGGCGGCGCGCACGGCATCGGCCTCGGCGAGATTCAGCTTCACGCCGCCGATTTCGGTTTTATGCAGGATGTCGGCGGACGCGATCTTCAGCACCACCGGGTATCCCAGTCGCGCCGCTGCGGTGACGGCCTCGTCCGCCGTCTTCGCCAGCCTCTCCGCGGCGACGGGAATGCCGGCGGAGTCGAGCAGCGCCTTCGCTTCCATTTCGTTGATCACGCCCCAGGGTACCGGCCTGGCTGAGGCCGGCAGCGCCGGCGGCGGCGAGCCGGCGCCGCGGGCGAAGCTCTTGGCGAAGCGGTGGAGGGCCGCGATCGCCATCACCGCGCGGCTCGGATCCTCGAAACAGAGATATCCGGCCGCCTCGTATTCCTTGGTCATCTCCGGCGTCGCCAGCATGCAGAGCACGAGGAGGCGGCCGGGGTAATCGGCTGTGGCCTTGGCCAGCGCATCCTTGAGCTTGGCCCCGGTATCGCGGTTCCGCGGGATGGCGGTGACGAAGACGGCGATGGCGCCGTAGCCGCCTTCGGCGAGCAGCGTCCGGGTGAACTCGGTCACCAGGCTCATGTCGTTGAAGAACTGGGCGGTGGTGTCGACCGGGTTCCTGACCGCTGCGAAGGGTAGGATCGCCTTCAGGCGGGCCTGGGCATCGTCGGGCATCGGCGCCACGTCGAGGCCGTGGCGCTCGGCCGCATCCGCCATCAGCACGCCGGCGCCGCCGGAGATGGTGACGATGCCGAAGCGGTTGGTCTCCGGGAAGATGCCGCGGGTGGCGGCATAGACCACGTCCAGCATCTCCTCGGTGGTCTCGGCCCGGTGGACGCCGAGCTGCTTCAGCGCCGCGTCGTAGATCACGTCGGAACCGGCGAGCGAGGCGGTGTGCGAGGCGGCAGCGGCGGCGCCGACCGCCGAGCGGCCGACCTTC
>CAMDFP010000262.1 GCA_945897335.1 Asaia bogorensis | reverse complement strand
GATGCCGGTCAGGCCGATCTTCTCGTTGAAGCCCTTCGCGGTCTGGACCGCGTCCTGGCCGGTCATCGCATCGGCGACCAGCAGCGTCTCGTGCGGCTTGGCGAGATCGCGGACGGCCGCCACCTCGGCCATCAGCTCCTCGTCGATGGTGAGCCGGCCGGCGGTGTCCAGGATCAGGAGATCGAAGCCTTCACGGCGGGCGCGGTCCAGCGCGCGGGCGGTGATTGCCAGCGGCTTCTCGCCGGGAACGATGTCGAGGGCGGCGACCTCGGCCTGGGCTGCCAGCTGCTTCAGCTGCTCCATGGCAGCCGGGCGGTAGATGTCGAGGGAGGCGACCAGGACCTTCCTCTTGTCGCGGCGCTGGATACGGCGGGCGAGCTTGGCCGTGGTCGTGGTCTTGCCCGAGCCCTGCAACCCCACCATCAGGTAGACCGCCGGCGGCACCACCTCGGTCGCGAGCCCGGCATCGCCGCCGAGGGTCTCGACCAGGTGGTCGTGGACGATCTTGACCACCATCTGGCCGGGAGTGACCGAGCGCAGCACCTCCTGCCCGACCGCCTTCTCGCGGACGCCGTCGATGAAGGCCTTGACCACCGGAAGCGCCACGTCGGCCTCCAGCAGCGCGACCCGCACCTCGCGCAGCGCCGCGGTCACGTCGGCCTCCGAGAGCGCGCCCCGGCGCTTCAGCCGATCGAACACCTGGCCCAGTCGGTTGGTCAGCCCGTCGAACACGTCCGCTCTCTGCTCCTCAGCTCAAGGCCCAAACACGATCGCGCCCGTGCGCGATACTCGCGGACGGACGGAGCTCCGGGCTCACCCGGAACCGGCAAGCAAATGCTGCCGTGGAATGGCCGGGAACCCTATGCGCCGAGGCCGGCGGTGTCAAGGATACGACCCCGCTCCCGGTCGCGAATTTCGTTGTCTTCTTCGCCGGTTCCCACTAATTCCTATAGGTGGGTGGGACCGTGGAGACGGTCGGAGGCCGGAGCTTGAATGCTGGACGGATTGAAGAAGCTTCTCGGGATGAACGAAGGCCAGTCCGGCAAGGGCGGGGCGGGTAAGCGCGTCACTCCGAAGGGCGAGACCACCGTGATCGTCGAGGGCAAGCGCTACAATCTCAAGACGATCGGCCAGGACGGAATCACCTTCGGCCCGGCCAACCGCGACATGAGCCCGGGCAAACGCATGCGGGCCGAGCTGATCATCCAGGACGGGGCCATCAACCTCCGCGCCGAAGCGGTGGTGACGGTCTCGAAAGTCGAAGGGACGTCCGTCGACGTCAAATTCTACTACTTGGCACCCCAGGATAAGAAGCAGGTCCAGGAGTACTTAGCACGCTACAGTTAGTAGGCGTGGAGGCCTCCTCCCCCCGGCTGTTGCGAAACTGTGGATTATTTGTGCTAAGTGCCCGGAATTGCTTAAGGATTTATCGGCTTTCTGCTTGACTTTTAGGCGTCTCTTTCCAGACTTAGGCAAGTGATTCGCATCCTGTGATGACCGCGGATCGAGCATTTCGCCTAAGAGGCGGGTGGGACCCATGTTCAAGCAGATCAAGAATTTCTTCACCGAGGACGCAGGGGTAAATCGCCGGAAGGCGCCGCGTGTCGATGCACGCGGAGAGGCCAGCGTCATCGTCGATGGCAAGAGCTATCGCATGAAGAACTGGTCGACCGAGGGCATCCTCGTCGGCCCCTACAATGGCGGCCTCATCGCCAAGCAGCGCTCGCGCGTCACCGTGAAGCTGAAGGACGACAAGTTCGACATCGACTTCGACGTCGACGTGTTGGTGATGCGCGTCAACGACGAGGGCCTCGCCTGCCGCTTCTTCCTTCTGCACCCGGCCCAGAAGAAGCAGATCCAGGAATATCTGGACTACTACAAGGCCGGCTGAAGTCCTGCCGGTGCGGGCCTCGCGCCCGCCCGGAGGCCGCATGGACAGGGCGCCGTCGCCCGGCCTATAAGCGGCGGCCATGGCGATTTCATTCCGCAAGATGCACGGGCTCGGCAACGACTTCGTCGTGATCGACGCGCGTGCCCGGCCGCTCGCCCTCGACGCGGCGCTGGCGCAGCGGATCGCCGACCGGCGGACCGGCATCGGCTGCGACCAGCTCATCGTCATCGAACCGCCACGCGCCGGTCTTGCAGACGCCTTCATGCGCATCCGCAATGCCGATGGCGGCGAGGTCGAGGCCTGCGGCAATGCGACGCGCTGCGTCGCCAGCCTGCTGATGGCCGAGAAGGGCCAGGACCACGTGGTGATCGAGACCGTGGTCGGGCTTCTCGATGCCGAGTCCGCCGCCGGCGGCCGCATCGCTGTCGACATGGGGCCGGCCCAGCTCGACTGGCGCGACATCCCGATCGCGGAAGCGATCGACACGCTTCATCTCGGCATCGCGCTCGGCCAGCTCTCCGATCCCGTCGGTGTCGGCATGGGCAATCCGCACGCAATCTTCTTCGTTCCGGACGCGGACGCGGTCGACCTCGCCGCCCTCGGCCCGCCGCTCGAGCATCACAAGCTGTTTCCGGCGCGCGCCAACATCGAGGTCGCCCAGGTGCTGTCGCCGACGCGCATCCGCATGCGGGTGTGGGAGCGCGGCGCCGGCATCACGCGGGCCTGCGGCACCGGCGCCTGTGCCACCCTGGTCGCCGCCGTCCGCCGCGGCCTGACCGAGCGGAAAGCGAGCGTCGTCCTCGACGGCGGCGAGCTCGAGATCGAGTGGATGCGGGACGGCCATGTGATGATGACCGGCCCGGTCGCGACATCCTTCACCGGCACCCTCGACGCCCAGCTGGCTGCCTAGAAGCGATGGCCAGCCTCGACGTCCTCACCTTCGGCTGCCGGCTCAATGCGTATGAGTCGGAAGTGATGCGTGGCCTCGCCGGCGCTGCCGGGCTCGAGGACGCGATCATCATCAACACCTGCGCGGTGACGGCCGAGGCGGAGCGCCAGGCTCGCCAGGCGATCCGGAAGGCCAGGCGCGAGCGGCCGACCGCCCGCATCGTCGTCACCGGCTGCGCCGCCCAGATCGACCCCGCCCGCTTCGCTGCCATGCCCGAGGTCGACCAGGTGATCGGCAATGCCGAGAAGCTGACGGTCGACGGCTTCGTTCCGGCCGAGGCGCGCGTCCGCGTCAACGACATCCAGAGCGTGCGGGAGACCGCGCATCATCTGATCGAGAGCTTCGACGGCAAGGCCCGCGCCGTCGTCCAGGTGCAGCAGGGCTGCGATCATCGCTGCACCTTCTGCGTGATCCCGCTCGGCCGCGGCCCCAGCCGGTCGGTTCCGATCGGCGTCGTCGCCCAGCAGACGCGAACGCTGGTCGAGGCCGGATATCCCGAGATCGTTCTCTCCGGCGTCGATGTCACCTCATATGGCTCGGACCTGCCGGGCAAGCCCTCGCTCGGCCAGATGATCCGCCGCGTCCTGGCGCTGGTGCCAGAGCTGAAGCGGCTTCGCCTCTCCTCCCTCGACCCGGTCGAGATCGATGAGGATCTCTGGCGTCTCCTCGCCGAGGAGCCGCGACTGATGCCGCATCTGCATCTCAGCCTGCAGGCCGGCGACGACATGGTGCTGAAGCGCATGAAGCGCCGGCACGGACGCGCCGACGCGCTCACGGTCGCCGAGCGCGCCCGCCGGCTTCGCCCCGACGTGGCGCTCGGCGCCGACCTGATCGCCGGATTCCCGACCGAGAGCGAGGCGATGTTCGAGAACACGCTCCGCCTGATCGACGAGGCCGGCTTGGCCTATCTCCACGTCTTTCCCTATTCCGAGCGCCCGGGAACGCCGGCCGCGCGCATGCCGCAGGTGGCGAAGGCCGACCGCAAGGCCCGCGCCCAACGCCTGCGTGAGGCGGGGGCCGCGGCGCTCAACCGGCATCTGAACGAGCGCATCGGCCGGGTCGTCAGCGCCGTCGTCGAGTCCGAAGGCTTCGCCCGGGCCGAGGACTTCACGCCGATCGAGATCGAAGGCGGCGAGCCCGGACGCGTGGTTCCGCTTCGGCTCGTCGCCCGTTCCGGCGACCGTCTCGTCGGCCACCCGATCCAGTGACACACCGCCTGTGACCGGCTGGTTCGCACGTCTCAAGACCGGCCTCGGCAAGACCGCGGCCCGGCTCACCCAGGGCATTGCCGCGCTCGTGGTCAAGCGCCGGCTCGACCAGGCGATGCTGGACGAGCTGGAGGAGACTTTGATCCAGGCCGATCTCGGCGTCGCCACTTCGGCGAAGCTGATCGAGCGCCTGAAGCGCGAGCGGTTCGAGAAGGACGTCACCGCCGAGGAGGTACGCGAAGCCTTTGCCGCCTCCGTCGCCGAGATCCTGGCGCCCGTCGCCTCCCGCCTCGCCCCCGATCCGGCCCGGCGCCCGCATGTGGTGCTGGTCATCGGCGTCAACGGCAGCGGCAAGACCACGACCATCGGGAAGCTGGCGCATCGCTGGAAGGCCAACGGGCTCAAGGTGATGCTGGCGGCCGGCGACACCTTCCGCGCCGCCGCGGTCGAGCAGCTGCAGGTCTGGGGCGAGCGCGCCGGCGTGCCCGTCATCTCCGGTGCCGCCGGTGCCGACTCCGCCGGGCTCGCCTACGAGGCGCTGGAGCGGGCCAAGCGCGACGGCACCGACGTACTGTTGATCGACACCGCCGGCCGCCTTCACAACAAGGCGCATCTGATGGAGGAACTGGCGAAGCTGGTCCGCGTCATCCGCAAGCTCGATCCGACGGCGCCCCACGACGCCGTCCTTGTCCTGGACGCGACCGTCGGCCAGAACGCGCATCAGCAGGTCGACGTCTTCTCCAAGGCGCTGCCTCTCACCGGATTGATCGTCACCAAGCTCGACGGCACCGCCAAGGGCGGCGTGCTGGTGGCGCTGGCCGAGGCCTTCAAGATCCCGGTGGTCGCGGTCGGCGTCGGCGAGACCGCCGACGACCTCCGCCCCTTCGAAGCCAAGACCTTCGCGCGATCGCTGATGGGGCTGGACTGAAGGCTACTCGGCCTTCGCCATCTTGACGCCGCCCCGCATGATGTCACGTTTCTGTGCTTCGAGCAGGACGTCGCGGCAGATCGGGCCGGCGACGCCCGAGCCGCCGACACCATGCTCGACGATCACCGCGCAGGCATAGCGCGGCGCATGCACAGGAGCATACGACACGAACAGCGCATGCTCGCGGTACTTCCACTCCCATTTCTTGGAGTCGGTGTTCTTCATCTCGCGGTCGCGCTGGGTGATGCGCTTCACCTGGGCGGTTCCCGACTTGCCGGCCATCTCCATGCCGGGCTCCTTGATGCGCGCGTAGTTGAACGCGGTGCCGCCCTGCCGGTTGACCACCCAGTGCATCCCGGCCTGGACCACGGCGAGGTTCTGCGGCGAGAGGCCGAGCGGCTCGGGCGGCATGTAGTCGACCGGGACGCCGCCGATCGCACGCGTCAGTCGCGGCTTGACCTGGAGACCCGACGCCACGCGGGCGGCCATGACGGCAAGCTGAAGCGGCGTCGTCAGGACGTAGCCCTGGCCGATGCCGAGATTCACTGTCTCGCCCTGGTGCCAGATGTCTCCGGTGGTCGCCTTCTTCCAGTCCCGGCTGGGGATGAGGCCGGGGCGCTCGCCCGGTATGTCGAGCTCGGTCGGGCCGCCGAGCCCCAGGCGCCGTGCCATGGCCGAGATGCGGTCGATACCGACCTTGAGGGCGACGTTGTAGAAGTAGACGTCGCAGGACTTGGCGATCGCCATTTCCATATCGACGGGACCGTGCCCGCCGAGCTTATGGGCATGGCAGAAGAACCGCTGGTCGCCGAACTCGAAATGGCCGGGGCACGAGAAGCGCCGGGTCGGCGAGATCATGCCACTTTCGAGCGCCGCCAGCGCCACCGTCATCTTGAAGGTCGAGCCCGGCGGGTACTGGCCGGCGATCGTCTTGTTGTTCAGCGCTCCGTAGGGATGGTGGAGAAGCTCCTGCCATTCCTGCGAGGTCAGACCGCGGCCGAAGGGGACCGGGTCGTAGGCCGGGTGACTGGCGAGCACCAGCACATCGCCCTCGGGAATCGACAGGCAGACGCAGGTCGCGCTCTCGTGGTTGGCCAAGCGTGAGTTGGCGAAGCTCTGCAGGCCCATGTCGAGCGTCAGGGTCACCGCCTTGCCCGGCCGGCCCTCGTCGCGGTTCAGCTCGCGGATGACCCGGCCGAGCGCATTGACCTCGACCTGGCTGGTACCGGCAGTGCCGCGCAGCGCCTGATCGTGCTGGCGCTCGATCCCGCTCTTGCCGATCCGCATGTCGGGAAGCTCGAGCAGCGGGTCGCCGGTCAGATCCTGCTCCGACACCGCGGCGACATAGCCCGCCCCGTGCACGACCGCGGGGCCGAAGGGATATGCCCGGGTCAGGCCGACCTCGATCTGCACGCCTGGCAGGCTGGTGGCGTTCAGCTCGATCCGGCTGACCTCCTCCCAGGTGAGGTTGTCGCGGACGGTGACCGGGACGAAGCTGCGCTTCCTCCGGATCTCGCGCATGACCCGGCGCCGGGCGAAGTCGGGGATCTCGACGACCTCCGACAACGCATCCAGCGCCAGGGTGACGTCGCTCACCTGCTCGGGCACCACGACGACGCGGTAGTTCTGCTGGTTGTGCGCCAGGACCTCGCCGTGCCGGTCGTAGATCACGCCACGGGGCGGTGCCAGCAGGCGGAGATTGATGCGGTTGTCGTCGGCCAGTTTCTGGTACTTCGCCGACTCGACCACCTGTAGGTAGTACATGCGGCCGACCAGCGTCGAGAGCAGCAGGATCTTGCCGCCGGCCAGGAGCGCGGCCCTCCGGCCGAACAGTCTGCCGCGATCCTGATCCTTGTCTTTCCGGATGGGCACGTCAGTGCACCACGCCGCGATGGACGCGCACCAGCACCCAGGCGAAGCAGGGGAACAGCGCGATGGTCGCCAGCGCCTGGAACAACGGCCTGTCCGGCGGGATGAACCCGCCGAGGATGACCGAGGCGAGCGCCCAGGAGGCGACGCCGGCGATCAGCGTCGCGACGGCGAGCCCGAACCAGATGAGGAGGAAGGGTTTGCCGACGAAGGCCTTCCGCTGGCTGACGGCGACGCC
>CAMDFP010000261.1 GCA_945897335.1 Asaia bogorensis | reverse complement strand
CGGCGTTCCCATCCGGTTCCTGCTCAGGAAGGGCAAGAACCCCTACGCCAAGGACGACTGAGCTCATGTGGGTCATGATCTCCGGCCCCTACCGCGGCGGAGCGAAGACCGAGGCCGACCGCCAGGCGAACCTGGATGCGATGAACCGGGCGGCCTACGAGGTGTTTCGTCTCGGGCACGTCCCGGTGATCGGCGTCAACATGGCGCTGCCGATCATTACCGTCATGGGCGCCGACCGTTACGACGAGATCATGATGCCGGTGTCGCTGGCCCTGGTCGACCGCTGCGATGCCTGCCTTCGCATCGGCGGCCCGTCCAAGGGCGCCGACGACGAGATGGAGCGGTTTCGCGCGGCGGGAAAGCCGGTCTACCGCCGGCTCGACGAGATCCCGGCGGCGACCGCTTAAGCCCTCGCCTTTGAAGGTCGAGATGCCGGACAACACACCCCAGAAGACGTCGCGAAGCTATCTCCTGCCGGTCGAGGACACGGAGTTCCTGCTGCGCGACGAGATGCGCGACATCCGCTTCGCGCTCGAGTTCGGCAAGGCGGAGTTCCTGCTGCGCGACTGGGGCATCCGCACCACCGTCGTCGTCTTCGGCAGCGCCCGCATTCCCTCGCCTGAGCAGGTCGCCGAGGCTAAGGCATCGGCGACGACCGGCGAGCAGAAGGCGGCCGTCCTCGGGATGGAGCGTCATCAGGGCTACTACGCGGCGGCGCGCGAGCTCGGCCGCCTCATCTCCGAGCGCGGCGGTGCCTTCGCGCCCGAGGACCGCTGGCGCGACAACGTCGTCGCCACCGGCGGCGGTCCCGGCATCATGGAGGCGGCCAACCGCGGCGCGTTCGAGAGCGGCGCCCCCAGCATCGGCTTCAACATCACGCTGCCGATGGAGCAGGAGCCGAACGCCTATACGACGCCGGCGCTGACCTTCCGCTTCCACTACTTCGCCATGCGCAAGATGCACCTGGCGATGCGGGCGAACGCGCTGGTCGTCTTCCCCGGCGGCTTCGGCACTCTGGACGAGCTGTTCGAGATCCTGACCCTGGTGCAGACGCGGAAGGCGCCGACGATCCCGATCGTCCTCTTCGGTAGCGCCTACTGGCGGAAGATCGTCAACTTCGAGGCGCTGATCGAGGAGGGCATGATCCGCCGCGTCGACCTGGCGCTGTTCGCCTTCGCCGATACCGCCGAAGACGCGTGGACCGCGCTGGTCGAGCGCGGCCTGAAGACGCGCGTGTCGGGGCGAGGGACGGCCCGGAGCTAGTTTAAGCCGGCACCGGCTCCTTCTTGGCCGCGTCGAGCCGGGCAATCAAGGCGGCAGCCCGCTCGCGCTTGGCCGGGTTGCGGTCGTTCTGGTGGATGCGGAGCAGGGTCCACCGCGCGGTCTCGTCGCCTTTCTCGGCCAGCGCGAAGGCCTGGGCGTCGCGCTGCTCGAAATAGACCATGTCGTAGTCGACGTGCTTCGCGCCGGACTTCTTCCAATAGTACTGGAGCCGGTCGGACGACCAGCCGGCATAGACCTGCTCCCAGGTCAGCGAGGTGACGAAGGGCTGGCAGCTCGCTTCCGTGATCGGATCGGAGGCGCGCTGGAAGCGGAAGTCGACCGACTGCCGGAGCCGGTTCGACTGGTTGGGTACGCCCTTGTGGACGGTGAGGCTGTGGAAGATGACGGCATCGCCGGCGGCGAAGTCGCCTGAGACCCAGGCGCCGTCGAGCGGATCGACGACGGTGAGGCCGGCGGCCGCGTTGGCGGTGATCTTGAATTCGCGCACCCCGTTCAGGTGCGAGCGTTCGGCGACCTGCAGCGGCCCCATCTCCGTCGGGCAGTCGCCCAGCGGCGTCCACATCGTGTAGACCTCGTCGGTGCCCTGGACATAAGGGTAGTCCTGGTGCGGCGCGGTGGTGAACTCGGGGCGCTGGGGGAAGATGCAGCGCGGGATCAGCCGCGGCCGCGGCAGCACGGCTTCGCCGAAGATGCGCTCGAACAGGCCGGTCACCCGCGGATGGTGCTGCAGCGCATGCAGATCCTCCGAGTGGTAGAAACGGCTAAGCATGTCGAGATAGGCCGGTTCCGGATCGATGGTCGCCGCGGCCGGATTGGCGATGGCGGTCTCGAGCGGCTGGCTGGTGTCGAGCCAGCCGCAGGAGTCGGCGACCTCGAGCCCCTTCCGGCGGACGGCCTGCACGTCTTCCCGCGGCAGGAGCCCGCGCAGGAAGATGTAGCCGTCGCGCTTCAGCCGCCGCGTCAGCTCGGCTGCATCATCGAAATGCTCGGTCGAGTCCAGGAAGGGCCGCATGGGGGCTCCGCAGCGGAGGATCTGTTCCGGCGAGCCTAGCGCCGGATGAAAGCCCGACCAAGATCGAACGCGCTAGAGGGAAATGCTGGGCTTCTTCTCGATCCAGGGCCGTGCCGTCTCGATCTGCGCCGCGAGCTTAAATAGCGTGGTCTCGTCGCCGAAGCGCCCGACCAGCTGGATGCCGATCGGAAGCCCGTCGCGGGTCCAGCCGAAGGGGACCGAGCAGGCCGGCTGGCCGGTCACGTTCCAGGGGAAGGTGAAGGCGATGAGATGGCCGAGGCGGTCGGCCGTGGTCTCGCCATGGCGGGGCGGCGGCACCGCCACCACCGGGGTGAGCAGGACATCCCAGGTCGCGAAGAAGCCGCCGATCAGCCGGCTCTGGCGGTGGAGCGACCGGCGAGCGCGCTCGAAGACCTCGGCTGAGAGTTCCTGGCCGAAGCGGATCAGCTCCCAGGTCTCCGGCTCCAGGTCGTCCTCGGCGGGCGGGCGGCCGAGGAAGGCGGTGCATTCGACGACATCAGCGGCGATGTTGGCGGCAACCGCCACGCCATGACCCTGCTCGAGCGCGGCATGGTCGTAGGCCGGCCGCGCCTCCTCGACTGTGTGCCCGAGGTCGCCGAGGAACAGGGCGGCCTCCTGCACGATCGTGGCGACCTCGGGATCGACCCTATAGCCCTTCGGCGCCGTCCAGCTGGCGGCGATGCGGAGCGGGGCGGGCGGCCGTGCGATCTCGGCGAGGTAGGAGGCGGGCTTCTCCGGCGCTGCATAGGGATCGCCGGGCGCGGGGCCGGCGGTGGCGTCCAGAAGTGCGGCCGAGTCCCGGACCGTCCGGGTCAGCGCATGATTGATCGCGTGTCCGTTCCACAGCTCGCCGAAGGCCGGACCTACGGGGGTGCGCCCGCGCGTCGGCTTGAGGCCGAACAGGTTGCCGTGGCTGGCCGGGATGCGGATCGAGCCGCCGCCGTCATTGGCGTGCGCAATCGGCACCATGCGCGCCGCGACGGCGGCGCCGGCGCCGCCTGACGAGCCGCCGGGCGTATGGTCGGGATTCCAAGGGCTGCGGGCGATCCCGTAGAGACGGGGCTCGGTCGCGACGTTGAGGCCCCATTCAGGCGAGTTGGTGCGTCCCAGCGGGATGATCCCTGTCTTCCGCCAGCGCGCCGCCAATTCGTTGTCGAAGGCGGGGACATAGCCCCGGAAATAGCGGGCACCCTGGGTGACCGGCAGCCCCTTCCACTCGAGGCCGAGATCCTTGGCGAGGAAGGGGACGCCGGCGAAGGTGCCGGCGAGGGGGGCCTTCGCCTGGGCGCGGGCGGCATCGAAGACGCGGATGGGGACGGCGTTGAGCTGTGGGTCCAGCCGCTCGATCGCGGCGATGGCGAGGTCGACCAGCTCGAGCGCCGTCACCTCCTTGCGGCGGACCAGGTCGGCGAGGCCGAGGCTGTCGTAGGCAGCGTACTCGTCTGGGGTCATCGAGGTGGCGCCGCGCCCCGCTTCAGACGTCGAGGTCGCGGGCCGCCTTGGCGTTCTCCTGGATGAACTTGAAGCGCTCCTCGGGCTTCCGGCCCATCAGGCGCTCGACCAGGTCGCGCGTGTCGCTGGCGGCCTCCTCGGAGACCTCGACCTTGAGCAGCGTCCGGGTCTTCGGGTTCATCGTCGTATCTTTAAGTTGAGCCGCAGGCATTTCTCCCAAGCCTTTGAAACGACTAATTTCAACCTTGACGTTGGGCTTGAATTTCGACTTGAGAAGACGGTCCTTGTCGGCGTCGTTCATGGCATAGACCGAGGTCGCGCCATTGACCAGCCGGTAGAGCGGGGGCTGGGCCAGGAACAGGTGGCCGTTCCGGATCAGCTCGGGCATCTCGCGATAGAAGAAGGTCATCAGCAGGGATGCGATATGGGCGCCGTCGACGTCGGCGTCGGTCATGATGATGACCCGCTCGTAGCGGAGCTGGCTGTCGTCGTAGCGGGTGCCCGGCTGCACGCCGAGCGCCAGCAGCAGGTCGGAGAGCTCCTGGTTGCCGCGCAGCTTCTCGGCCGACGCGCTGGCGACGTTCAGGATCTTGCCGCGGAGCGGCAGGACCGCCTGGGTGTCGCGGTTGCGGGCCTGCTTGGCCGAGCCGCCGGCCGAGTCGCCCTCGACCAGGAAAATCTCGGTGCCCTTGGAGTCGGTCCGCGTGCAGTCGGTGAGCTTGCCGGGCAGCCGGAGCTTCCGGGTCGCCGACTGGCGCTTGGTCTCCTTGTCCTGGCGCTTCTTCAGGCGGTCGTCGGCGCGCTCGATGATGCGGGCGAGCAGCGCGTTGGCGGCCTCGGGGTGGCCTGAGAGCCAATGGTCGAAGCGGTCCTTGATCGCCTGGTCGACCAGCTTGGTCGCCAGCGGCGTGACCAGGCGCTCCTTGGTCTGGCCCTGGAACTGCGGATCCTTGATGAAGACCGACAGCATCGCCGCAGCACCACCGACGACGTCCTCTGACTGGACCTGGGCGATCCGCTTGTTCCCGACCAGCTCGGCATAGCCCCGGATGCCGCGCAGCAGCGCCTGGCGGAGGCCCTGCTCGTGGGTGCCGCCCTCGGCCGTCGGAATGGTGTTGCAGTAGGAGTGGACGAAGCCCTCGTCGTCGAGCGGCCAGGCGATCGCCCATTCGACCCGGCCCTGGTTGTCGGCGAGCTTGACCTCGCCGACGAAGGGGGTGGGGGTGACGGTGCCGCGGTCCTCGACGGCGGAAGCCAGGAAGTCCGCGAGCCCGCCCGGGAAATGCAGCACGCCCTCGGCCGGCGTCGGATCGCCGGAGGTGAGCAGCGCCGGGTCGCATTTCCAGCGGATCTCCACGCCCTTGAACAGATAGGCCTTGGACCGGGCCATGCGGTAGAGCACCCCCGGCTTGAAGTGCAGAGCCTTGCCGAAGATCTGCGGGTCGGGGTGGAAGCGGATGGTGGTGCCGCGCCGGTTCAGCACCGGGCCGGCATCGGTCAGCTTGGTCTTGGGCGCGCCGCGGCTATAAACCTGAGTGTAGAGCCGCCGGTCGCGGGCGACCTCGACCTGGAGATCGTCCGAAAGCGCATTGACCACGGAAACGCCGACGCCATGCAGACCGCCGGCGGTCTCGTAGGCCTTCTGCGAGAACTTGCCGCCCGAATGCAGCATGGTGAGGATGACTTCGAGCGCCGATTTGCCCGGATATTTCGGGTGCTTGTCGACCGGGATGCCGCGGCCGTTGTCGCGCACCGTGCAATAGCCGTCGGCTCCCAGCTCCAGGTCGATGCGGCTGGCATGCCCCGCCACCGCCTCGTCCATGGACTTGTCGATCACTTCGGCAACCAGATGGTGCAGGCCGCGCTCGTCGGTGCCGCCGATATACATGCCCGGGCGGCGGCGGACCGGCTCGAGGCCCTCCAGGACCTCGATGTCCTTGGCCGAATAGGCCTCGGCGCGGGCGGCCCCGCCCGACTGGAACAGATCTTTCATGGCCGGCATAATGCCTCTCGCGGACGCAAAATCAAGGTGCGGGTGGGAATATGGCCGGCAACCCCCAAGATGTTGTAAGAGCACCGAAAGGCCAGATGGCGATCCGGACCCTGGCCATGCCCGCCGACACCAATCCCCATGGCGACATCTTCGGTGGCTGGCTGCTCTCCCAGATGGATATCGCCGGCGGCGTCTCCGCGTTCCAGAGGGCCCGGGGGAGGGTGGCGACGGTCGCCCTCGACGCGATGACCTTCCACACCCCGGTTTCGGTCGGCGACATCGTCTGTTGCTATGCAGACGTGAAGCGCATCGGCCGGACCTCGATCACCATCGGGGTCGAGGCCTGGGCGATCACCGGGGCCGAGGGCAGCCGGCGGCTGGTGACCGAAGGCACCTTCACCTATGTCGCCATCGGCGATGACAAGCGGCCGAGGCCGGTACCGAAGGACTGAGGCCTTGACCGACTTCATAGATCTGATGGCGGTCGAGGCCGCAACGCCGGGGTTCGCCTGGGTGGTTCTCGGCATGGTCGTGGCCGGTATCGTCCGCGGCCTGGTCGGTTTCGGCGCGGCGATGATCCTGGTGCCGATCCTCGCCGTGGTGCTGGGGCCGACGGTGGCCGTCCCGATGCTGACGGTCGTCGACGGCCTGGTCACAATGCCGCTGTTCTTCGCCGCGGCGAAACGCTGCCACTGGCGCGAGATCCTGCCGCTTACGGTCGCGGCGACGGCGGCGCTGCCGATCGGCATCGCCATCCTGATCTATGTCGCGCCGGAGACTCTGAGGATCGGCATCTCGGCCGTCATCCTCGGGCTCGTCGGGGTCATCGCCAGCGGCTGGCGCTACCAGGGGGCGCCGTCGCTGCCCCTGACGCTCGGGGTCGGGGCGACGTCCGGCGTGCTCGGCGGGGCAACGGGCATGATCGGACCGCCGGTGATCCTGTTCTGGCTCGGCGGCCAGAACGACGCGGCGCAGGTGCGCGCCAACATCAACGCCTTCTTCGGCCTGATCATCCTCATCACCACCGTCGCCTACTGGATCGGCGGGCTGTTCACGGCCCGGATCCTGGCGGCGTCGGTGGTGCTGGCGCCGGTCTACGGCGCCGCGGTCTGGATCGGCGCCCGCGGGTTCCGCCACACCTCGGACCTGGTCTACCGCCGCTTCGCCTTCGCGCTGATCACCCTGATCGCGATTTCCAGCTTCTTCGTCTAGACGGCGGTCATCGTGCGGTTCCGCCCCGCGGCCTTGGCGCGATAAAGCGCCCTGTCGGCGGCGGCGATGATGGTCTTCAGGGTCTTGTACTCGCCGCCGCGGGCGGCGACGCCGATGCTCACGGT